>NZ_CP089291.1:3522093-3855741 GCF_022818495.1 Fodinisporobacter ferrooxydans | reverse complement strand
TAAATATCTCATCGCCATTCGATGCAATATCATTCAAAAATTATGGGATCGAGAATAACGAAATCCTTTAAATTCCAAACAAGCGTCATAGTGCAATCGTTTTGGAGGTTTTTTATGAAGAAGAAAAAATTGGTACTCGTAGGAAACGGAATGGCGGGTGTACATTGTATTGAAGAGATTTTGAACATGGATCGGGAAGCCTTTGAGATTACGATTTTTGGACGTGAACCACACCCGAACTATAACCGTATCCTATTATCAAAGGTACTTCAAGGGGATACATCGATTGAAGATATTACGATTAATGATTGGAATTGGTATCAACAAAATCAAATTCAACTTTTTACAGGGGAAACGGTTGTCAAAATCGATCCGGATCGCCAAGTGGTATATACCGACCACAAACGGCACGTGGCATACGATGAATTAATTATCGCAACAGGCTCCCTGCCGTTTATGCTGCCGTTACCTGGAGCAGATAAGATCGGGGTGACTGCGTTTCGGGACATTAAAGACTGCGAAAAAATGATCGAAGTCTCGCAGCAGTATAAAAAAGCGGTCGTGATCGGAGGGGGATTATTGGGATTGGAAGCGGCGAGAGGTCTGCTGAATCTCGGCATGGAAGTGGATGTCGTTCATATCTTCCATTACATTATGGAGCGCCAGATTGATCCTGCCGCATCCAAATTGTTGCAGCGCGAACTGGAGAAGCAAGGCATGAACTTTTTGCTCGAGAAGCATACGGAAAAAATTATCGGGCGAAAACGAGTGGAAGGACTTCGATTTACAGATGGTACGAAGGCAGCCGCTGATTTGGTGGTCATGGCTGTCGGCATTCGCCCCAATGTTCAATTGGCAAGGGACAGCAACATTTTAACGAATCGCGGTATTGTCGTAGATGACTATTTGCAGACGAATGTTCCGCATGTTTATGCCGTCGGGGAATGCGCGGAACATCGCGGAATGGTGTATGGATTGGTTGCTCCTCTTTATGAACAAGGGAAAGTATTGGCCAAAAAGATATGTGGAATCGAAGAGAAAGGGTACGAAGGGTCTGTTCTCTCCACACAATTGAAGGTGTCCGGTGTCGATGTGTTCTCTGCTGGGAAATTTATGGAAGGCGACGATACAAAATCCCTGAAAGTGCTGGATGAAGTCAATGGGATTTATAAAAAAGTGCTGATCCGCGACAACAAAATGGTAGGTGCTGTCTTGTTCGGCGATATTCGGGAGAGCAGCAACCTATTGGGGCTGATTAACCGACAAGCGGACATTTCCGAATTCAAACAGCTCCCGATTCTTCATTCATCCGGTGCTGCAGCAGGCGAAGAGATGGTTGCTTCCATGCCGGATCATGAGGTGGTATGTGTCTGCAATACGATATCCAAGGGAGCCATTATGCAAGCCATCTGCAAAGAAGAACTGACCACCGTTGAACAGGTCAGGCAATGTACAAAAGCTTCCGGTTCTTGCGGTGGATGCAGACCGTTGGTGTCTTCGATTTTGGAATATGCCCTTCAGCACGAATCCGAGCTAAGTTTTGAGGAGGAAAAAGAAACCATCTGCAGTTGTACCGCATTAAGTCATGATGCTGTTGTTCAAGAGTTGAAGGAAGGGTCGTTTACCACTGGAAAGGCCGCTATGAAAGCTCTGGGCTGGAAAACGGAAGAGGGATGTTCCGATTGTCGTCCTGCATTGAATTATTATATCAGTATGATTCATCCAGCAGTAGGGATAAAGGAAGAATATAGAATTGGGAAGCACTCCGACGCATCTCCATGCTGCTCATTCAGTATGCCGGGTACAGATGAGTTAGCCATCGCGTTGGAGAAAAAATTTGAAAGCCTGCCAACACCTAATTCAATCCACGTGAAAGTTTCCCCGTGCCCATGCAACGGTGCGGAATCGACGATTCAGGATTTTGGCGTTATGGGTGTACCGGGAGGATGGGATCTGTATGTGGGAGGACATGGAGGCAGCCGGATCCGGGTCGGTCAATTATTGTGTACGGTCCGTACGGAAAAAGAAGTCCTTGAAATGGCAGGAGCCTTTCTGCAATATTACCGTGAGACTGCTTATTATTCAGAATCAACATCAGAATGGTTGGAACGGCTTGGAATTCAACATGTCCGAGAGATCTTATTTGAGTCGGAAAGGCGTACAGAATTATTGGATCAGGTGGAAATCGCCCTTTCAGCCATACAAAAAAACCGGGAAAAATCGGTTCAAGATAAAACCGAACGAGTCGGCACGTATCCGTAAGCAAAGATCTAACGCGAGAGTAGGTGAGAGCATGATGAATGTACGACAGCATTTACATTCCAAGCCGTTAGAAGAAAAATCCAATACTGTAATGGATACACAATGCCCTTTTTGCAGTGTGCAGTGTAAAATGCAAGTCATAGAGGTGCAGGAGAAAGGACGCAAAACGTATCAGGCGATTCCCCTTGACAATCCCGCATCACAAGGACGATTGTGCATCAAAGGAATGAATGCGCATCAACATGCTGTGCATCCTGACCGTATATTGTATCCCATGCGAAAAGTTGATGGGGAGTTTGTCCGCATTTCTTGGAGTGAAGCAATAAGACTCATCAAAGAAATGTTTACACGAATTCAACAGGAAGATGGTTTGGATGCTTTGGGTGTTTACGGCGGGGCAACGGTAACGAATGAAACAGCTTATTTGCTGGGAAAATTTGCTCGTGTCGCATTAAAAACCAAACATATCGATTATAATGGCCGGTATTGTATGTCTGCGGCAGCTACAGCCGGAAATAAAGCGTTTGGAATCGATCGCGGCCTCACGAATCAACTGTCCGAGATCCCTTTCAGCAAATGTATGATATTGGCCGGAACCAATATTGCCGAATGCCAACCGACCCTGATGCCTTATTTTACGCAAGCCAAGGAAAATAGGAGCTTTATCATTGCCATTGATCCGAGGGAAACGGCAACAACAAAAATCGCCGATTTGCATTTGAAAATCAAGCCGGGAATGGATGCTGCCCTGGTCAATGGACTGTTAAAAGTGATTTTTGAGGAAGGGTATGTGGATCAAACGTTTATTGCAGATCGTACAAAAGGATTTGAAGCACTGCAGGAGCATATATCCACGATCGAATTGGAGCACATCGCGGAAATCACCGGCATATCCGTAAAACAAATTCAAACAGCGGCCAGAGCGTACGGCAAAGCGGAAACGGGAATGATTTTCACGGCCAGGGGAGTCGAGCAGCAAACAGATGGGTATATGGCAGTGCGAAATTTTATCAATCTCTCATTGGTTACGGGTAAAATAGGAAAAATAGGCAGCGGCTATGGCGCCATCACAGGGCAAGGAAATGGTCAAGGTGCCAGAGAACACGGTCATAAAGCGGATCAACTTCCCGGCTATCGTTCGATTGAGAATCCCGAACATCGCGCTTATGTGGCAAAAGTGTGGGGAATCGATGAGCAGGATTTGCCAGGAAAAGGTGTTTCAGCTTATGAAATGCTGGAAAAAGTCTATCAGCAGGAAATTACGGGACTATTTGTGATAAGTTCAAATCCTGTCGTTTCAAGTCCGAATGCCAATTTGGTAGAAGAGGGATTAAAAAAATTAAAATTCCTCGTTGTCGCGGATATGTTCGTTTCTGAAACGGCGAGAATGGCCGACCTTATTTTGCCAGCCTCTTCTTACCTGGAAAATGAAGGAACTCTGACCAATCTGGAAGGAAGAGTTACTTATCGACCGGGAAACAGAGAATGTCCGGGCGAAGTCAAGCATGACTGGCAAATTCTTTGTGAGGTGGCCATTGCTCTTGGAAAAGAAACATATTTTTCTTTTTCGTCTGCCGAAGAGATATTTCATGAGCTTCGAATAGCGAGCCGCGGCGGGATTGCCGATTATTATGGAATTACCTATGATCGCATAAAACAAGAAGGCGGAGTATATTGGCCGTGTCCTTCCCAGGATCACCCCGGAGCAGGTCGGCTGTTTGAAACGTCATTTGCCCATCCCGATGGTAAAGCAGAAATTGTAGCTGTAGACAATCATGTTCCGAAAGAACAAATGAACGATCAATTTCCTTTGTACTTAACGACCGGGCGAGTGATGACACACTATTTGACAGGCGTTCAAACGCGAAGAAGCCATACATTATTGGCGCGCGATGTTGAATCGTATCTTGAGATTCACCCGAAAACAGCCAAAAAATATCGAATTGAAGATGCATCGTTGGTAAAGGTAGAATCCAGACGAGGCAGCATCATTGTACGAAGCAAAGTCACGGAAGACATTCGCGAGGATACCGTATTCGTTCCCATGCACTGGGGCGATTTGCAAAACGTGAATAAAATTACCAATCAAGCACTTGATCCTAACTGCAAAATGCCGGGATTTAAAGTCTGCGCCGTAAAGGTAAATCCACTTGTTGGTACTGTGTCAATATAGTTGCAAGTAAAGCCGAAACCTCCGAAGAAGCGCTTGTCATTGTCAATAACACCGATTATAAACCGCTGGTTTCATCAGCGGTATTTTTGTGTGCCAATTTAGGCGGTGTCGAATAACTTTTCGATCCTCTCATGATCTGACACAATAAGTGGAGTATAAATTGAAAGCGTTTTTAATTGGATTTGCACATGATATTCGTGGATTCCTGGAATACTATGTTTATTCAAGAAATGTTAATCAAAACGGAACGGAGAAAATTTATGCATGTTAAAGTTATTTAGACTATTAAAAACCTATCGGATGTATACAACGATGGTTTTGGCGCTTCCTTTTTTGCAATCGCTGTCCACATTGTATCCTCCGAACTTGATGTCTGGCTCTTTAACGGCACGATTCGGGAGAATATTGCATGCGATCAGAGAGGCAGATTTGATCGTAATCATGAAAAACGGGAGCGCAATCGAACAAGGGAATCATCAAGAACTCCTTGCGAAACATGGATTCCATGCGGAGTTGCACCAACTGGGAAAATCGTGCAATTAGGTGCTTGCTATGGTATAAATATTTTCGTAGAATGAATCTTCGGTGCCATGCTGTCAAGCACCTTTAAACTTTAAAACAGGGATGTCGGGTGAAGGTACAGATCATGAAGGCAATAGGGATTGGGATTTTAGCGTCGTTCTTTTTTGCTGTTACTTTTGTATTGAACAAATTGATGAGTGATAGTGGTGGCAGTTGGATATGGAGTGCTTCCTTGCGATATATATTCATGCTTCCATTGCTATTGGTCGTCGTGTTGGCACGCAAAAGGTTTAGAAAGCTGATGAAAGAGATGTGTCAACATCCCTGGCAGTGGGTATGGTGGAGTTTTATCGGGTTTGGATTATTTTATGCGCCATTATGTTTTGCGTCTGTTTACAGCCCTGCATGGCTGGTAGCAGGAACATGGCAATTTACAATTATCGCCGGATCACTTTTAGTTCCTTTGTTTCACGAGACACTTCAAACTGCGGATGGCATAGTTAAAGTTCGAAAGCGAATTCCGTTTAAGGGTATGGGAATGTCTTTAATGATCCTATTCGGCATTGGATTCATGGAATGGTCCCAGTCAACACATGTATCTATACATGATTTGTCGCTCGGGACAGTTCCGGTCATCATTGCTGCATTCGCGTACCCGCTGGGAAATCGTAAGATGATGGAACTTTGTGAAGGCAGGCTGGATGCATACCAAAGAACTCTTGGAATGACAATTGCCAGCCTCCCCATTTGGTTGATTTTATCTTTGTATCAGATTGTCGCACACGGACTTCCAAGTGCCAACCAATCTCTTCAAGCGTTCATTGTAGCTGTGTTTTCAGGCGTCATTGCCACTGTGTTGTTTTTTACGGCGACAGATTTGGCAAAAGACAATGTTCAGCAATTGGCAACTGTGGAAGCAACTCAGTCTGGAGAAGTTGTGTTTACGTTGATTGGGGAACTTCTCATAATAGCGGGAACTAAGATTTCGATTGGCGGACTTGTTGGCCTATGTTTTGTAGTCATTGGCATGGTTCTGCATAGCTTTATTTCAACACATGGGGAGCGTACTTCAGACAACGAAACAATACAGATACCATCTTGAGTCAACAACACATTTGATCAACAATGCATGATTGGACTTTGGAACGAATCTTCTGCTGCCAATCGTACTTAAAACTGGAATCGATTACAAAAAACGATTCTATATTTTAATTTTGTCAACATGTTGTAAGACTGAAGTGCGTTTTCATTTCATTGAATTTGGCATAAAAGCGACTTATTATAAATACAGAACTTGAACACATTAAATTTTGTCAACATCTAAGAGACAGAAAGGGGAAAAATGAAGTGGAAGCGACAGTTTTTGCAAATGACGATACTTCATCGAGTGCAAGAATCCGAATTCAGAAATTCGGAAGATTTTTAAGCGGAATGGTAATGCCCAATATCGGGGCGTTTATTGCTTGGGGATTAATTACAGCATTATTTATACCGACGGGTTGGATTCCCAACGCCCACTTGGCAAAGCTTGTCGGACCTATTATCACGTATCTGTTGCCATTGCTCATCGGGTACACCGGAGGGAAAATGGTTCATGGTCCGCGCGGAGGCGTGATCGGCGCAGTTGCAACAATGGGGGTAATCGTTGGCTCGAATATTCCAATGTTCTTAGGCGCTATGTTGATGGGACCATTTGGCGGATGGGTGATCAAAAAAGTGGATCAAGCGTTTGAAGGCAAGATCCGTGCCGGCTTTGAAATGTTAGTCAATAATTTCTCAGCCGGAATTGTTGCGGCGATTTTGGCGCTGTTGGCTTATGTGGCGATTGACCCGGTTGTAACCGGTTTAAGCAGTGCACTTTCCGCAGGTGTACAAGCCATTGTGAATGTTGGTTTGCTTCCATTGGCAAACATCTTTATTGAAATAGGAAAAGTATTGTTTTTAAATAATGCGATCAATCATGGCATCTTAAGTCCTCTTGGTTTGCAACAAGCAGCCAAGGCAGGAAAATCCATTTATTTCTTGCTTGAGCCGAATCCAGGTCCCGGTTTGGGGATTCTGTTGGCTTACTGGTTTGTCGGCAAGGGAATGGCGAAACAGTCCGCACCGGGTGCGATCATTATTCAATTTCTCGGCGGAATTCATGAAATTTATTTTCCTTATGTTCTTATGAATCCCAGATTAATCCTTGCTGCGATCGCAGGCGGTGTAAGCGGCACATTTACATTCCAAATGTTGCATGCAGGATTGGTTGCAGTACCTTCGCCGGGCAGTATTTTTGCACTGATTGCAATGGCGCCAAAAGGTGGGCTGTTGCCGGTGTTGGCAGGTGTCTTCGTCGCCGCTGCCGTTTCTTTCTTGATTGCTTCTATTCTTCTCAAAACGGTAAAACAAACGGAAGAAGATGAGTTTACAAAAGCGGCAGAAAAGATGCAGGAGCTGAAAGGCAAAAAAAGTGAAGTTGTTCAAGCGATGACACAGACAGTAGCACACGAGGCAAAACATCACGTAAATAAAGTTGTGTTCGCATGTGATGCCGGAATGGGGTCTAGCGCGATGGGCGCATCGATTCTCAAGAAAAAATTTAAAGATGCAGGCCTCAATATTACCGTTATCAATACTGCGATCAATGAAATACCGAATGACGCCGATGTTGTCGTTACGCATAAGTCGTTGACAGACCGTGCCATTGCTAAAAAGCCGGATGCCGAACATATTTCAGTGGAAAACTTTTTGAGCAGTCCGAAATACGATGAACTTGTTCAACAGTTAAAATAGTATAAAAAACACGATAAAGGGTTTCTTTAACGCTAGTGCAAAAGCTAGCGTTAAAGTCCTTGTTTTCTAAGGGGAGTCAGGCCATGAATATTTCCTCACGACAGCGAATGATCCTGGATATTTTATTGCGCGAACGAGAAGGATTAACGATAAAAGATCTGGCTGAGGAAATTGAGGTGAGTTCCAGAACCGTCCATCGGGAATTAAATGAAATTGAAACATTACTTGAGAAATTTGGGCTTATCGTAATAAAAAAGTCTGGAGTTGGCGTACAAGTGCTAGGCACTCCAGAACAAATGCAGGAATTGCAATCGGAACTTTTGGACATTACAACAACAGAATATACGGTTAGTGAAAGAAAAGCTCTCATTCTTTGCACTCTCCTGGAAGCCGTAGAACCGGTCAAACTGATTTCATTGGCATATGATCTGAAAGTGACATCTGCTACGATAAGCCATGATCTTGATGATTTGGAAGAATGGCTTCGGCAATTCGGTTTATCCGTTATTCGAAAACGCGGGTATGGGATTGAAATAGAAGGATCAGAAGCTGCAAAGCGTAAAGCCATGAGCAGCTTTATTTCAGATAATTTAGATGAAACAGAGTTGCTCGGTGCGATTAAGGATACGATTCAAAACAAAACGTTTAAAAATATAAACACTTCATCGGAACGTTTATTAGGGTTGATCGAAAAAGAAAAACTCATCAAAGTGGAAACTGCTTTAAGGGATGTTGAAAAAGAACTTCCCTATCCGTTGGCGGATAGTGCGTATATCGGGTTGGTGATTCATCTTTCATTGGTTATTGAACGGATTGTGAAAGGCGAAAAAATCGATTTTGATGTGAATTATTTAAAGGAACTAAGCAATACGCATGAGTATCATATCGCCCAAAAAATAATCGAACGACTGAAACATTTTTTCAAATTAACGTTTCCGGTTGGTGAAGTCGGCTATATTACTATGCATCTATTGGGAGCTAAGTTAAGGAACTCTACCGGAGAATTGTTTCCAGCGGAAAATATGATGCTTTCGAGAAACGTACAGCAACTTATAAAGGTATGCGAAGAAAAATTAGGAATCAATTTTACAGATGAACGGTCTTTGTTCCAAGGCTTATTGACGCATATGGAACCGGCCATTCACCGAATCAAGCAGAATATGAAAATCCGCAATCCGGTTCTTCAGCAAATTAAAAAAGATTATGCATTTCTTTTTGAAATCATTGAAGAAGCAGTGACAGTGGTTTTTCCGCATTTACATGTGCCTGATGAAGAAATTGGCTACTTGGTGATGCATTTCGGCGCTTCTTTGGAAAAAGAATATGGAAAAATAAAAAGAATTCGCGCATATATCGTTTGTTCTAGCGGAATTGGTACTTCTAAAATGCTCGCAAGCCGAATCGAAAAGGAAATTCCAGAAATTGAGGTTTTGAAAAATATTTCGTTATTTGAAATCGGGAACATTGATAAAAGTCAATATGATGTTATTATTTCGACGATTGCGTTGCCGGGTCAACAAGAAGAATATATTTTAGTCAGCCCATTATTGTCGGAAGAGGAAATAAAAAAAATCAAAGATTTTATTCGAAGGATTCGGATCCGCAATACCATTCGCAATCAAAAATCGGTTTCAGTAAATACGGAATCTCCTATCGCGAAATTAAAATCGTTGCAAATCCAATTAGGGCAGATTGTTCATTTGATTGAAGGATTCCATGTTTACGAGCTAAATAATGAATCAAAAAACATTCGGGAAACACTAAATCAAGCATGTGAAATTTTATCGGATCGCAATGTGATAAAGAACAAGGATACAGTTGTAAACCAACTTCTTGCACGTGAACAGTTGGGCGGGTTAGGAATCCCGCATACTACATTCGCATTGTTTCATGGCAGAAGCGAACATGTGACAAAATCATCATTCAATATTTTTTCACTAAAGCATTCCATCCATGTACAGTCGATGGAAAATACGGAAATTTCGATTAAAAACATCCTGCTGTTATTAGGGCCGAAAGAAATGCAAAAAGAAAATCTTGAAACGTTAAGCGAAATTAGTTCCTTGCTCATCGCAGATGAAACAGCCGTAATTGTGGAGCGAGGAAATGAGGCAAGCATACGAACGTATTTTGCAAAAAAATTATACGAATTTTATTTAAAAACAATGAAAACGGAGTGATTGCAATGAGTATAAATATTCTTGATAAGGAAAAAGTCGTTTTAAATGCCAGGGTAGAAAGCAAAACAGAAGCGATTGAATTGGCTGGTAAATTACTGGTTGAGGCAAATCATGTTACGAGTGAATATATACAAAAAATGTTGGAACGGGAAGAGGCTCTTACTACTTTTATCGGGAATGGTGTCGCGATCCCTCATGGCACAGAGGATTCCAAGAAATGGATACAGTCAACAGGACTTTCCTTTGTACAAATACCGAACGGCGTTGACTTTGGAGATGGCAACATGGCGTATCTGGTGATCGGAATTGCAGCCGTTGGCGACGAACATTTGGACATTCTTTCCAATATAGCCATTGTCATTTCCGAAGAAGAAAATGTCAAGAAAATTGTACAGACAACGTCAAAAGAAGAAATCCTTGAAATATTTAGCAAGGGGATGTAAATATGATTGCAGTACATTTTGGTGCAGGCAATATTGGCAGAGGTTTTATAGGAATGTTGCTCAACAAAGCAGGATATGACGTATGTTTTGTTGATGTGAATAAAGATTTGGTTTCGGAAATTAACAGCAGAAACGAATACACGGTTCTATTTGCAGATGAAGGAAAAGAGACATTTCAAATTCGTGGCGTTCGGGCCATCGATGGTCAAGATTTAGATGAAGTAGCCCGGGAAATTGCGCATGCAGATATTGTAACCACAGCGGTAGGTCCGAATATCCTCAAATTTATCGCACCGGCCATTGCAAAAGGAATTCAACAGCGAGTAAAATCCCAAAAGCAACCACTCAATATTATTGCATGTGAAAATACGATTGGCGGCAGTACACAGTTAAAGGCGTACGTTTATGATTTGCTGGATGAATCCGTCAAAAAACAGGTGGAAAGCATGATAGGTTTTCCTGATGCTGCTGTGGATCGTATCGTACCATTGCAGAAGAACGAGGATCCCTTGCTGGTCATGGTCGAACCCTTTTTTGAGTGGGTGATCGATCAGTCGAAAATAATTGGAAGTATCCCGGCAATTGAAGGAGCCACATATGTAAATGATCTCACTCCGTTTATTGAAAGGAAATTATTTACGGTGAATACCGGACATGCTGTAACAGCATATGTAGGCTATCAATATGGTTTTCAAACCATCGAACAGGCAATAACAAATGAATCCATTTACCGGATAACAAAAGGCGCCTTACAAGAGACAGGTAATCTGTTAGTCAGGAAATACGGATTTGATCCACAACAGCACGAAGAATATAGTGCAAAAATACTGAAACGGTTCCTGAATCCATTTTTGTCGGATGACGTTACACGGGTGGGTCGTTCACCGATACGAAAGCTTTCTCCGAACGATCGGCTGGTTAGCCCGGCCATGCAGGCATTGAATCACGGCATTGTCCCAACACATCTGGGATCTGGAATTGCAGCTGCATTCGTATTTGATCATCCAAACGATCCTGAAGCGATGGAAATCCAAGAGAGTATAAAAGAAAACGGTTTGACAAAAACGATCACGCGTTATACAGGAATTCCTGACGACCATGAGCTTTTTAGAATCGTCACGAAACAGCTTGACTGGATCAAGAAGTCTAGAAATGACTTCTACAATCATTGAAAAAGCGTTGCCGCTGTTGCAAACATGTCTCACCTGCCTTGCACCGCAAGTTAAAAACATCAGTTAGGGCAAGCATCGTTTCTGAATGCCAACAGCAGGAACGATGCTTTTACCACTTTTTGAACACGCATTTTAAGCATCTGTATTTTGGCGACTGCGAAGGACGACAAATCCAAGGAAGCAGAGCATGAAAAGGAAGATAACAGCACCGATGTCGTTAAAGTCCAATTGTATCTCCGGATTCAGCAATAGAACGAGCTGATAGATTGAAAGGCCATACGCCAATATGACAATCACCCATCCGATGACGATCGAGATCGTTTGGCCAAGTTTATGAGAACCGGTGATTACCCGGTATGTAATCCATGAATCAATCGTACTAATCATCATCGAAGCGAGAATAAAAACAAGGGAAAGCAGCGCACATGTCCATGTTCCTGCATGAGCGGCGGGAATGATCCAAATGGATGTTTGGCTTACCGTATCGGAGGCTAGTGCAAATAATGCACCAATGAGTATGATCAGAAGCGGATTGCTCGTTTCCCGCACAATGCGAGGGAGGAACTTTCCTTTCATCCCGCGAAGCTGAAATGTTTCATGTGTGGCCTTTGCACGAATGAGCGGATACATATTTAATGTTCCGATGGCAAAAAGCGAAAGAATTGACACCCAAGTCGCAATGCTGTCAAAATAACTTGGAAACGTAAAATTTTGCATGAAAAGAGCAGTGAAAACTGCCATGCTTGCCAATACGATTCCATGCCCCAGTGAAAATAAAGTGCCCACCCAGCGGGCAATAGGACTTCCAATCCGGCAATTATATCGCGTTTGGCCGTCAATAAAGGCGAGATGATCTGCCGCTAATCCATTTCGAACTCCAAGTAGACAAACGAATAGAAAAAGCGATAGATATTCCATTTGTTTTTTCCTCCTTGCAGGAGCTGTACAGGGTGGTTCTCTCTCATTTCCTTGTTACAACTAAAGATATGAGTCACTTACTTGGCCATATTCCATGGGAAATTTGTCTTCCCAGGCAGGGATTTGAAATCAAATCACGAATTGGCAGTCTTGGATTCCTTTACAAATTTTTAAGAAATATGGTGATATCTCGTATGTTGTTGAAAACAAACCGGGCCGTTTTCGGTCAAATATTGGTATGCTCGGGTTGCTGTTGCGGTCGAACGGACAAGGGGAAACCATCCATTCCAGTCGAATGGTTGAAAAAAAGCTGGAAAGAGGCGGGATTGAAGAAATCGATCCAACTTACCATCAGCGGGTGTCTCGGGCCTTGCGATCTTGCAAATGTGGTCTGTATTTTAACAGCAACGGAACAAATCTGGTTAGGAGGACTCACGGAACATGATCAATATGAAGCGCTCCTTGAATGGGGAAAATCTTCGGCAGAAGCTGGGTCTCTCCTGGAATTGCCTGCACGTTTTCAGGACCATATCTTGCAGCGTTTTTCATGTGCACAGGAAGTACGCTAACGCTGGATCAGGCCGAATGAAAAAACGTGGAATGACCTGGAACCGGGCATCTCACGTTTTTTTGAATCAAAATTATGTTGTACAGAAATAGCGTTGTTCAGGCAAAATTCCCAAAAGTTTTTTCCCTTTGATTCATTTGCTGTTTTCCAAACCGATATGTGAAGTAATAGAAGGCTATGCCCAGTTGCACGAGCAGCATGATGAAATCAATGGAAACGCCCTCGTCGAAGGGATCGGATGCTTGCAGAAAAAGGGAACCGCTTTGATACAGGAAGAAATTTGTATTGAAAATGGCGGCAATCAATGCTGTCAACATGCCAAGCATGGAAATCTTGTGATTCAGAACTCCGCGGAATGTGAAAACGGCCAAAATAAGAAATGCCGCTCCGAGCATGACTTCCATTATTTCCACAAATCCGGCGATAATCGTACAGTGAGGAATGCACCAAGATTGCATAAAACGCCCGTAAAACTGATACTTCATATCGGGAATGGCTTGCAAACATTGGGACTTGAAGTCTGCTACAAACGTTCCGCTGATCACTTTATCAAAACCGGAAATCAGCCACTCATACGCGAATACCAACTGGATAAAAGCGATCAGTATGCGATTGCTTTTGGAAACTGACTCTTCTTGCATATGAATCCTCCTCGTGCCGTACTTAACCACTTTTTGAACACGTACTTAAATTATACAAAAAAATATTGATTTTCGAAATTGAATAAAATGTGAACATTCAATCGATCACTCTGGTGTTGCTGACACTTTCGCAGGATCATCCCGTAGCGGGACTGATCCAGGAGCTTGCGTTACATGTCCTCCCGCTTGTAGAAGCGGGAGTATTCGGTAATTGACAATCGGATAAAATGTTGTATTTGCGGGAATATTTTCATGTATTACTGTTTTATGGTTCATCATGTCCGTATTTCATAGCCACCAATCGTATTGACCAAACTCAGGAGGCACTTATGATTCTCAACAACGATCAACTACTAGCGAGGGCACGCGAGTTTGCATTGTCAAATGAATTACGTGCAACCAATCGCCTGAATGCAAGCTTCTGGCCGGCATTTCGAGCGGATATGGCCAGCCTGCGAACGTTTGCCGAGCAATTGACGAACAGCAGAGCAGAATGCATGCAGCCTGCCGAAGACTGGCTGCTGGACCACATTGCCTTCTTGGAGACACAAGCGCAAGGTGTCATTCGAAGATTGCCGCGGGCAACTTTACGCAAGCTTCCGAAGTTGCAAGATACCGGGATGCCGCGCATCTACGGGATTTGTGACGATTACCTGACGCATGTGGACGGGCATTATGACGTACACTCGTTTGCGGCCTATGTGCGCTCATACCAGGAAGTGTCTGTCCTCAAAATTGCGGAATGTTGGGCATTGCCGACTGCCATGCGCGTCGTCATCATTCGCCGTCTTGCACAAGCCATGCGCGATGTGCAATACAGACATGACGTATGCAACTCTGTTGCGTCATTGCTCGAACGTCTGGGCGAAAAAAATATGTCGGATGCCGAAATTCGCGCATGTTTGGAACGGGAAACCCGCAGGCGAACATTCAGCGCTGCTGAAGTTGTGCACCTCGTGCGGCACCTGAGCGAGTGGGAGCCGGATATCCGCATGGTTCAGGATTGGCTTGCCGCACATGTGGAGAACAGCGAAGCGAGCCTCGAGCAGATGGTCTCCTTTGAACATCACCTGCAGTCGGAACTGCAGGTGACTTGCGGCAACCTCGTGCAAAGTATGCACATTTTGGAGCGACAGCCATGGCGCTTGACATTTACAAAGATATCTTGCGTGGAACAAATTTTGCTGTCAGATACAAACAGCGAATATGAGCGCATGGACTTTGCAAGCCGGGATTTACTGCGTAGACGTGTTGCGGAAATTGCGCGGCAACTAAACGTGCCGGAAACTTTGGTTGCGCAAACGGCCGTTCGGCTCGCACAGCAATGTCATGTGGAAGCATGTTCACCGGATGTGCCGGCGCGGGAGATGTGTCTCGCACATTACTTGCTTGATCCCCACGGCATTGCAGCCATGCGCAAAGCGCTTTGCGAGGTAACACGCCCGCGCCGGCTGCCGCAGATTGCCATCCGCCGCCGGCCGTTATCTGTGTATATGGCAAGTGTAACGCTGTTGTTTATCGGATTGCTGTTGCTTGCCGGTGCATGGACAGCTTTCGGAATCAGGGTTCGACCGCTATCTTGGGTGGCGACATTTATTGCACTTGCTTTGCCTGCGAGCGAATGGGCGATTGCCATTGTGCATGCATGGATTGGCAAATGCTGCAGACCCGCCGCGCTTTTGCGTTACGATTTTTCCGACGGTCTTCCTGAAGATGCCCGCACGATGGTCGTTATGCCGATCATCTGGTCGGATCTTGAAGACGTAGACGATGTGGTAGAGCGACTCGAGGTTCATTACCTGGCGAATCGGGAGCAGCATATTCACTTCGCCGTCTTGGCGGATTTTTCTGATGCGCCAGTTGCGACGCAAGCGGACGATAAGAAGCTGGTAGCGCACGCAATCGCGCGAATTCAGGCATTGCAAGCAAAATACGGATCAAGTCGGTTTTTTTTATTGCATCGTTCCCGCCGTTATAACGCTGTCGATGACGTGTATATGGGATGGGAGCGCAAGCGGGGCAAATTGGTCGAGTTCGTCGAACTGTTGTCGGGCAACGGCGATACCAGTTTTACAACCGTTTATGGACAAGCGGACATCCTGCAAGACATCCGATACGTGTTTACGGTCGATCACGACACGCAACTCCCGATTGGCGTCGTGAGCCGCATGGCTGGCACCATCCATTTTCCGTACAATCGGCCGCGGCTCAATGAATCCGGAACGCGTGTCAGCGCAGGATTTGGCGTGTTGCAGCCGCGCATTGGGGTAAGTTTTGAATCTGTACAAAAATCCCGATTTGCAGCACTTTGGGCGGGGGAGCCGGGCATTGACCCGTATGCCTTTGCCGTCTCCAACCCCTATCAGGATTTGTTTGGTCAGGCCATTTTTGTCGGCAAAGGTATCTTTGACGTCGAGGCGTTTCGAAAAACATTGGTCAACCGCATTCCGGATCACCATGTGCTCAGCCATGATTTGCTTGAGGGCGGATTTCTGCGCGCCGGGCTAGCGGCAGACATCGAAGTTGTGGAAGAGCATCCAAGCACGTTTTACGCATACGAGCGCCGTGCCCATCGGTGGATGCGCGGCGACTGGCAACTCATCAAGTGGCTGGGCCGCACGTGCAAAGACCGCTATGGCGATCGGCAGCATGTTGATTTGTGCGGGCTGACACGTTGGCAAATCATTGATAATTTGCGCCGCAGTCTGCTCGCTCCCGCACTTTTTCTGGTGGCGCTGCTTGGGGTGCGTGTGCTGCCTGGACGGGAAATGGCATGGGAAACGATTGTATTGTCGACCATTTTCCTGCCGTTCCTGCGTGCCATTGCCCACGGATTCGTGGGGCGCGGCTCGATGCGCACCGTTGGCGTCACGTTCTTGCAAAGTGTCGTGCAGCTTGTGACACTGCCGTTTGCTGCTGTGCTTGCACTCGACGCCATGCTGCGAACTCTCTACCGCGTCTTCGTGAGCCGCCGCAAGCTGCTGGAGTGGGTTCCGGCTGCACAGATGGATCGCGGTTCTGCAAACAGGCGCGTGTTTGTGTACGAGTCGGCCGGCTATGCTGTGATTGTTCTTTTTGCCGTGCTGACTTGGCTTTCCGGCGGGCTTTGGAATCACGCATTTGCAGTTGCCGCGCTTTCGATTTGGCTTTTGGCGCGTCCATTCATTCAACAATTGAATCGGCCAAGCACCCGAAAGGAACGCGCTTGGCTGGCTGCTGCACGTCCGGAGCTAAGGGAGTTGGCGCGGCAAATCTGGTCGTTTTATGAGCGATATGTCACTGCCGACGAATCATGGCTGCCGCCTGATAATGTGCAATATCATCCGCATGAGATCGTTGCGCATCGTACGTCACCGACCAACATCGGGTTGTATCTGGCATCCGTGATTGCCGCTCGCGATCTGGATTTTATCGACACCCTTACAATGGTGGAGCGTTTGGAGTTGACGATGCAAACACTCCAGGGAATGGAAAAATGGAATGGCCATCTGTTGAATTGGTATGACACCATTTCAGCAAAGCCCCTTGCGCCCCGTTATGTATCTACCGTCGACTCCGGAAACCTGGTTGCGTATCTGATGGTTGTACGACAAGGGCTTCGTCACTGGAGCATGCGGGAATCGGCGCTGCAATCCCGCATGGAAGGGCTGATGGAAGAAATCGACCGTTTCATCGAACAAACCAATTTCCAGCCGTTATTCAATGTGGACGAACGTTTGTTCTGTCTGGGTTGCCATGTTGACACAAATCGCAGAGAGACGATCCTGTACGATTTGTTGGCCTCCGAAGCACGGCAAGCGAGCTTTGTCGCCATTTCCTTAGGGCAAATTCCGGTTTCCCATTGGTTTACATTGGCTCGCACCATGACGTTGGCAGGGGGCTGCAAAACGCTTTTGTCCTGGTCAGGCACAATGTTTGAATATTTGATGCCGAGTCTCATCATGCGGACATACCGGAATACCGTGTGGGACTCTACATATCGGGGAGTTGTAGACCGCCAGCGGGAGTATGCGGATCGACAGCGCGTGCCCTTTGGCATTTCCGAAAGCGGCTATTATGCCTTTGACTATCAATTGAACTACCAATATCGGGCGTTCGGTGTTCCAGGACTTGGATTGGAGCGCGGCCTGGAACGGAATCTGGTGGTGGCGCCGTATGCTGCCATCATGGCCTTGCCGTTTGCAGGGGATGCAGGCATGGCAGCCCTTCGCAAGTTTGAAGATTTCGGCGCAAAGGGGAAGTACGGCTTTTACGAAGCGGTTGATTTCACGGTTCAGCGGCTGCCGGCCGGCAGCCGTCACGAGGTCGTTCAGAGCTTCATGGCGCACCATCAAGGCATGAGTATGCTTTCTATCGTCAACTTGTTGGCAGATGAAATCATGATTGCGCGCTTCCATGCCGATCCGCGCGTGCGGGCAACGAATTTGCTCCTGCAAGAGCGGGTGCCGGCGAAGGCGGCGCTGATTGAAGAGCTGCCGGGACTCCACGGGAAGTTGCCGGAATTCAAAGTGCAGGCTGACGATGCCGAGCGGACATTTCGCGAGCAGACGGCTCTGCCGGAAGTGAACGTGCTGTCAAATGGCCGCCTGACCAGTGTTGCCACGAATGACGGAAATGGCTTTCTTACATGGAACGGGCTTGCCGTGACGAGATGGCAGGAAGATCCGGTCGTCGGCACATCTGGTGTCATTGTATATGTCCACGAGGTTGCTACAGAGGAAACGTGGAGCATTACGCGCTTCCCATGCCAGACGGCAGATAACTCCAGCGTTAGGTTTCATCTTGATAAAACGACATGCGAGAGGAATTACAAAGGAATGTCGTCCAAATTGGATTTGGCCGTATCCCCGGATGTCGATGCCGAGGTGCGGCGAATTCAATTTGTCAACAACAGCGGTGAGGAGCGGACGCTGGAAGTGACTTCGTTCCTGGAGTTGGCGTTGGCGAGCCAATCAGACGATCGCGCCCATCCGGCTTTCAGCAAGTTGTTTATTCAAACGAGCCACGACGCAGCGGCCCGGTGCTTGTTGGCAAAGCGCAGACCACGGGAAGAGGACGAGCAGGAGGTTTGGGCGGTTCACACCGTCTACGTCGATGGTCACGATACAGGGGATTACGAGTATGAGACAGATCGGGCGGCATTCATTGGACGCGGCTATTCGCTGCAGGCACCGCAGGCGTTGAACATGCGGCTGCGGGGATCCGCCGGTTCTGTTGCGGATCCGGCGTTTGTCATGCGCCGACGGATCCACCTTGCACCACAGGAGTCGGCTGCCGTTTATATTGTGACAGGCGTTGCGGACAGTCGGGAACAGGCGATCGAGATCATTTATCGACTATGCGAGCCGGCGCAAGCCGATCGCACGTTCCATTTGGCTTGGGTGCGCACGCAAATCGACCTGCGCCATCTCCATCTGTCGCCGGCGCAAGCCTCTGCTGCACAGCTCCTGGCTGGGCGTCTGCTCTTTACTCCGCCTCTGTCGCGGGTGCGCAAGGATGCGATTGCGCACAACGCTTTAGGCCAGTCTGTCTTATGGTCGCGGGGAATCAGCGGTGATGCACCGGTTGTCACGGTTTGCATCAGCAACTTGGCGGATCTGCCGTTTGTCACGCTGTTGGCCCGTCAGCACCAGTATTTGTGTGCGCTTGGATTAGCGCTGGATCTCGTCGTACTTGACGAGACCAAAAGCGGCTATCAGGACGAGCTTATGCACCGCTTGCGCGAGAATCTCGCAGCTCGCGGCATTGGAGAGATGAAGCGGATCGCAGGGGTGAAGGAGTCCCAATTGTCGTTGGATGAACGGACTCTCCTCGTTGCAGTATCGCGAGTCTGGTTGCGGGCGGGCGGACCAAGCTTGCGCGCGCAATTGCAAATCGACGAAGGCGAACCGCGTCCATTGCCTGGTCTGCAAATGCAGCGGGATATGCAACGTCAACATGTGCCGCATATATCAGCACAAGGAGAATTTTTCAATGGCTGGGGCAGTTTTATCGAAGACGGTCAAGCGTACCAGATTCATGTACAAAATGGCGCATATCTGTCGAGGCCGTTGAGCAACGTATTGGCCAATCCGCAGTTTGGCTGCATTTTGACGGAACTGGGTACAGGCTACAGTTGGTGGCGCAACTCCCGCGAGTGCAAACTGACGCCTTGGAACAACGATCCGGTACTCGATCCGCCGGGAGAGTGTCTGTACTTGTGCGATATTGACACGAACAAAATATGGTCGGCCGCCCCCAAGCCGGCGGGTGGAGATCGGACGTATCAAGTTGTGCATGGGTGGGGATTCAGCCGGATCGAGCAAATGGATGGCGAGATTCTACATACGATGGAGACGACGGTTCCGTTAAACGACCCGCTGAAAATCATCCGGCTGCACGTGCGCAATATGAGTGAAGATACGAAGCGAATTTCTGTTACGTATTACGCGGAGTGGGTGATTGGCGTCATGCGGGAAGCGCAGGCCCCTTTTGTCGTAACCGAATGGGATCCGGAGATTTGTTCGTTGCTTGCCCGGAACACGTACCAAGAGGCGTTTCGGGATGCAGTCGGCTTTCTGCACATGACACGTCCGAATCATGCAGACGTGTTGGACTCCGCCGCGTATTCCTGGACGGGAGACCGGACGGAATTTATTGGCCGCGGCGGAACACCGGAATGTCCGGCAGCACTTTATGACGGAAAACTGTCCGGGCGAACGGGTACATTTTCCAATACGTGCGGTGCAGTACAAACCGTTGTCGAATTGCCGGCGAAAGGTGAAACGGAGGTCATCATCTTGTTTGGCTGCGCAGCCGCAAAAGAGAAAGTGCAGGCGCTTGTTCACAAGTACAGCCGAGCATCAGCCTACGCGGATACACTTGCCGGCGTGACGCGTTTCTGGCAACGCATCACGGGGCAAGTGAAAGTGAAAACACCAGATCGGGCCATGGACTTGCTGCTCAACGGTTGGTTGTTGTATCAAGCGCTCACTTGCCGGTTGTGGGCGCGAACGGCGTTTTACCAAGCGGGCGGCGCCTTCGGATTTCGCGACCAACTGCAGGATTCCCTTGCATTCCTGCACGCAGACTCTTCCATCACCCGGCAGCAAATCTTGCTAAATGCGGCGCATCAGTATCAGGAAGGGGATGTCCAACACTGGTGGCATGAGGAAACGAAGAAAGGAATCCGGACACGGTTTTCCGATGATTTATTGTGGCTTCCCTATGCTGTATCCCGTTATCTGGAACACACGGGCGATATCGGGATTTTACATGAGAACGTGCCGTTCCTGCATAGCGATGCACTGCAAGAGGGGGAATTGGAGCGGTATGAAGACACTGTGGTATCCGATGAGCGAGGTTCGCTGTTGGAGCATTGCCTGCGAGCCATTCGCCATGCCATGCGCTTCGGCGAACACGGCATTCCGCTCATGGGCATCGGCGACTGGAATGACGGCATGAGCCGCATTGGTGCAAAGGGGCGCGGCGAGAGTGTCTGGCTGGGTTGGTTCTTGCTCGATATCCTGAAACGATTTGCGCAAATGGAGAATGTTGGTGTACCGCCGAAGCTCGTTGAGCAGTTTGCGCAGACGGCGCACGAATTGGAGCAGCACCTGAATGAACACGCCTGGGATGGGGCATGGTTCCGCCGCGCGTTTACCGACGCGGGGAAGTGGCTTGGGTCAATCGAAAACAAAGAGTGCCGAATTGACGCCATTGCCCAGTCATGGGCGGTGATATCACAGGGGACATCGAAAGATCGGCAAATGCGCGGGATGCGTTCCTTTGATCGTGAACTGGTCGACCGGGAGCTGGGTCTTGCGCGGCTATTGACAAAGGCGTTTGATGAAACGCAGCCGAGTCCGGGGTATATACAAGGCTACCCGCCAGGCATTCGCGAGAACGGCGGCCAATACACACACGGCGTGATTTGGAGCATTGTCGCTTGGGCGATGCTGGATCGTCGCGATCAGGCGTTTGATCTGTTTTCCATGCTCAACCCAATATCACATACGCGAACAGTACGGGATGTCCGGATGTACGCAAACGAACCATATGTGATGTCAGCGGACGTATATACGGCGGATCCGCATCAAGGCAGGGCCGGCTGGTCTTGGTATACAGGAGCGGCGGGTTGGATGTACCAAGCAGGGCTTGAGTATGTCCTAGGTGTGTTCCGCCGGGGAGATCGACTGTATATCCGTCCGTGTGTGCCAATGGAATGGGATTCGTTCACCCTCGAGTACAACTATGGTGCCACAACCTATTGCATCGAGGTCAACTGTGAGCAGGGCGGCAAAGATCCATCAACATGGGTGGTTGACGGCCAGCAAGCAGTCAATCAGTCGTATTTGCAGCTTGTCGATGATGGCAGAGTCCACCATGTAACAGTTCAAACAACTTGGCAGTCTCTGAGTACTGTGGGATAAATGATGGGGCAAGGATGTCACAAGGGGGGAGTCTGCCAGGCTCCCTTCCTGTTGTTTTGGCCTACAATGTCTTTGCAATTCCGCTATTTGCGTATCACCTTCATCCAATCGTTCGGTTCGATATGTAACTCTGTGCATATCGTATCAATCACATCGACAGGCAATCGGCTGATTTTGTTGTTCAAAATATTATATAACGTCCCTTCACGTATTCCTGTTCGATGTGCAAATTGACGTTCGGAAATTCCCCTTTCGGTAAGTATTTCACGAAGAGTAAAAACAATTGCCAAATCCTATCACCTCTATGATGTCATATTCTAAGTTGCCATATAAAGATACTTTACTCTATTAATGAGCTTGACATACTACGTTTAAAGTTGTAAATTTTAATATGTTTGGTTTTTCCTATTTCCATTAAAACACAAATGTGTAAAGTTGTATGCTTATTTCTTGCAGATCACTACGTTTACCTTTCTGACTTGAAGATTACAAGGAATGTCTATCATCGCGTATGGAAAAAAATGCGAATTTTACTTTCCAAATTGATTTGATTATGTGATATTCTAAATTACAGAAATATACAACTTGCTATTTGTTGGGTTTTTATAGAAAACAGGTTTGCTTATAAGGAGATAATTATTTTATGCAAAATGTACCGGTTTATATTGCGGATTCAAAAGATAGATGTAGAAAATTAGGCTTGGATCCTATGAAATATCCTGTTCCCAAAAAAATTTTATCACATATTGAATTACGCATAAAACAGGTGAAATATGGAGAGATCCTTTCTGTAGCACGATTTTTTGCCGAGAAAATAGTATCTCTTTTAAAAGGGACGCCTCTGTTGCTGCTTTTTACAGACGACGAAGGTATAATTCTTGAAATGTACGGCGATGAAACGATGAAGACTATGATGATTCAAACGGGAATCACGTACGGCGTTCCATTATATGAACAAGAAATGGGAACAAACGCTATTTTCCTTGCTCTACGGGAGAAAAAACCAATTGAACTTATCGGAGAAGATCATTATCATCATTTTCTGCATTCTTCATCCTGCTATAGTGTTCCGTTTTATTTCCCGGAGATCAATTTTTTGGCTGGAACCATATCTATCATGACGTCTGTTGAATTCCATAGCCCATACCAATTACCATTATTATCAAATATGGTAGAATCTATTAAAAGAGAAATCTTACTTCGCAGAAAAAACCGTACGCAGAACCTGCTAAACCATGTAATGCTGAACACGATCCGCAACGGAATCATAGTTACCGATAAATTTGGATATGTTACAGAATTTAACCACTTCGCCGAACAAATTACATGCTGTGGAAAAAAAGATATGATTGGCCAATCCATTTTTTCGTTTGAACCAATGGGGCATTATATTTATGAATCCCTGAATCATCGCACACGGTTTGAGGATGTTGAATTAACATTCACGAATTTAAATTCGCAAAAGTTTATTTTTTTATTCGATGCTCTACCCATTTACGATGATACCAGCGAGTTGGTTGGTGCCTATGCCCAATTTCGAGATATAACGGATCGTTATGAGCTGGAGAAACAAGTGATTGCATCGGAAAAGTATTCCGCCATAGGAAAAATGGCTGCTGGATTGGCGCATGAAATACGCAATCCTCTTACCTCTATTATGGGATTCATTCAATTATTGGTAGGACAGTCGAAAAGAGATGAGCGGGAGATTCCGTATATTCATATCATTTATCATGAACTTCAACGTGTTAAAAAGTTAGTATCTGACTTTGTGCTTATGGCAAAGCCTAGTGTACCCGATCAAAAACTTTGCATCTTGCAAGATCTTCTCATGGAAGTCGTACAGTTAATGGAAAGCCAAGCGATTTTGAAAAATACTACGATTCGTACACAATTTTATGATATGCCGCTTACCTTATGTATCGATCCAATACAAATTAAGCAAGTCATGATCAATTTAATTCAAAATGCGATTGAAGCGGTAGGCGATCATGAAGGTACTGTCAGCGTGTCATTAGAAAACGATATGACAAATCAAAAAGCTATCATCCAAATTCGAGATAATGGAATTGGAATGACTGAGGAAGAGCTCAGACAAATTCTAAATCCTTTCTTTACGACGAAAGAAGATGGCCTGGGGCTGGGTTTATCGGTTTCTTATCGCATTATAGAAAATCATCAAGGAACCATTACCGTTTGTTCGGAAAAGGGGGCCGGAACTGCGTTTACGATTGTATTGCCCATTCAGAACTCTAAGTAAGCTGAGGTTTTTTTACGAAAAAGGGAGGTACATTTGATGAGCACTGTTGTATCCGTTTTGATGGAACGATTTATCGTACTCCTCTAAACGTGAAAGGATATGCGGAATCAATGGGGGCCAAAGCCTTTTGCTGTAGAACTTCGAATGAACTTGAGGATGCACTGCGTCTTGCCTTGCTTCAACAATCCGCAACAGTTATAGAAGTAATCGTTGATCCTGAAGAAATTCCGCCAACTTTAGCCAGAGGTTAATTCTTTGCAAACGGCGGATCAACCCAAAGAACCTTTTTTTAAAATATTTCTAGACAAATTGTATCTTTTCCAGTAATTTATTAATAGGATTTCGAGTATAATAAATCAATTGAGTTGCAAGTTGCGTAACAATTTCATATTGAGAAGAATGTTTTACACATTTTCTTTTTGGAAATAGGTGTTGTGCATGCACAAACATGCACGGCTTAATAGGGAAGTCCGGTGAAAATCCGGCACGGACCCGCCACTGTAAAGGTTGTCAAAAAATTTGACGACCCTTCTGTCACAACGTCACTGAAACCTTGTTTTGGGAAGACGACAGAGGGGGATAGCCTGAGTCAGGAGACCTGCCTATTTTTGCACATTGTCAACCTACGTGGATTTAGGTGAATGTTAGTGTAGTACAGTTGCCGATACGGCTGTCCCCAATCATATGCAGAAGTTTGCGACCAGTCGCATATGATTTTGGCAAAGTCATTCCGGCAACAATCAAACTCTAGCATTTAGCATTTCCAGCCTTCGTGGTTGGAGATGCTTTTTTATTTTCTACGGGGTTTTAAGGAGAGGAAAACGCATGGGAAAAGCGATTCCCATTATGATTCAAGGCACGAGTTCCGATGCGGGGAAAAGTGTGATTGCCACGGCGTTTTGCAGAATTTTTAAACAGGATGGGTTTCTGACGGCACCTTTCAAATCCCAAAATATGGCTTTGAATTCGTATGTCACAGTCGATGGGAAAGAAATCGGCAGGGCGCAAGGCGTACAGGCGGAGGCGGCGGGGATTGATGCCACGACCGAGATGAATCCGATTTTGATCAAGCCAACAAGGGATCTGGAGTCGCAGATTGTCGTCAATGGAGAACCATTCGCCAATATGAAGGCGATGGCATATCGATCCGACTTTTTCGCGCAAGGATTGCAAGTGATCAAACAATCCTATCATACGTTATCGCAAATCTATGAGCGGATCGTAATTGAAGGCGCAGGCAGTCCGGCAGAAATTAACTTGAATGATCGGGAGTTGGTCAATATGCGGGTGGCAAAACTGACACATTCTCCCGTGATTCTAGTCGCCGACATCGAACGCGGCGGCGTATTTGCAAGCCTTGTCGGCACGTTGCAACTACTTGACGAGGAAGATCGCAAGCGCGTGATCGGAGTCATCATCAACAAGTTTCGCGGCGATTTGGCACTGCTAAAGCCGGGACTTGCTTGGTTTGAACGATACACGGGAAAGCCGGTGCTTGGCGTGATCCCTTTTTTATCGGAACTTCATATCGACGCAGAAGATTCTTTGATTCTTCCGCAATTGAAATGTACGACAAGCGAGTCAAAGGAAATTGATATAGCGGTGATTCAATACCCGAAAATATCTAATTTTACGGATGTGGATCCATTCCGTGTCGAGCCGGATTGTCAAGTACGCCACGTCACTCACGCAAATGAATTGGGCGAACCGGATCTCGTGATTTTTCCGGGAAGCAAAAATACAATGGAAGATTTGTTGTATCTTCGCACTCTCGGATTGGAGGAACGATTGGGCAGTCTCTACCAAAAGCGGCGTTCCATGTTTGTGGGGATCTGCGGCGGCTATCAAATGTTAGGAAAAGAAATTCATGATCCCGATCATGTGGAGTCGCCCCATGCGCGTATGCAAGGGTTCGGGTGGATTCCCATGAAAACGCAACTGGAAACAAAGAAAATTACCCGATTGTCGACAGGACAAGTGATCACCTTCGGTACGCCCATTCCTGTCAAAGGCTATGAAATCCATATGGGAATATCTGAAAAATTAGAACTCGTACCGGATTTGATTCAAATGAATGACCACATGGAAGGGACGTACGTGCCCGAGACAAACGTGCTCGGAACCTATTTTCACGGAATTTTTCACAACGATGAATTTCGCAAAACCGTCTTGAACAGGATTCGGCTGAAAAAAGGACTGCCCATCATGGAACAACGCCCTTCATTTTTACAATTGCGGGAGCAAAGTTTTGATATTCTGGCGGATCACGTACGGAAACATGTACAAATGGAATTCATTTATGAACAAATGGACGCATTTCATAAACGGGAAGAAACACTCGTATAGTGCGTGTTTAAAACTTTTTGAACATCCCCGTTCAGGAAATTCCGTCTGATCTGGAAAGGTGGGTTTGCTTGTATGCAGCAAAAACAGGATCGAAGAGGACTCGTTCTCGTTTACACAGGAGATGGGAAAGGAAAAACCACGTCTGCTCTTGGATTGGCGGTGCGTGCATTCGGAAGAGGACTGAAGCCGCTGATGATTCAATTTATCAAATCCCCCAAACGCACATATGGTGAACGAACGATATTCCATCAATTGGGCATTGAAATCTATCAAACAGGAGTCGGGTTTACCTGGACGAAAACTCCCGAAGAACATCGGGCAGCGTTGCGGGAGGCCTGGGAGTTTGCCAAGACAAAAGTTTTGAGCGGGGCATACGATTTGGTCATTCTCGATGAATTGAACAACGCCCTTGCCATCCAGTCGTTTCCTATTGCAGATGTGCTTCCGCTTGATGATGTGATCGATTGTATAAAAAATCGTCCACAGCATATGCATCTTGTGATAACGGGACGGCATGCCTGCGAAGAAATCATCGAGCTTGCGGATCTGGTGACGGAGATGAAAGCAGTCAAGCATTACTACGAAGCAGGAATACCGGCTGTAAAGGGGATCGAATTGTAATGGGCATCCTTGAAACATTTGGCCATGGGGGCGATATTACGACAGCTGCGGAGGTTTTCGGGATTCCTTCGTCGCAAATGCTGGATTTCAGCGCCAATATCAATCCGCTCGGCCCGCCTGCAAGGATTATGGAAAAGCTGCCGGATCTCTTTCGTACCATTGTCCATTATCCGGATTCCGGCCAGCGAATGTTTCGCAGGGTACTCGCGGAACGCTTACAAATCGACCAGGCGCAGCTGCTGGCAGGAAACGGTGCGGCGGAGTGTATGGCGCTGGCACTGCAGGGATTGGCTCCTGCGCGAGTCGGAGTGGTGTATCCCTGTTTTTCCGAATATGAACAGTTGGCAAATGCGTATCAAATTCCCGTCAGCAGTTGTCTGGGCCGGGAAGAAAATCATTTCCGGCCGGATATGAAAGAATTGCGGCGATTGATTGAAACAACCGATCTGGTCTTTCTCGGTCATCCCAACAATCCGACCGGCATGCTGTATACACAAGGACAATTGGAACAAATGGCAGAGTGGGCGAAGCGATATCACACCTATCTTGTCATCGATGAAGCGTTTCTCGATTTTGTGGAACCTGCAGGACAGCCGACGCTGTTTCATCAGATTTCAAACAATCCGAAGATTGTTCTGATCCGATCCATGACCAAATTTTATGCAATACCAGGACTTAGGCTTGGTTATACGATTGCACATCCATCTGTGATACAGCAGATGAAACGAAAGCAAGTCCCCTGGAGCGTCAATCAATTGGCGCTTGCTGTAGGGACGATGTGTTTAGCTGAGCAGGAGTATGAAACAGTGACAAGACGGCTGATTCAAAATGAGCGGGAGCATCTCTGTCAGAGCATGCGAAAACATTTTGGCTGGCAAGTATGGGAAGGAGCTGCCAACTTTCTCCTGACGCGTTTGCCGTCGCAAGTAACGGCAGAACAGTTCCAATGGAATATGGGACGCAAAGGAATTCTCATTCGCAGCTGTGCCGATTATCCGGGTCTTACCATACGGGATGTCCGTTTTGCTGTTCGCACCCGCGGGGAAAACGACAAGCTCCTGGATACGATCAGCAAAGTCCTGCGGGAGGTGTGTATAGTTCTATGAGAATCCAGTTTGTCATCGGAGGCGCTCGTTCCGGCAAAAGCGAGTTTGCAGAAAATACCGCACGATCCATAGGAAACTCCGTACTGTATGTAGCAACAGGCGTATGCACAGATGCGGAAATGGAAAAACGGATTCAGTTGCATCAAATGCGTCGTCCTATGGAATGGGGATTTGTGGAAACACCTTATGATTTGGGGGATTCCGTACACTTTTATGACCACTATCACGTAGTCTTGGTGGATTGTTTATCAACCTGGATCAGCAACTTGCTCGTGCAGGAACCGGAAGAAAACTGGCAGGAACCGGAAATTGCCGGGCAACTGTTGGAGCAGGCACAGCAGTGGCTGCGGGCAGTGGAGGAGATCGACGGAACATTGATCGTCGTTTCGACGGAAGTCGGGTTAGGCGGTGTCGCCATGTCAAGACTTGGCCGGTGGTATCAGGACGTTCTGGGCAAATGCAACCAGTATGTGGCGGCAGCGGCTGATGAAGTGTTCTTTGTCGCAGCAGGTATTCCCTGGAGGATCAAATGATGCAGCCATTTTTTCACGCGCTGGCGTTTTTGACGCGGATTCCCGTTCCCCCTTTGTCTGCATCGGAAGGGGATTGGCAGAAAAGTGCTGCATACTATCCTCTCGTCGGTGGCATTTTGGGCGTTTTGATCTATGCAGCTTCTATGCTTTTTATAAATCGAATGCCAATGCCAGTCGGTGCGGTACTTTCACTGTCCTTCTGGGTGTATTTGACAGGCGGCCTGCACCTGGACGGTTGGATGGATTTGGCGGATGGTCTGGGCAGCAATCGCACCCGGGAGCAAATGCTGGCCATCATGAAAGACAGCAGGGTCGGGGCGATGGGTGTCATTGCAGGCGTACTGGTATTGCTGGTAAAGGCGGCCGCCCTGTATGAATTGATGTATCACCGTGAACTGGGTTGGGTCATTGCATCACCCGTACTCGCCCGCGCTTATCTCCTTGCAGCGATTTACTTCTATCCCTATCTGTCCGAGAAAGGAATCGCCAGCGGGTTAAAAACAGGTCTGTCAAAAAGTGGTTTAGCCATCAATTTCGTTATTTTACTGTTGGGATTGGCTTATTTCTTTGGGGTAAAAGGACTTTTGCTGTGTTTGCCGACGTTTTTTCTCAGTTGGCTGTTTTCCCGCTCTATCGTAAAACGGCTGCAAGGGCTGACAGGCGATTGTTATGGAGCGATTGTCGAGTGGACAGAAGCGGTCAGCCTCGTAGTCATTCTGGCATTGGGGAAGTGAGTGGTTGTGCGAGTCATATGGCTTCGTCATGGAATCACACAAGCAAACATGGAAAAGCGGTATATCGGCCATCTGGATGTCCCGCTGACGGAAACCGGCAGAGAGCAGGTCAGGACGTTCGCTGCCAAATTGTCGAAGTCAGTCCCTTGGAATGGATGGGATTGCATCGCAACATCCGATTCGATCCGCTGCAGGCAAACGGCAGAGTTGTTGGGGCAGCGTTTTGCGGCTGCAACAATCCCTACGCAGGCGTTGCGGGAACTGAATTTCGGCAAATGGGAGGGAATGACATACGCGGAGATTCAGCAAGGGGATGCGGGCCGATATAAAGAGTGGATTCGCCATCCTTTCACATTGGCCCCTCCCGGCGGAGAGACTTTGTATGCGTTGGGACAGCGTGTGGATGCCTTTTTAAACGATCAATTGAATCAATGGACAGAAGCAGCCGATCGGACGATTGGAGTTGTCACACATGGCGGACCGCTCCGGTGGTTTTTGAGCAAATGGATCGAGGGGGATCCGGCACAGTTTTGGCATGTGCGGGGAATTCCTCACGGACAGGGGATTTCAACACGTTGGGACGGCAGACATTGGTCTGTGACCGACTGGATCTGACGCGTTTGCAAAAAACAAAGAAAACCTGGCTCTTTCACGCTTGCGGCGAGAATGAGCCCCGTGTAGAAAACGGATTTGAAAGAAATTTTGATGGTTGAAGGAAACTTGAAGGAGAGCACCGATGGCACAACCGTTCCGTCAAAACACGCAAGTATACCGACCGAAATTATTCCCGAAACTGTCGATTGCCTTCAAGGGAGACCATATATGTTTCCAATCGGCTGGTTTGTTGCATTCATACAGTTCAGCATTGTGGGGAGGTGGGCAGAAGGAAGCCGATTGTTTTGTCAATTGGAAAGTGCCTCTGCAATATCAAAGCTCCGATCCGCAACGGATGATGTGTGAACAGTTGGCAAACTGGGGCTATTCTATTGATTCGTCGATCGGATTGCAAACGGCCGCCAAATTGACACATGCTTCCATCGTGGAAGAGGCGGGCGATGCGTTTCGCCTGCTTTGCTGCACGACAGTCGGGACAGGGAATCGGACACGGGCCGGGAAATTTCGAAAAACGTATTCTGCCTATCGGTGTGGCACCATTAATACGTTTCTGTTTATTGCCGGACATCTGATGGATGCCGCGATGATCAACGCCATTATCACGGCAACGGAAGGCAAAACGGCTGCTTTGCAAGATTTAAAGATCACGGATGATGACGATCAATTTGCAACGGGGACGACTACCGATGCGATTGTTGTGGCAGCGGAACGTCCCGGGCACGATGCTCCTGTTCATCGCTATGCCGGGACTGCAACGACATTGGGAAATGCAATCGGCCGCTTGGTCTATCAAACCGTTTATGAAGCCGGGAGTACACAAGGAGATCCATAAATGTCGCATATTGCAGAATTGGCGTTTGCATATTGGCTCGATGGGTGGATTGGCGATCCACGCTGGATGCCTCATCCCGTTGTATGGATGGGGAAAGGGATCGCGTTGCTGGAACGAATCATTCGCAGGTTTGTCAAAAAGAAATCGCAATGGAAGATCGCCGGCATTTTGTTTCCTTTGCTTTTGGCCGGGGGAAGTTACGGTACGGTCTGGCTGCTTTTGCATGTACTTTCGAAGTTTTCTTTCTGGCTGTCATGGATCGTTGGAGTATGGCTGATTTCCACCACAATTGCTACGAAAGGACTGGCCGATGCGGGGCTTGTGATTTATCGGCATCTCATTTGCGGCGATCTGGAACGTGCGCGTCGCTCCTTATCCATGGTGGTGGGGCGGGATACAGAGCATTTGAATGAGCAAGAGATTGCCCGGGGAGCCATCGAGACTGTGGCGGAAAACATCGTCGATGCGGTGATTGCACCGCTGTTTTACGGCATGATCGGCGGACCGCCGCTGGCAATGGCCTACCGGGCAGCCAATACGCTGGATTCGATGGTGGGTTATAAAAATGAGAAATATGCGGAACTGGGATGGGCCTCCGCTCGTTTCGATGACCTGCTCAACTGGATTCCGGCACGCATGGCTGCCGTTGCAGTTGTGTTTGCAAGCGGCTGCCTTGGGTTCGATTGGCGCAATAGCTGGAAGGTGATGCGTCGCGATGCAAGACTTCACCCGAGCCCGAACAGCGGATTTACAGAAGCCGGAATGGCAGGCGCCCTTGGCATTCAACTGGGAGGTCTCAATTTTTATCAGGGGATTCCCTCGATGCGGGCCAAATTGGGCGACCCTTTGCATCCTCTTTCACCTTTGCATATACAGGATGCGGTCCGTGTCATGCGTTTGACCTGTACATTGTTTCTCATCTTTGGATTGATCTGTATGTTCTTTGCAATGACCGATTTTGCTTCATTGGCAATGCACTTGTGGAGGTGAAAGGATGAATCTAGTCGTCATGCGGCACGGGGAGACAGATTGGAATCGCTGTGGGCGAATGCAAGGGCAGTTGGAAACATCGCTCAATCAAACGGGCTACGAGCAAATCCGAAACGCCTGCCGCAAGCTTTTCCAACGATATGCGTTTGCCCGCATACTCTCAAGCCCGTTGTTGCGAGCCAGACAGTCAGCCATGGTATGCGGCGATTATTTTCAGCTCCCCATTGAATTTGTACAGCAATTTTCTGAACGCAGGTTTGGTCTGTTGGAAGGGAAAACGAGGGAAGAAATCTATGAGCAATTTCAAGTCTCCCATCCAGAGGAAATCTCTGATACCCGTTTTGGAGTGGAATCGATGGATCGTCTGGTTGAGCGTCTTGTCAGCGGACTGGAATATCTGCATGCACAGTATGCGGATGAAACACTTTTGTTGCTGACACACGGCAGCATCATTCGCTGTTTGGCCGGCCTTGGCGGACAAAACATCGATCGGATTGGCAACGGCGGGTTTTTTGAGTTGGATCTTGGGCGCATCAGGAAAGGATATGTCCGACAACTCCTGGGGGAGAGGGATGTTTTATTGCATCCTGGCATATGTAAGCCATGAATGATAAAGAAGCAAATCTAGTATGTATCAATCGAATTTGACTCGGGCGGAGGTAGATGAAATGAAAGAAGCAACATTGTTAGTCGGGCATGGAAGCAGAGATGCTGACAGCAATTTGGAGTTTTTTCAATTTGCGGAAAACGTACAAAAGGCCATGCCGGAGAACAGGATTGTCCCATGTTTTTTAGAGTTAGCGGAGCCGAATATACCGATGGGCATTCAACAATGTGTGGAGATGGGAGCAAACCGCATTGTTGTCGTGCCTGTCATTCTATTGGCAGCGTCACATGTAAAACTGGAAATCCCGGAGTTCCTGGATCAGGCGCGTCAACGATATCCGGGAGTAGAATTCGTATATGGCAGAAACGTAGGATTGCATGAACGAATTTTAGAGTTGCTTACCGATCGTTATTATCAAGCAGTCCGACATGCAAAAACGGATGAATCGGATACGACAGCAATTGTGCTGATGGGCAGAGGAAGCAGCGATCCCGATGCAAATGGCGATATTTATAAAATTTCCCGCCTGCTTTGGGAGCGGACGGAAGTATTGACCGTCGAAACCTGTTTTACCGGCATTACGACACCGCTTTTGCCGACGGGAATCAAGCGGGCGGTCGCGTTGGGCGCCAAACAAATCATCGTCGTGCCGTATTTCCTGTTTACAGGAGTATTGATCAAACGCATGCACGATTTGCTTGCACAGCTGCAGCAAGAGTTTCCGCAGATTCCAGTGAGGATGGCTGAATATTTTGGATTCCACGATACTTTGGTGGCGATTGTGAAGGAGCGGGTCCTGGAGGCAGCGGCGGGACAATCGTTCATGAACTGCGACATGTGCAAATATCGCCTGCAAGCAATCCATAATCATGACCACAATCATGACCATCATCATGACCACAATCATGACCATCATCATGACCATCATCATGACCATCATCCGGCCGAGCCCGCGGTGAAATAATGGGGAGGTATGTGTATGCCAGGCAAAATCCTTATTGTCGGTTTTGGACCGGGAAGTTTTGAACATATCACGGAGCGCGCAAGAGGCGCCATCGAGGAAAGTGAAGTCATTATCGGCTATAACACCTATGTTGACCTTATTCGGGGACTTTTGCGCGGACAAGAGATCGTTCGCACCGGGATGACAGAAGAAGTCAGCCGTGCGCAAAAAGCGGTTCAACTTGCAAAAGAGGGAAAAATCGTCGCAGTCATTTCCAGCGGCGATTCCGGGGTCTACGGCATGGCTGGCCTGATCTTTGAAGTATTGATCGAACAAGGCTGGCGGGAAGGTGACAATCCTTTCGTCGAAGTGATTCCAGGCATATCGTCGATTCATTCCTGCGCCGCACTGCTTGGGGCGCCGATTATGCACGATGCGTGCACGATCAGCTTGAGCGACCATTTGACGCCTTGGGATGTGATCGCAAAACGGGTGGAAGCAGCCGCGCAAGCCGATTTTGTGATTGCACTGTACAACCCGCGCAGCGGCAGGAGAACCCGGCAAATTGTAGAAACGCAACAGATTCTCTTGAAATATCGTTCTCCCAAAACCCCGGTCGGGTTGGTGAAAAGTGCCTATCGCGATCGGCAGAACGTCATTCGTACGACATTGGAGCACATGCTGGAACACGATATCGGCATGTTGACGACAGTGATTATCGGCAACTCTTCCACATTCTATCATGATCGGCTGATGATTACGCCAAGGGGCTATCAGCGGAAATATTCCCTTGATACATTGGAACAAAAGCTGCGGCCTGCGGAACGGCTGCGTACGGAAAACGAACCATGGGCATTGCATGCAGTGTTGCTGGAAGAGCGGCAGTCGATCCGACAACTGGCGGATGAAGCGCTTGCAATCATTTCCGGCAGACCCGCCCAATTGATGAAATCAAACGCTGCTCATCCATCTGTTGCAAATTCTGCTGCAACTGCCACATCTGCAGCAAATGCCGATGGGAACGAAGCATTCTTTGCCAATGGCCATATGGGAGAGTTTCCATCTGCCATCTTCGAAGTTGCCATTGCCCCGGGAGTGGCCAATAAAAAATTTACTCCGGCGCAGCTGGCTTGTTTGGCCGATATGGCAAAAGAACAAGGGGAATTGGAATATACCACGGCACATCAAATGATTCTCCGGATTCCGACAAAGGATCCGGAGGCGATTGTCGCTCAATTGCAAAGTGCAGGCCTGCTCCTGTTTCCCATTGGCGATGTCGTAAAGGTAAAAGCCTGTGATTTCTGCGATGGGGAAAAACATGAAGGAATTCCCTATGCGGAAGAGCTGACAAGGCGATTGGCCGGCAGGAAGGTAGAGAAGGAGCTGCGCATCGGGTTCAACGGCTGTGCCATGTCTTGTTATGGCGCTGTCAACGATGACATCGGACTGGTGTTTCGCAAAGGCACATTTGATTTGTTTCTGGGAGCCAAGACGACCGGCCGCAATGCCCAGCCGGGCCGACGCGTGGCGGAAGGAATCCCGGCGGATCGCATGATGGAAGTCCTTGAGACGATCGTGCGGGACTATGAAACACATGCGTTTCCCGGCGAGCGGTTCCATAAGTATTGGAAACGGGTGGGACAAATCGCCGGATATGTGTATGAAGAGAACGCGCCGGCAGTTGTGGCGGAAACGGTTTGCGGCAATTGAGAAGTTGATACAAAATAGTTGGTAGATTCATATATTGCGAGTTGAAATGAATATTTGCAATAGACATGGAAGACGGACATGCAGAGCGAACATCGCCCGGGCAACAAATAGAATCGATTTTTACAGGAAAGAAGGACTGCGTATGATTTTTCTGATGGCAGGTACGAGTGATGCGAGAGAATTGGCGCTGGCCTTAAAAGAACAGGGCTATCCGCTGCTTGCGAGCGTTGTGACGGAAAGTGCCGCGAAGTCGCTGCAGGATGCCGGGATTGAGGTGCGGGCTGGACGACTCGATACAGCGGCGATGGTCGATGTGTTAAAAAGCAGCAATGCCCGGCTGCTGGTGGATGCCAGCCATCCGTTTGCAGAGGAAGCGCATCGTACGGCAATGGCTGCTGCAAAAGCCTGCGGTATCGAATATGTTCGCTTTGAGCGGGCGGCTGCGATGTACGATGACAGTCCCGGCGTCACCGTTGTCGATACATATGAGCAGGCTGCCGAACTGGCGTATGCACGAAAAGGCAGCGTCATGCTCACGACAGGCAGCAAAACACTGCAGATTTTTACCAGACGATTGCTCCAGGATCCGGACATACGATTGGTTGCGCGCATGTTGCCGCGACAAGACAACATGGAAAAATGCGAACAATTGGGTATGGAACAGAAAAATATCATCGCCATGCAAGGGCCGTTTTCAAAAGCGTTAAATGAAGCGCTGTATCGGCATTTTGGCACGACATTGATGATTACCAAAGAGAGCGGGCAAGTGGGTGCCGTCGATGAAAAAGTGCGGGCAGCATTGGATATGGGGATTTCGGTGATCGTCATCGGACGGCCCAAGATCGAATATGGCACAAGTTTCTCCACGATCGACGGTGTAGCAGATGCAGTAAGAAAAAATTGGGAGGGGATTTTACAATGAATTTTCAAACAGAGTTTCAGCCGATTTCGGTTCAACCGCAGGAGATTGAAAAGAAAAGTTTTGAAATGATTGCAGAGGAGTTGGGACCCCATTCCTTTACGGAGGAACAATTTCCGATTGTGCAGCGGGTGATTCATTCATCAGCCGATTTTGAACTCGGTCGCAGCATTGTCTTTCATCCGCAAGCGGTCCAGGCCGGGATTGCCGCGATCCGCGCCGGACGAACCATTGTTGCCGATGTGCAAATGGTTCAGGCCGGGATCAGCAAACCTCGCATCGAGTCATTCGGCGGGGAAGTGAAAGTGTATATTTCCGATCCTGATGTGATGGAAGAAGCAAAACGGCTCAACACGACACGGGCGATTGTATCTGTCCGCAAAGCGGTAAAAGACGCACCTGGAGGCATCTTTGCCATCGGCAACGCGCCAACCGCCTTGTTGGAGCTGATTCGCTTGGTAAAAGAAGGTGAGGCACAGCCTGGCTTAATCGTCGGCGTGCCTGTCGGATTCGTATCGGCAGCCGAATCGAAGGCAGAATTGATGAAACTCGATGTGCCGTTTATTGCAAATCACGGGCGGAAAGGCGGCAGTCCGATTGCGGTTTCCATCATTAACGCACTGTCGATTCTGGCAGACAAACAGGCTAGGTGAATGAAATGGGTGAAATGTTGGAAGTACCGGAAGGACCGCTGCGGCACGGCTACACCACCGGCGCCTGTGCGACCGCCTGTACGAAAAGTGCGCTATTGGCATTGATTCATCAAGAATCGTTTGCTGTGGTTGATATTTGGATTCCGGCAGGACAATCCGTGACGTTTCATATGCAGGATATCCGGTTTACAGAGGAGCAGGCAAGCGCGGCGACCATCAAAGACGGCGGCGACGATCCGGATGCGACACACGGGGCGAAAATCATAGCGACTGTGTCCTGGACAGACGATGATGCAGAGATCGACATTGACGGCGGCGTCGGCGTCGGACGCGTGACCAAGCCGGGCCTGCCGATTCCCATCGGCATGGCGGCGATTAATCCCGTACCGCGGAAAATGATTCGGGAAGTGGTGGAAGAGGTGCTGGCGGCAGCAAACATCAAGCGCGGGGTTCGTGTGGTGATCTCCGTTCCGCAAGGGGAAGAAATCGCCAAAAAAACGCTAAACGCAAGGCTCGGCATTCTCGGGGGGATCTCCATCCTGGGCACGAGAGGAATCGTAGTCCCGTTCTCCACATCATCCTACAAAGCAAGCATCGTCTATGCATTATCGGTTGCGAAAGAGCAAGGGATCCGAACGGTTGTGCTGACGACCGGCGGGCGCAGTGAAAAATACGCCATGGCGATGTATCCGGAACTGCCGGTAGAAGCATTTATTGAAATGGGCGATTTCGTCGGGTTTTCCGCCAAGCACGCCAAGCGGCTGGAAATGCAGGAGATCCGTTTCGTCGGCATGATGGGCAAATTTTCTAAAGTTGCCCAAGGAATCATGATGGTGCATGCCAAAAGTGCGCCCATCGACTTTGGATTCCTCGAGCAGATTGCACAGGAAGTGGGTGTGCCTGACCGTTTGCGCGCGCAAATCCTGGATGCCAATACAGCTTCGCAAGTCGGTGATTGGATGACGGAATGGGGATTTCCTGAATTTTTCACGCGAGTAAGCAGGTACTGTTGTGAGCAGGTGTCAGAGTACATGGGCGGTGGAGTGCGCATCGATACGAGATTGACGACTTTGAAAGGGGACTATCTGGGAGGGGCAGCAATTGATGGATAAATGGATGTATGTAATAGGAATTGGCGATGACGGTGAGCAGGGTCTGTTTCCGGAATCGATCGACAACATTCGGAATGCTGACGTTTTGGTGGGGGGAGATCGACAGCTGGCATTTTTCCCTGATTTTGCAGGGGAAAAAATCGTCTTGCGCGCTCCATTAACGAAAACGGTGGAAGAGCTGCAGGCATATCGCCAGGAACAGCGGGTGGTGGTGCTTGCTTCCGGCGACCCTTTGTTTTACGGGATCGGTTCGTATCTGGTCAAGAAGTTCGGAGCAGGAAATGTGGCTGTCTACCCCCATCTAAGCTCCATACAACTCGCGTTCGCCAGGTGTGGCGAAGCTTGGCAGGATGCCCGCATCATCAGTTTGCACGGGCGACCGATATTGGGCTTTGCGCAGAAACTCAACGGAGCGGAGAAAGCGGCTGTACTGACAGACGACAAGAACACGCCGTCAGCGATTGCGAACTATCTGTTGCAGTTTGAAATGACAGAATACGATGTGTTTGTCTGTGAAAATTTGGGGAGCGGCTCGGAGAGAACCGCTTGGTATTCCCTGAAAGACCTTGTGGATCAGGAATTTTCACCTTTAAATGTCGTGGTATTGAAGCGCAGACCCAATCAGGAGACGAAAGTGTTTCCACTGGGGATCGAAGACGGACAATTTTCCCAGCGGAAGCCGGATCGGGGGTTGATTACCAAACGGGAAATCCGGGTTTTAAGCCTCGCCGAATTGCAGTTGCCGCAACACGGCGTTCTCTGGGATATCGGAGCGTGCACAGGCTCTGTTTCGATTGAAGCGGTTCACAGCCAGCCTTGCGTGCGCGTTTTCGCAATCGAAAAAAATGCGGAAGATCTTGTGAATCTTAGGGAAAATCAAGTGAAATTCCGCGCCGATTTTGTCGCTGTCCACGGGCGGGCGCCGGACCGGTTGGACGAGTTTGACGATCCGGACGCCGTATTTATCGGCGGCAGCGGCGGAGAACTGGAGGATGTGCTGCACGTATGCGCAGTGCGGTTAAAACCGCAGGGGCGCATCGTCATCAATGCCGCCACGATTGAAACACTGTATCTTGCCCAACAAAAACTGCAGCAATTGGATTTTCATGTGTCCATTACACTCGTCCAGACGGCTCGCAGCAAGCCGATTCTGCATTTGACCCGGTTTGAAGGCATGAATCCGGTGTATTTGATTACTGCTTGGAGAACGGAGAAAGGGCAAGGTGAACAGAAATGAGCAACGACTCGATCGGAACATTATACGGCGTTGGGGTCGGACCAGGGGATCCGGAACTGATTACCGTGAAAGCATATCGTACGCTGAAAGAAGCGCCTGTGATCGCATATCCAAAAAAGCGCATGGGTGGGAAAAGCTATGCGTTAGAGATCGTGGAGTTGTATATCAATCCGAGTGAGAAAACGATGGTGGGGCTGGTTTTTCCCATGACGAAAGACCCGGCTGTATTGCAAGAACAGTGGAACAAAACGGTTGAAACGATCTGGGAACACCTTCGCCAAGGCCTTGATGTGGCTTTTGTAACAGAAGGGGATCCGATGTTGTATAGTACGTTTATTCATATGAACCGGACGCTGAAAGCAACATATCCGGAAGCGAACATCGTCTCGATTCCCGGCATTTCCTCGGTCAACGGCGCCGCTTCCAGGCTCGGGATCCCGCTTGCGGATGGGGATGAGGTGGTGGCGATCGTGCCGGCTACGGATGATCTGGCGCAAATGCGGACAGCCATAGAAACACATGATTGCGTCATTTTTTTGAAAGTGGCGAAAGTTCTGGATCATATGCTCCAAGTATTGGCGGAACTGGAATTGACCGATCAGGCGCTGGTCGCGACCAAGGTGACATCAAAAGATGAGATGGTCTGGCGCAACGTCAGGGAGCTGCGCGGCGCCGAACTCAATTATTTGACACTGATGGTGGTGAGAAAATGACATTGGCTGCAAAAGTGTATATCGTAGGCGCCGGACCGGGAGACCCGGAGTTGATTACGGTGAAAGGATTGCGAATCCTGCAGCAGGCGGACGTCGTCCTCTATACAGATAGTCTGGTCCGGGAAGAGCTGGTTCAAATGGCTTCGGAGCATGCGCAAATCTATAAAAGCGCGGGGATGGACCTGGAAGAGATCGTCCAAATCATGGCCGGACACGTGCGAGAGGGGCGCAGCGTCGCGCGCATTCATACGGGAGATCCAGCAGTCTATGGCGCCATTTTGGAACAGATGGCGCTGCTTCGAAAGGAAAATATCGAATACGAGATTATCCCGGGTGTGAGTTCCGTATTTGCATCCGCAGCGATTCTCGGCGCAGAGCTGACCATTCCCGACCTGACGCAGACACTCATTTTGACTCGCGTCGGTGGGCGCACGCCTGTGCCGGAAAGGGAACAATTGCGGTCATTGGCGGAACATCACTGTACCATCGCACTGTATCTCAGCGCCACGCTTGCCAAGAAAGCGGTGGATGATTTGTCGGCAGCCGGATGGTCGCCCGATACGCCGGTCGCTGTCGTGCAAAAGGCAACATGGCCGGAACAAAAAGTCATTCGAACAACACTTGAACATCTTGTCAGGGCGATGGGCGATGCGCATATCTCCAGCCATGCCATGATTCTTGCCGGTTGGGCGCTGGATCCTGGTTTGGCAGAAAGCACGGAACACCGTTCAAAACTCTATGACAAAACGTTTACACACAGATATCGAAAGGGAGTTGCGATGCATGACTAATCCATACGCGGTTGTCGCCATTACCAAACACGGGGTGGCGATTGCCAGGCGATTATTGGATGCTCTTTTGCAAGTCGACGTCTTTTACCCGAGCAAATTCGCCCAGGGGGATGAGCGGGAATTCGGGATTCATGTGTTTGAAGGCTCTGTCGTGCAATACGTGCCGAAACTCTTTCAATCCTATCAAGGAATCATTGGCATTGTATCCTTAGGCGCGATGGTGCGAATGATCGCTCCATTGTTAAAAGACAAAAAAACAGACCCTGCTGTCTTAGTCATCGATGATCGGGCCAACTATGTGGTCAGCGTATTGTCCGGCCACCTGGGGGGAGCCAACGACCTGACGAAACAGGTGGCCGGCGTTCTTGGAGCAATCCCTGTCATCACGACCGCATCCGATGTCGGCGAAACGCTTGCGGTCGATCTGCTGGGGCGGGAGTTCGGTTTTGAAATCGAAAATTTTGCAAAGGTTACACAAGTCAGTGCGGCCGTCGTGAACGAACAGCGTGTGCATATCATTCAGGAAGCGGGCGAGCGGAATTGGTGGAAGTACAAAAAACCACTGCCGAGCCATTTGCAGGTGTTTGAAACGTTTGAGTCGGCACGCAAGCAGCTCTTCGATGCTGCGCTTGTGATCACGCCGCGCTTGTTGACGCAAGAGGAAGAAGACACATTCCTTGCAAATGGCGTCCTGTATCGTCCGAAAGTCGTGGTCATCGGCATTGGCTGCAACAAAGGCACGTCCGCTTTGGAAATCGAGCAAGTGATTCAAACGACGTTGGCAGAAGCGGAATTGTCCATGATGAGTGTGCGCAATCTTGCCACGATCGATTTGAAAAAGGATGAGCCTGGGCTTGTGGAAGTTTGCGCGCGGCATGGTTGGAGGCTAGATACCTATACCGCTGCGGAATTGAACACGATCCCCATCCCCAATCCCTCCGACACCGTATACAAATACGTCGGTGCATATGGCGTGAGCGAGCCTTGCGCACGATTGTCTTCCGGAGCATCCGAATGGGTCGTGGAAAAAGTCAAATCCGGCAATGTAACCATATCGATCTGCCTTGTGAACGCATAATGCATCAGACTTCGAAAGAGAGGCGTCGCAAATGAAGCGACCGAGAATCGTCATCGCGGGAACAAACAGCGGTGCAGGAAAAACCACATTTACCATCGGATTGATGGCGGCATTGCAAAAAACGGGGCGGGTCGTGCAAGGATACAAAGCAGGTCCCGACTACATCGATCCCAGCTACCACACGGCCGTGACCGGGCGCCCGTCGCGGAACCTGGACAGTTGGATGCTGTCACATGACGTGGTCCGGGAAATATTCGCACGGAGCAGCCAGGATGCCGACATTTCCGTCATTGAAGGCGTCATGGGACTGTACGACGGGAAAGATCCCCTCAGCAATACAGGGAGCACAGCCGAGTTAAGCGTCTTGTTGCAAGCGCCCGTCCTGTTGGTCGTGAACGTGGCGAGTCAAGCCAGAAGCGCGGCGGCTACCGTTTTGGGATTTCAAAAACTGGATCCGCATGTGCCGATTGCCGGTGTCCTCGTCAACCGCGTGGGCAGTGTCGGCCATTACCAAATTGTCAAAGCGGCGATCGAAAAAGAATGTGGCGTTCCGGTACTGGGATATCTGCCCAAACGAATGGATATCGACATACCGGAGCGGCATTTGGGCTTGATCCCGTCGATTGAGCGGGGCGAGCTGCATCCCCTGTTTGACGCGCTGGCAGCCGCCGTTGCGGAAACGGTGGATCTGGTAAAGTTGTATGAGATCGCTTGCCAGGCACCGCCGATGCTGGCGCCGAGTGCGCGCATCTTTGTGCAAAAGCCGCATCCCGCACCTGTGAGAATTGCAGTAGCGAAAGACCGCGCGTTTAATTTTTATTATCCGGAAAATTTGGAGCTGCTGGAGTTGTATGGCGCCCAATTGCTGTATTTTCGTCCCCTTGAAGACGAAAGTATTCCGGAGGATGCGGACGGTTTCTACATCGGCGGCGGATTCCCCGAGGAATATGCGGCGCAATTAAGCGCAAATACGACAATGCTGCATGCCATTCGCAAACGAATCGGCGAAGGATTGCCGACGTTTGCCGAATGCGGCGGATACATGTTTTTGACAAACGCGATCGTGGATCGAGCAGGCCGCGAGCATCCGATGGTCGGTGTCATACCGGCAGTGGTGAAAATGCAGGAACGTCTGGCGGCGCTGGGATATCGGGAAGTGCGAGGGATGCGGAACTCCTTGCTTTTGGCGGAAGGTGAGCGAATCCGGGGACATGAGTTTCATTATTCAACCATTGAATTTCCGGGAGGCATCGACAATGCCTGCCTGCCTTATGAAGTTTCCGGCCTGCGCGGATCGAAGCAAGAGGGATACAGCAAAGGCAATTTGCTGGCAGGGTATACCCATATGCATTTTGCGTCAAATCCAGGCGCAGTCGCACGTTTTATTCAAGTCTGTGAAACATATAGAACTACAAGATAATTTCAAATGATTATCGAAAGAAAACTTGGATTCGCCAAATTGAATTTTCAAAAATATTGCGATGTTGTATCGCTTTTTCAGGATTCGAATACTTGTGCAGCGAACGCAGAGGAGTCGAAAATGGTGGACTATCAAAAGGAAATCGAAAAACGAGTCGCAAGCATTGGCAGTCTCGACCGGCATTCGATGAAACGGACGAGAGAGCGGCTGAATAACCTGACAATGCCCCTTGGCAGCCTTGGGCTCATCGAAGAATTGATCGGGAAAATCAGCGGAATCACCGGAACAACCATTCCGGTGATCGAAAAACCTGCTGCGATCATTTTTGCAGCAGACCATGGTGTTGCCGAAACTGCGGAAGTATCTCGATATGAAGCGAAAGTGACAGAAGAGATGGCTGTCAATATCTGCATGGGAACAGCTGTCAGCAGCGTGTTGGCGCGCAATGAGCAAGCGGACTTGTGCGTGGTGGATGTCGGTGTAAGGACACGTGTTCGCCATCCGAATTGCCGAATGCGCAAAGTGGCAAATGGCACAAGGGATTTTACAAAAGGCCCGGCCATGACGAAAGAGCAAGCGTATCAAGCTGTGTATGCCGGCATGGAAACAGCCGAGCAAGCAATCGAAGCAGGCCATGATCTGCTGTTGCTTGGCGAAATGGGCATCGGCAATACGACGGCATCTGCCGCCATGGTCGCGGTCATGCTGGAATTGCCGGTTGCCGATGTGGCCGGACATGGCACCGGCATTTCTGCCGACCAAGTAGCGCAGAAGCAACGAGTCGTATCAGAGGCGATCTGTGTCAACCAGCCGGTTTTGTCAGATCCTTGGGATGTGCTTGCCAAATTGGGCGGGTTTGAAATTGCTGCGCTGGCGGGTGCGATGGTTGCCGCAGCCAATCGTCGGATCCCGATTGTGCTCGACGGTTTGATCACAGGCGCGGCGGCCCTGTTGGCGGAACGGTTGAAACCTGGGATCAAGGATTTTCTCATCGCTTCACACCAATCAGCTGAACCTGCTCATTCCTATGTTTTGCAAAGCCTGGATTTACAGCCGCTCATCCAGTGGAATCTGCGTCTCGGGGAAGGCTCCGGAGGGTTATTCCTGCTTCCTGTCATCCGCAATGCCTGTAACGTATTGGCGGAAACGGCAACGTTTGCAGATGCCCGAGTGACAAATCCGCATTTGCAAAACATCCAGGAGGATCTTTTGAATAAGGAAGACGATCCTTTCGGAAATGCCACGGATGCCCGTGTTTCCCCGATTCCAAAGGATTTTACGGAAGAGGAAAGGCGAGCCGTTTACAAAGCCATCCTGGCGCGGCGGGATATCCGCGTCTTTTTGCCGGACCCGATTCCCGCAGACGTCCTCAGCCGGATTTTGCAAGCCGCTCACCATGCTCCGTCTGTCGGCTACATGCAGCCCTGGAGTTTTATCATCATCCATGATAAACAGATCTTGCAGAACATTCAGGAAGAAGTCGAACGGGAACGTGTGTCAGCAGCGGAACACTACGCAGATTTGCAAAAAGATTATTATCTTCGGCTGAAAGTCGAAGGGCTTACACAAGCGCCGCTATCGATTTGTGTAACGAATGATCCGAATCGCGGCGGGCCCCATGTATTGGGAAGAAACACGATTCCGGAAACGGATCTGATGTCCACCGCCTGCGCCATTGAAAACATCTGGCTGGCAGCGCGGGCGGAAGGAGTCGCTTTGGGCTGGGTCAGCATTTATAAAAAACAAAACATCCGGGAAATTTTGCATATGCCGGATTCCATTGATCCTGTTGCCATTTTAACGCTCGGATACACCCCTTATTTTCCGGAAATTCCCGTGTTGGAACGCGTCGGCTGGGGGCAACGGCTCGATCTGCAAACGCTGATTCACTACAATACATGGGGGGGTGGAAGTTTTTTTTCAAGCGGTCCGGTAAATGGAAAAGATCCCGTTTCACGTGACAAGTGAAGCGGGAACTTTGCATGGGATTGCCGGTTTCAGACGTATTCATGGAATGCTTATGATGTAGTTTGCTGCTGTTCGAACCGTCGAGAAAAGAAAATTAAAATCAGCCTTGGAATTAAAATCACAACAAATGCCGCCACGTCGATGGCCAAGTGTATTTCATTCGTAGACAAAAGAATCTTTCTTGCCAAAACGGTAAGCAGGACATCCATCAGTCGATTGGGAGACAATGTCCGAATCAAATCCAGGATTTCATAGATTAATACAAGTGAGAAAATATCCTCTGCAATCGTCCGGAAGTTGGCGAGAAAATGTTCGGGATGGATGATAATTTCGCCCCACTTTATGACAAATCCGATGACTCCGATAAACAAAGTGAGCAGAATCAAGGCGACGATCATCCAACGAATATACAGCAACAATCGGCGTCCGAACCGTGAAATTTTTTGCTCCATATGTACTCCTTTTCAGTGACTTGATTTATTGGGCAGTTTCCATTTTGAATGATTCGACGGTAGTTTGTAAAGAGTTTGACATGTTTGCCAGCATTTCAGAAGATACGCTGATTTCTTCCATTGATGTATGCGTTTGTTCTGCACTTGACGTTGCCTCTTGTGTTTTCACGGAGATTTGCTCGGCTGCCTGAACGACAGATTGAATCGCGCTCATCATGGATTCTGTATTTGCTGACATATGTTTGATCGTCATTACCGAGTTTTGAATTTGATGATCCACTTCTACCACCATTTTCAGCAGTTCGTCAAACGCCTCGCGAGCTTTATACGTAGCGTTCAATCCCTGACTTGCCTGTGCAGCGCTGTCGGAAATTCTCATAATGACTTGGTCAGTTTCCGTCTGAATTTCTTGAATCATGTCGGCAATTTGCTGGGTGGCTGCATTTGATTGTTCTGCCAGCTTCCTGACTTCATTTGCCACGACGGAAAATCCCCGCCCTTGTTCTCCTGCGCGCGCTGCTTCAATGGCAGCATTTAAAGCCAGCAAATTTGTCTGGTTTGCAATATTTGTTATGATGTCGATAATACTCCCGATCTGTTGTGTTCGTTCGCCAAGGGATTGAATCAAATTCACGGAAGCATGTACCGTTTCATTTGCCGATTCGATTTGGTGAATGGCGTCTGCAATGATCGATTTTCCATTCTTGGCTACATTGGCGGAAGTTGTAGCCGCTCCTGTTACGATATCACTGTTTTGTGCCATGGTATGAATGGATTCTGAGATCGTTTCAATCATTTGCGAAGTATGATATGTATGTGTTAACTGCCCCTGCGCCCGCTTGGCGATTTCCTGTACGTTCACGGCTATTTTTTCGCTTGCCAGCATGGATTCATCGGAATTCGCCGCCAGCCGCTGCGACGTTGCCGCCACTTGTTGGGACGCGTTGGAAATTTGCTGAATAAGTGCGGCCACGTTATGAACCATTCTTCGGAATGCCTGAGTCAACTGGCCGATCTCATCATTTCTTGGTTGATCGGATTCGATTGCGATATCCAACTGTCCCAAAGCCAGACTTTCTGCGAGGTTCGTTAATTTTGCCAAAGGCCGCTTTACAATCCGTTGAATGAAAACGGAAATAAAAATAAAAGATAGCAACATGATTCCAATCCCCATGCCGATAATTGTCCACAGATGTGTGCGTAATTTTACCAGTTCGTCTTTAAACGAATATACGATGCCGACGGAATATTTCGTACTCCCGGGAACAAGCAAAGGCGCAGTCACATCAATGCTGTTGGCATTGACCAATACGATTGGCCGATTCGTTTTTACAGCTTGGAAATCTTCCTTGGCCGCCTTTTGACCGAGTTGCTTTTGATCAATGGCCGCAATGATGGATGCATGCCCGTCAAGACGATACATGGACAATTCTTTTACATTGGGTTCGTTTTTCTTGACTTGCATGACCAAGTCTTGCAAATTCGTCAGATCTTCGTGTTTCATGGATGCATTTAATGTGTGAACAACGGAGAGCGCCCGATCTTTTTCCAAATCGATAATCATGGAACGGCTGCGTTCGTAGCTGAATCCAAGCGACACAAACAGGATCAACAAAGTCAAACAACTAAATAACAGGATGATTTTTCTTGATAGAGACATAGTTCCACCACCTATATACATTTTGTAGAAATGATTGATAAAACTAACCAAAGTAAGGACGACCGGAGTATATGCATTGGTTCGTTTCATTTCTCAAACACAAAAATAATAATATTTTAGGGGGATGTATAACATGCAATACAGAATGGAACACGATACGATGGGCGAGATTCAAGTAGCGGCTGACAAATTATGGGGAGCGCAGACACAGCGGAGCAGCCAAAATTTTAGGATTGGAACCGAACGGATGCCGCTGGAAGTGATCCGGGCGTTTGCGATTTTGAAAAAAGGCGCCGCTCTCGCCAATCAAAAGCTGGGCAGACTCGCACCGGATAAGGCGACTGCCATTGTAAAAGCGGCGGAAGAAATTTTGGCCGGCGAACTTGATGATCATTTCCCGCTTGTCGTTTGGCAAACGGGAAGCGGAACACAATCCAACATGAATGTCAATGAAGTGATTGCACACCGGGGAAATCAATGGCTGGAACAAAACGGCAGTCAAAGCCGCATTCATCCTAACGATGATGTGAATATGTCGCAAAGTTCCAATGACACGTTTCCTACCGCCATGCACATCGCTGGGGTTCTCGCCATCGAAGACCAGGTATTGCCGTCCTTGTTCAAATTACAAGAGACGTTCCGCCAAAAGATGGAGGATTTTGACGATATCATTAAAATCGGACGAACGCATTTACAAGATGCAACACCGTTGACCCTCGGGCAAGAAGTCAGCGGCTGGCATCGCATGTTAGAGAAATGTAAGCAGATGTTGCAAACAAGTGTTCAATCGATGAAGGATCTTGCCATCGGGGGAACCGCTGTAGGCACCGGGCTGAATACACATTCGGCATTCGGAAACATGGCGGCGGAAGAAATCAGCGCCATAACAGGCAAACCATTTGTTTCTGCAGCCAATAAGTTTCATGCATTGACAAGCCATGATGACATCGTGTACGTCCATGGTGCGCTCAAAGCATTGGCAGCAGATCTGATGAAAATCGCCAATGATGTCAGATGGCTTGCCAGCGGCCCTCGTTGCGGCATTGGGGAGATTGCGATTCCCGCAAATGAACCGGGCAGCTCGATTATGCCGGGGAAAGTGAATCCGACGCAAAGTGAAGCGTTAACGATGGTTGTTTGCCAAGTACTGGGAAATGATATGACCATCGGATTTGCTGCGAGCCAGGGCAACTTTGAACTAAACGTATTTAAACCAGTGATTATCTACAATTTTCTTCAATCGGCGAGACTTCTCGCTGATGCCATGAGATCTTTTGATGATCATTGCGCCATCGGAATCGAACCCAATCGTGATGTCATCAATCGTCACCTGAATGATTCACTCATGCTGGTAACTGCCCTGAATCCGTATATCGGGTACGAAAAGGCTGCAACGATCGCAAAGCTTGCCTATAAAGAAGGCATTACGTTAAAAGCGGCAGCTGTAAAAAGCGGCTTATTAACCGGGCAAGAGTTTGATCAGATGGTTCGACCGGAGGCGATGATTCATCCTAAGGAGTAGCAATTGTTATACGAATTACAAAACAAGCCAGTCAATCGAGTGGCTTGCCTTGTTTGTGGAAATTGTACATTTGCTATATCGACAATCCACATAAAAACATATAGTTTAACGAATGCTTTTACTATACAAATACGTACCAAACCACTCTGAGACGAATTCCGAAAAGCATTCCCAATACTGATTACGAGGTGTGATTGTATGGAATGGCAGGCTGACGATTTTATAGTGGTTCGTGGTGCAAATTTGAAATTAGAACTTGGGGATTTGATATTTGTTCGCAGAGCCAGATGGATTCAATGGCTCACAAAAAGCAAATATCAGTATGTATCGATGTACATCGGTTGTGGAAGGGTTTTAGAAGCTCAATGGTTGCAAAACTTGTGCTATCGATTTCTTTCCGCTTACAAGGAAGAATATGATGTATATCGTTACAATGACGTATTGAATGATTTTCAAAAGGGCCGAATTTTGTTTTTCTTACGTTCCTATATCAGAAATCCATTCGATACGTCGAATGTATTTGCCCGCTTCTTTTACTATATGCTGAGGCAGAAGAAATCCTATCGATTTCTTTGCGCAAGGTTTGTCAGAGACGCTTATACATTCGCAGGTTTGACTATGCCGGAAGACGAAGTGCTGCCGGAAGATTTGGCTGGCAGTGAGTATTTTCATCAAGTGAATTAGCGAAATGGAATCATAACTTCCCAATCACACCTGAACTGGGTAGGTGAATATCATACATGGATAAAATGTATGGGAAGGATGAGAAGTGTGTTGCAAAAGAAAAAACGGAAATCCGGTTCGATTGCCAAACGCATGCCGAAAAAAACGAATCAACCGTCGTTGGCGGAATGGTTGACTGCAGAGATAGAGAATGAATTGGAAGATGCGGATGACGATTTTGACGAAGAGGACGAACAGGAAAGTTTTGAAAGCAAAAAGCAAGAGCAGTTGAATCTTGTGGCTGGTTCGAATCTTGCGCAAAAAGCAGCAAAGGAAGAGAGCAAAGAGACAAAAAAAGATGTGGAAACCAACTTGGATGTTGTTGACAATCGGCAACAATCAAACATCTCCCATGATTTGCCGGCGCAGCTTCATCTTGTGGAAGGCACCAATTCACAAAAAGATACAAAGAAAGAGATCGGGGCGACGAATAAACACACAGAAATCTATTTGGACGCGGCAGATCATCAACAGCTATTTAAGATTCCTGATAAAATTCCAGACCAACATAAATCGCTTCGATCTGAAAGAGAAAAAGAGAAGAAAACCGGGTTTATTTTTACGGATGATCTTGTGGATCAAACGATTACAGGAGAAAAAATTGCAAACCGGACGATTACCGGTGAAAAAATTAAACAGGACAGCATAGATACCGATGCAATAGCGGATTACGCGATTCAATCGATAAAATTAGCCGATCATAGTGTCACGGCAAGGAAGGTCGCAGTTGCGAGCATCGAGGAAGAGCATCTCGTCGATTCCGCCATCACCGGAAGAAAAATCAGGGATCGTTCCATATCCGGATCGAAATTGGAAAACAGCAGCATCACATCAGATAAATTAGCGGATAAAATATTAGACGCAGCCAAAATCGCCGAGGGAGCGATCGAATCGAAGCATCTTCACAAAGAAGTGGTTACAACAGAACTCATTCAAGACCAAGCGGTGACAGGGAATAAGATTCGAAGCGGAACCATCCAGGCAAACCATTTGGAACACGGCTGCATCGTTACGGCAAAGATCGGCGAAGGAGCGGTTACCACAGAGAAGTTGAGAGATGCTGCGGTAACAGAGGAAAAGTTGGCGGAACAATCAGTGGGTACCGAACAGTTAAAGCCTTTGTCAATAACAAATTATCATTTAAACGAGCAGGCGGTTCGTTCACATCATATCGCCAATCATTCTGTAACATCTGATCATCTCGTTTTGTCTGTGATCGAAACAAAGCATATCGGCAATCAAACCGTTACAACAGAGAAATTGGCGGATTTCGCTGTTACAGATGAAAAATTAGCCATGGAGTCAGTGAAAAATTATCATCTTGCCGATTTGACAATCACGTCTGATAAAATTGACAATCTCGCCATAACTACAGATAAACTGGATAATTTATCCGTAACAATGGAGAAATTGGCCATCTCGGCTGTCCACCAACATAATCTTGCCGATGCTTCCGTAACCGGCGAAAAGATTTCACGATCAACTGTAGAAGCGAAACACATTGTACATCATGCGATTCAGACGGATCACATTCAAGAAAAAGCAATAACAAACAAGCTTTTGCAAGAACGATCCATTACTTCGGAAAAAATTTTGGAAGCTTCCATCAATGGCGCGCATATTCAAAATAAATCGGTTCAATCCCAACATTTATGCCCAAACAGCATAGATTCCGAGCATATTGCAAAAAAAGCTGTGCAAGCGGAGCATCTTGCCAATGCGTCTGTCGGTGTAGAGCAATTGGCAGATCAGGCTGTACGGGCGGAAAAATTGGCGAAAGATTCGGTGCGGCATGAACACCTGACGAATCAAGCGGTCGGAACACAACATATCCAAGATGAAGCAGTCAGAACGGAACATTTGGCACGGGGGTCAGTCGGAGCAAGTCAATTGGCGCCGGAATCCGTACACTTTGAACATTTGTCAAAACACGCAATTGATTCAGACAACATTCGGGAACATGCCATTCACACGAGACATATCGCAGACGGATCCATTACAGCAGAAAAACTTCAAACGGGTTCCATCGAAACATGGCATCTATCCGATCACGCGATTGCATCTGATCATATTCGCGAGCAAGCCATACAGACCCGGCATATCCAAGATCGTGCAATCACAAATAAACAGTTGGACGCAAATTCAGTTGGAGAAGAACAGATTCAAGAAGCATCCGTTGGTTTGGCACACTTAAAAGAACGGGCCGTTCAAACGATGCATCTGAATGATCATGTGATTACAACGGCAAAACTGGCCTCAGAATCTGTATCAACAGATAAATTGATCGATTTTTCCGTTACAAGTGAAAAGCTCGCGGATCAAGTCATTACATCTTCCAAATTAGCCAACGAATCAATCAAACAGCAGCATCTGTCGAATGGAGCCATTTCGGGTGAAAAAATCGCAGATGCCGCAATACAGGCACATCACATTCAACAATACTCGATTGGACCGGAACATTTTCAGCCACAGATCATTACAACGGATCACTTTCAAAATGGTTCTGTCGTTACAGAAAAACTTGCTGCAGAATCTGTAACGAGTGATAAAATCAGTCAGTTTGCCATCACAGGCAAACATATTGCTGCCGAATCAATCACGGATCTGCATTTACAGACGGAAGCAGTCAAAACGCAGCACATACAAAATCAAGGGATTACAACGGATAAAATACAAGACTTTTCCATTACTCCGGAAAAGCTGGCAGACCAGTCGATACAATCATCAAAAATTGCGGACGAGGCAATAAAAAAACATCATTTGGCAGATGGAATCGTAACAGCAGGAAAGATAGCGGATCAGGCGATCCAAGCAAGCCATATTGACAGCGGATCGGTAACCGAAGAACATTTGCAGGATCAATCTGTATCGGAAGCCAAACTTCAAGATGAATCGGTGACAAACACAAAACTTGCCGCAAAATCCGTAACAAGCGACAAGCTAAGTACAGAGGCCGTTACGGGCAGACACATTCAAACAGAGGCTGTCGAAGCAAAACATCTAAAAGCAGAAGCGATTCGAACGGAACATCTCGCAGATGTTTCAGTTACAACCAGCAAATTGGCGGATCAGTCGGTAGACGGGCAAAAACTTAAGGCTGTGTCGGTCACGTCAGAGCATTTGCTGGACAATTGTATCACAAGTGAAAAATTGCAGCCTGCCGTTATTCAAGCTTGTCACATAAAGGACGATGCTGTAACAACAAATCATGTAACGGATGCAGCGATTGGCAGCAGGCATATTCAGGCAAACGCGATCCAAAGCGATCATATCAACACAGGAGCGGTAGGCGGACATCATCTGCAAGAAGGTTCCATAACATCGGAAAAATTTGCAGATTGCGCGATCGACGGTTCGAAGTTGAAACCTGATTCGATTTTGACGGAACATTTGACGGATGAGTCGATTTCAGGTGAAAAATTAAAACAGAACAGCATTTGCGAACAGCATATTCAAAGATTTGCAATCTCGACAAATCATTTGCAGGACGAATTGATCACGAACACCAAACTTGCGCCTCGCAGCATTACGAGTGAAAAATTAAGCAAAGAGATTATTGATGCCAAACACATTCAGCCGGAAGCGATTCAATCGGCACATATAAGCCCAGGTGCGATCAAACCCTATCATTTGGATCCTGAATGTTTGTCCATACTCAAGTATTCTCAGAAAGAGACAGATGTGAAGCTGCTTTCGTCGAATGAACCATACCTTTCAGCCGTTGACGAAACAATGCCGGTTCCAACTACAAAAGCAATCGTAAACGTAAACCCTCTGCAGAAATTCGGCGTGACGCCATTTCAGATTCCGAATATGGCGGAATCGAGGGATGTTGCGATTGAATTTGCAGAACCGTTTGCAAGTTCAAATTATGTGATTGTTGCGATGACGAATCATCCGAATTGTTATGCAGTATTGAAAGGGCAAACGCAAGAAGCGGCAACCATTACAGTATCTCGAAGGAAAAATTTTGAAGAAATAAACGGCTTTTTATCTTGGATTGCGATTGGTGCAAACCAGCCAGAATGCTAGCGCCAAAAATGGCACACACAAAAAGAGCCCATTCGCGGGCTCTTTTATGTTGACGGTGCGACTTCTTCAGAAACATTTGAATGTGTCAAGGCACACCCCTCCAGTTTCTTTAGCCGTTAAAAATGTGTCAATTCCACTTGACGTGTTCATCACACATCCCCCCAGCCATGAGGAAGTTTGTTTCCGTCTTTCCTAATATGACCGAACATCAAAAGATTTATACATAGCATTCTTCAAATCTTGATTTATTCATGCATTTCGGATATGATTGTAATTCGTCAACAGTGGCAAACTGGCGATTGGAATGGATGAATTCCATGGATACATGAAAAAATAAGGAGAAGGGACGCAGATGAGAAAAAAATATCTTAACATCGTGATTTCTTTAGCCTTGCTGATTGCAGCGGTATTTGCTGTCAAGGGTTTATTTTTCAAAAAGACGATATCGGCAAATGAAATATATATTCTATCACAAAATTACCAGACGCTAAGTACAGAAAAGCATACGTACACATTTGCAGGTACGGCTGAATTTAAAAACATTCAAACGGATCAAAAAGAAATTGGCGAAACGCAAAGCGGCGATAAAGTATACGAGGTAAAAGGGGATACCTCTCATAAAACGGTTGAAGTCGTCTTGAATAAAGACAATCCTCCGCACTTGATTTATACGATGAAGTCATAAAGCGGAATTTAGAATGAATTTGCTTTCTGACATTGAATGGTTGTATTGGAAAAAAGCCGATTTGAATGCGTTTGACAAGAGACCAACCAGTTAGGCAAACTGGCTGGTCTTTTTCTTTTTCGCTATTCCATTAACAAGTTAAGCAGCGCCTGCTCCCATTGCACCAGGGACTAACAAGAAAAACAGCACGAAGATGATTAAGAATACGATCGCCCAATGTGTATATCCGCCAAATGTACCGAACATAATCATTTCTCCCTTCTAGGTTAGATGAAATATCTTATGTTTTAGGTTTTTATCTGGAAGGGCATTTACCTAGTCTCCGTATTTTTACGCCATAGCCTATTCTGATATTTGGATTCGGTTTACGTACACACATTGGCAAGCCTGTTTGTCTGCAATACTCTCATAGGAATGACTTTCGTTTATAGCGATTCTATTAGTTTATGAATATTGTAGAGTAAGGGTGAATGTAAAGTGATCATGTATGCGGTTGTTTTTTTGGACGATCAGCTAGAAGGAACTGTTATCTGGAATGAGTATATTGGTACAGATTATGAAGTGGTCAAAGTATATTTGAATGAAGAAAAATTTTACAAGGTTGAAATGTGGAGAGATGGACAATTGCTGCAGGAATTTTATCGAGAGCACCATTGATTGTCTCATTTCCGATAAAAGGATAAAGATGATTGGGGCTGACGGACGGGCGCTTTCCGTGCTTATGGGAAAGCATGGCATCTTTACGGTGGGGAGAGATGCTGATGAGAAGCGGGTGTATCGAAAAAATTTTCCAGATGACGAACGAAATGGATACACCCATAGTCTTTTTCTATATACTTTATCATACGTTGAGGTGTGTCAGGCAAATGAGCAAAAAACTATTTGAAGAAATTACAAAACGTGTGAATGAAATGAAAGAAGAAGAAGCGAAAGATCTGCTTGCAACTTTATTTGCCATTCTTGCCAGTGAAGGATATTGCGGGAAATCGAACAAACAAGTATTTGAGGAAATTAAAAGTATTTTTGAAAAAACCATTGCATATCCCTATTTATCAACGATACATGAATCATCAGACGCGTCGGACGTGTAATTGACCTTTATTGACCCTTCTTGTGCCAAGCCGTTAATTTGTGATAATTCGAATGCGCCGAATGGATGCAAGAGGCAGTATATATTCTTGATCTTTGCATGTAATACGAATCAGGCCACTCGTAGAATCGAACTCTGTAATGATTCCGATAAAAAAATCGTAATCGGTTCCTTTTGCATACATAATGTCAACTTTTTGCTTTTCTTGTATGAGTTTTTCAAACACATGACTCACCTCCGGAGTTTCTGTATATTCCTATTGTATGAAACGAATCGATCCGTGTTATTCGGATTGATATTTGATTTGGATGCCCGCCACACGGGCTTTTTTTATGCTATGATAGGGTTGAAAACTTCATGACAATGATTTGATTGATCAGAGTGGGGATTTCAAACAGGTTTGATACAGGGATAAAGAGGGATAGAAACATGAAATATGTTCTGATAACGGAAGCAAGCAGGAAAGCAAAAGCTGCCCGCAACGTATATGAATCTTTGCGGCACCATCGCAATCGCAAACTGACAGGGGAAGAAATGGTGGCCGAGTATGCGGTGAAAGACGGAATTCTGGTCCGCCAGGAAGATAAATACCGAATTTTAAATTTGCGGATTCACGATGAGTATTTAAGCCCTTTTATGAAAACAGATATGAATTTATTCCAGATGCTCATGATGGATGACAAGGCAGATATGCGCATGTACCGTGCGGAAAACGGCTGGATGCTGGTGTTTGAAGGAGTTCCGGCAGGTCCCAAGCCTTTCGGTTCGCAAGGCCACGATATGCGATAGACAAATATTCGATAAACAAATATTCGAGAAACAGATGAATAAAGGACAATCGGACATGAGAAACTCAAAACGATTCACCGGACCTTTTTTTCGCACGATCGGGTTTCCCTTCGTTCGCAACATTTGGTCATCAAGGATTGTCAACTGGTTTGGTTCCACACAAGATCCGAACATTTGGAATGCTTGTACGATAGCGGTGCGGCAAGCGCGAACACTGGATGAACTCCTTGCGAAGTTGATTGCACTCGGACAAGAGTACGAAATGTCAGCCAGTATGGCGCTTACCGCAAAACAAAAGGAAACATACGAAGCGTATTTGCGGGCGGCTGGCAGATGTTATCGATTTGCGTTTCAATATACACGGAACGAGCAAATAAAAAACCGAATGCAACGGGCAAGCGAGGAAATTGACCGTCGTTTGCAAATGACCGGCAACTTGTTTTCCTAAACCAGCACTTCCCGCTGTAATTGACGTACGCGGGCGGCGCTTAACAGAATCAGATATGTCAGATATCCGGTTAATGCAAGATTGCCCCAGAATCCATCGATCATTGCAAATGAATCATATATGCCATGATATAAAGCAGGGACAAGGTAAGCGGTATACATGGGACTTTTTCCTTGTTTTACACGGGTAAAGTGGTATCCCATTGAAATTCCAAAAAACATGTGTGCCGGGACGGCCGTGACAGATCGCAAAAAAGCTGTCGATAAACCGTAACTTGTCACATACATGAGATTCTCTACCATCGCAAAGCCCAGGGCGATGGCGACTGCGTATACAATTCCGTCAATGGGCTCGTCAAATTCTTTATGCAAGAAAACACCTCTGTGAAAAATACCTGCTTTTAAAAACTCTTCGACCATGCCGGCGACAAAAAATGCGGTTAGCAGAATGGTATAGAGGCCATCATTTCCGTGGATGAAATGCGTAATCAAAAGCCAACGTTCAATCAGACCTGCGGGAAACACAATGACTGCACCCAACACAAATAAACGCAAAACCTGGTGTTTTGGTTCCGGATGAAGTTTGTCCCGCGTATAGATCCATATCATTAAAACAATTGCCGGTGCAATCGCACTATATATCAGAATACTCAAAGGTATCCCTCCTGTGCTTATTTTTCTTTTTCACTAGTTTACCCCAACAGCCGCGTTGCTCTGCATCGAGGCGGCTGCCATTTCCTGCACAGCTTTGCAAGAAAATATGATACACTACTCGTAAACAACCTCGTATATAGAAAGGGAACAGCGAATGCAGAAGATAGGATTTTTAAAAGCAATGATGCACCTTCCGGAAACTCCGGTTCAATATTCTTTACTCTTGGATGATCAGATCATTCCCATGAATGAATGGATCGGACACCATGTCCAATTTGTTTTTCACGGTCAACGGTCTTGTATCGCATGTGGCAGAAATGTGAAAAAATTATACAATAGCGGCTATTGTTATCCATGTTTTACATCGTTGGCAGAATGTGACTTATGCATTGTAAAACCACATGAGTGTCATTTTGATCAAGGGACATGCAGAGACGAATCGTTTGCCATGAGCCATTGTATGGTTCCTCATTATGTATATCTGGCATTCAGCAACCATGTGAAGGTTGGCTTAACGCGTAAAAGCCGCTATATGGCGCGTTGGATGGATCAAGGCGCCATTCAAGCCATACCGATTGCCGAATTGCCGACACGCAAAATGGCCGGTGAATTGGAAGTATCGATCAGCCAACATATTCCTGATAAAACCGATTGGAGAAAAATGTTAAAAGGCGATTTTGCGGATGTGGACCTTCTGGAAACACTTGCGCATGTGAAAACAATTGTACCTGCAGAATTCCAGCCGTATTTGCTGTCGGAAGAGCAGATTTACGAGTTTACGTACCCGTTGTTGGAACAAATTGATAAGGTGAAATCATTAAGCTTTGATAAGCTGGAGAGCCTGGAAGGAAGGCTGATCGGCATTAAGGGACAGTACCTGCTGCTTGATACGGGTGTACTTAATATTAAAAAACATGCGGGATATAAAGTAGAAATTCGATTTGAAAAAATCCAAGTCGAAGAATCTTCCGCTTCGTAGGGGAATTTATTGCCGGTTGGGAGTCGTAATATTAAGTAAGTCATTATGTAAAGTAAGATGAAATGAGCCGGCGGTTCCGCAATCGGCTCATTTTTATCTGCTATTGCACGAGTTCCTCTTCAATCTGTTTGCGTATCTGTGCAAGGAGGAGTTCAGGCGAATCGGCCGTCAGCATTTCACCATTTACATACGCAAAAGGTGTTTCCGCACAAATGGAACAATTGCTTAAACAGGATGTTTTCAGAACGGAAACTCCCGGATATTCTTGTTCAAGAGCCTCGATATCCAGCAGGCATATTGGATTGATGTCACAAACTTCCACAAGTACAATACCGATTGGAATTCACCTCATTATAGTACAAGAAAAAGGAATGTCCTTACGATACACCATACAACATCATTTCGTCAAAACAGCATCAAATGATATGTCTTTATCGGAAAAATCCGAGTATCTGTTGCATCCCTTGGTTACTCTATAACTACAAATTTTGCAGGTATCGTCAGAGTAACGTTTAGGAGTGGTGGAAATGGATGTGATTTGTCCGATATGCAACGGGCTTCAAACGTTGGAAACAACTTGTCCAAGGTGTCTGGAACAGTTGCAGAATATGGGTCCCGTTATTGATTGGTTGGGTCCATACGCCCCTTATGAAAACGATTGGATCCTTAAGGTTAAGGGAAATATGGAGAATGCCGTCTGTGTGCATTTATTCAGTTGCGGGAGATGCGGATACGATATCAGAATTCCGATTGCAGCAATGCAAGCGTAACAAATTTGCGGTAGATGTTCCCAGTTGCATTTGCAGGCGTTTCCTAATGGATGTTTCCATATGAAGCAAACGCGATTGGACAGGGATGTATACAAGTCGTAAGAAACTCGCTGAATGAAAGAGACATTTTTTGCAGAATGATGTACTATTATGGGGAGAAGAATTTGACAAGGGGATGTAATCGGTGTCAGTCATTTCAATAAAAATGTGCAAGAAAAATATGGAGAAATTTTCCCAGCCTGTTTATGATTTATTACAAAAAGAGTATCCGAATCAACCGATTGAAGTGGAAGATTGTGTAGGGCAGGAATTCTGCGGCATATGTTCCGATGTGCCGTTTTTGTTGCGGAATAATGCGATTATCCACGGTCGGGATGCCAGGGATTTGTATTATAAAGTACTAAAAGGTATGGAATACTTGAAACCCGAACAGGAGCAATCGTAAGGAATCCAATCCGACCGTAACGGGTCGGTTTTTTATTGAACGATTCCTTGATGAAGCCAAGTTTGCTCTGGGTGTTTGCCCTATAGGACATTCGTGTACTCACTAAACGGCAGGCAAAAGGAATACCATAGTACTACGTAATACTAGAAAGTCAGGAACGACACGCTTGAAATGAGTGTGATGCCATTGTCAGCGGGGTGAGATACGGTGAAAACCAATCGTTCAAAACAATCCCAAGGGAACCAAGCAACAAAAACGCCTGCTGGAAGAAAAAGAAAGCCAATCTTTGGAGGATTTGCAACGAGTTTCGCCGACATTGTCGATCGGTACAAAGAAGCGGTTGTCAATATAGAAGTCATGCAAAAATCGGAACGTACGTTTGCTGGCAATCGTCCCTCAAGTCCGTGGGAGCTATTTTTTTCCACGCCCAGACAAGAGCAGCAAGCACGTCCTCAAGCCATGAATATTGGCACAGGCTTTGTCTTTCACGAGGATGGATATATTCTGACGAATGAACATGTGATACATGGCTCGGAAGATGTCAAGCTGCGATTGTACGATGTGAAAAAAACGGTATCTGCAAAAGTGGTAGCGACCAATTATGATCTTGATTTGGCGATTCTAAAAGCAAAAATTCCAAAGCGAACCGTGATTTTGCCGCTTGGCCATTCGAAAGACATACGAGTCGGAGAATGGGTATTGGCAATTGGGAATCCAATGGGAACAATTTGTCACACAATGTTTGTTGCAGATTCTACCTTTATTTGGAGAAACCATCAAGTTGCAGTAGCATGAGAGGCTGTGGTGAAAAAGAATGAACCTATGGGGCGATAAACGATATCACACATGGAATTTTGATTTGCGAAAACAGTTTGGCGGAAAAGTATTTAAAGTGCCTTTGGATGCCGGTTTTACCTGCCCCAATCGGGATGGTACAGTTGCTTTTGGCGGCTGTACGTTTTGCAGTGCACGAGGCTCCGGTGATTTTGCAGGATCCCGTCGGCGCAATCTTGTTCAGCAATTTGAAGATGTGCGCGGAACATTGCATAAAAAGTGGCCAAAAGCCAAGTATATCGCATACTTTCAAGCATTTAGCAATACGTACGCACCAGTCGAAGAATTGCGGGAGATGTATGAAGCGGTGTTGGCGCTGCCGGATGTAATCGGGATCTCGATTGCCACAAGACCGGATTGTCTGCCGGGAGATGTTCTCGACTTGTTGGCAGAGTTGCATACACGTACATTTCTCATAGTAGAATTGGGATTGCAAACCGTTCATGAGCAAACGTCCAAACGTATCAACCGGGCACATGATACACCGACGTTTTTGGCTGGTTTATTCGAATTAAAGAAACGCGGAATCCAGACTTGCACGCACATGATCTATGGACTGCCCGGCGAGACGGATGAAATGATGATGCAGACGGCAGAAATTGTTGCTATGCTTCCGACAGAAGGCGTAAAGCTGCATTTGTTGCACGTGTTGCATGGAACCCCATTGGCAAACGAATATATAGAGGGAAAATTCGAACTTTTGACAAAAGAACGGTACATTCAGTTAATTTGTGATACGTTGGAAATTTTGCCGCCTGCGATGGCGATTCATCGATTGACAGGAGATGGACCGCCAGAGACGTTGTTAGGACCATTCTGGAGCCGTAAAAAATGGGAAGTGTTGAATGGGATTGACGAAGAATTAAAGCGCAGGGACTCTTGGCAAGGAAAATTTTATAATGGAATTTGCCGCGATCACCCAAAAGATTGGGGAGATGTTGATTTTCATGCCGTTCAAGCGAGTATCGGTGGCGGCCTTAGGGCCAAATATCCGGTATTTGTTCCGCATGGCGTCGCACATCGTTTTCAGAATGCGATGAAAGGTGATTTGACATGAACCCCTTGATCTTGCAGCCGATCCTACATTTCACACATACTCTGGTACGGCAGGCATTTGCACAGGCACCAAAGGATGTACCGCGGTTTGCCATCGATGTTACGGTCGGCAACGGGCATGATACGGTTTTTTTGGCAGAACATGTAGGATCAAAGGGATGTGTAGTCGGCTGTGATGTGCAAACGCAAGCGTTATATACAACAACTGCCGTATTGCAGCAAAAAAAAATATCTTCCCGTGTCCAATTGCATCAGATTTCCCACGATTGTCTGCACACGTTGCTCGATCCATCTTGGCAGGGACAAGTCACGGCAATTATGGGCAATCTGGGATATTTGCCCCGCAGCGATAAATCGATCCTGACGCGTGCGGAGACGACAATTCCCATGATTGAGACATTGCTTCCGTATTTGCGGCAACATGGAATCATGGCGATGGTAGCGTATCTGGGCCACGAGGGCGGACAAGCAGAGGCTGACGCAGTAAACGATTATGTGAAACGGTTGCCGATGGCAGAATATCGCGTTCTCTCGTATACATTTGTCAATCCATCCGGCGTTCCTCCTGTTCTTTATGCTATAGAAAAGGTTTGAGGGGGATCATCTTTAAGAGCGTGTTCAAAAAGGCTCTGTGCAGGGGCAGGTGCGAGCACTCATGTAGTCGCTCAAACAGGGCAAATCGTTTTGCCTAATTAAGAACTTATAAGAGGTGGCAAAACAATTTGCAAACTCGCGCTTTACATGAGTTGCTCGCACCTACCCGAAGGTACTTTAGGCTTTTTGAACAGCCTCTTTAAGGTGCGGAAGCAGACATTGTGCGTAACTTGCCCTGAAAAAGGATAAGCTAACGTTTGAATGGAACAGGAACAGCCATTCTTGAGCTTTAGTAAGGGAAGGGTGGGGAGCTTTCATGAACACGGAAAAGGAACGTGCCATTTTATCCTGGTTTAAATCCCGATCGGAAGCGGAAAAAGCGGTTCGGGCGCTGCAAGGAATCGGTGTGGAAACCACACAGGTCGCTGAGACAAGCGCATATTCCCATGTGGAAGAGACAGATCATCTTATGAATCCCATAACAGGACATATTCCGAGTTTGAATTCATTGACATTTGGCTATATGCCGACAAGCCGTGACGCTGCCATTTTAAACGCCGTAAAACCGGATGCCAGCGGCATGACAGATGGGATGGACGAATTCGGACCAAATTCGTTGACCAGTTATAATTATTTATTGACAGTTGTAACGAAAGATTCACTTGTAGAAAAAAGCGTTGACATAATAAAACAACAAGGCGGTTTAACGTAAACCATGCAAACGGACAATCCCTGCTGCATAAAATAAGCAGCGGGGTGAAGGAAAATGGCAAAAAAACCACCGGAAATTTATGTGGATCAAGTGACGTACGGCGATGAAGAGTTTGACAGGATCATCGCCGCTATTTTGTCTGATTTCATAAATGGAAACGAAAGTCATTCATGAAACGATATTCAGATTGATAGAATGCGAAGTTCTCGTTTCCGTTTCGTAGGGAGGTGACTCTATGCCGATCTGTGCCATTTATGCACGAGTGAGTGATGAGATGCAAACAAAAGGAGAGTCGGTCGATCACCAAATCAGTTTTATGCGGGAATTTGCCAGACGCCGTTCCGAAGAATCGGGTGAAAATTGGCTGACTCCGGACGATTTGGTGTATCGGGATGACGGGATCACCGGTACGAGCATGTTGAAACGGCCCAATGTGTTGCAGATGATTGAAGATGCAAAGTGCAAGCGCTTTGATATTGTTTTGTTTAAAGGAATCAGCCGCTTTGCCCGCAATACAGTGGACGCGCTTTTGATGTTGCAGACCCTGAAAATCTGCGGAGTACGAATCATCAGTTTTGAAGAAAATTTTGACTCGCAACGGGATCATACAGAACTTATTTTTACGATGCACTCTGCAGTTGCGCAATATGAATCGGAAAAAACAGGCATCCGTGTACGGATCGGAAATTTTGAAAAAGCGCGTTCCGGTAAATGGTGTGGTGCCGTTCCGGAAGGATATGCCCTTGATCCGGATACAAAGCGATTGATCCCCGATCCTTCGCGAAGCTGGCTGATTCAGTTCATTTTTTCCGAATACTTGAAGGGAAAAGGGTTTTGGACGATTGCTTCCGAGCTCAATCGGCAAGGAATTTTGACAAAGCGCGGGGCTCATTATACGGCAAAGAGAATTCGTGAAATCATTACAAACCGTGTGTATGTCGGGGATGTGATCTATGGAAGGCGGGAGCAAAAACTAGCTTTCGCACATGAGCAAGATTTGCTGACGCGAAAAAGACGCACCGTTGTAACAGACAATGAAGCGAATTTGGCGATCTGTACAAATGCGCACACGGCAATTGTATCAAAAGAGAACTTTCAGCGAGCCAATTCCCTGATTGCAGAACGGCGAACCAAGCAGGGGAGGCGTGGCCGCGAGCATATCTTGTCAAAAGGAATTCTCCACTGTGCATGTGGTGCGCGCATGCGTGTAAAAGTCAACCATCGGGATGTGGCCTATTATTATTGCAGTCATCGCACTCTTCCCGGTGCGGGCAAATGCAAACAAAAGTCAATTCGCGCAGAATGGCTGGAACAATCGGTTTTGCAGCACATTCGCACAGAAATCATGGACCGATTGCAGGCGGGCACGTACCGTTCGTTCTTGCAAATCAAAAATCCCGTTCAAATTCTGGAACAACAATTGCAAACGATCCAGACTCAGTTGGAACGGGAAAAACAGAAAGCAACGCTGTTGTTGGAACGTTGGATGGAAGAGAAAATTTCGGAAGATCAGTTTGCACAAATGAATCAAATCGTAACCGGGCAAATTCAAGGATTACATCAAACATATGTCGGCACACAAAGAAAATTGCGAAGTCTGAAAGATTCCTCTGATGAACGACTGCAAGACGTTTTGCACACATTTGAACAACTGCTCCGCAATTCCACACCTGATAAAGCACAAACCAGAGAACTTCTTCGAAATCTCGTACATTCGATTCATATTCTGGAACGCAGCGAGACGACTATAAAACTATCGATTTTCTATCGATTTAAAAATTGAGACAGCTTTTAAAAGTGGGCAAGAAAACTATTGGATCCTGTGAATCTGTAATAATAGAGGATGCATTGTGTCAATTTGTTTCAATCGGGAATCCATTAGGATTGGATCACTCGGTAACCGTTGGTATCGTCAGTGCAAAGGAACGCCCGATTACGATCGGCGATCGGCATTATCCCCGTTTGATCCAGACAGATGCGGCGATTAATCGAGGGAACAGCGGAGGTCCCCTCATCAATTTGCGCGGGGAAGTGATCGGTGTCAACACGGCCGTCAGCCAGAGTTCCCAAGGAATTGGATTTGCCATTTCCATCGATGTTGTGCGAAAAGCGGTTGCCGAAATGATGAAACGCATATAGACCGTTTCTATCCTGCAAAAAGTGAATCAATCGGAAAATGAATGTGGGGATTTGGAAAATCAGCGAATCCCTGCATTTTTGTTCATAGAATTTTCAAAAAATGTTTATGTCTTTATACAGGAGACATATGTCTTTTGAAACGGGCATAGGGATGCGATTTCATACATATTTATTCATTAAAATATAGGGTTTATGCATTTATTATAAAATTGGATTTCGAAAATTATAATCCAATATTGAAAAATTTATTAATTGGATCAAGATGTGCTACAAAATGGATTGAAATGTCCATATAAGAAGGACTTGACAATAGTTTGCTGGAATACATAACGTATTGCATTTTTATACTATCTTGAGTATAGTATTTTTAAAGAGAAGAGGAAAAGCGTTCAAGCATGTACCGATGGAGTTTATTCGGTATTTTTATATAATTGATAATAAAGAAAATTCTGTATTTTGTGGGGAGTGAAGAGAATGATAGAGGCTCGTAATTACCATTTGCCGACAGAGCATGACGCTTGCGGAATTGTGGCTTGTGTTCAAAAAAACGGTACCCCGTCACCGGATAATGTTGACAAAATTCTCGAAGCGTTGATCAAAATGTCGCACAGGGCGGGATTTGTTGACGGTGAAGGCGATGGCTGCGGAATTCTTATGGATATTCCCCGCAGACTTTGGGCGAAGCGTTTGACAAGACAAGGGATTCCAGGATCTTTGGCAGATGATGCGCGATTTTTTATCGGCCATTTGTTTATACGTCCGGTTGATGGCCAAATGCCGGAAGATCAAGCTCAAATCGTTCGCAATCTTTTGCAGGCTGCCGGCGGCGAAATTTTGTTGGAACAGACGGGACATGTCAATTCGGATGCACTAGGTCCGCAGGGACGGGCGGATGAACCGGTATTCTGGCAAATTGCCGGTCTTATGCGCACAGCCGAAAACGATGATATAGCAAAAGTATTGTTTGAGCTGCATATTCAAATCGAAAAAGAAACGTCCTACCATGTAGCTTCTTTAAATAAAGAGACGGTTGTCTATAAGGTTCGCGGTTCTGCCCCGGCGCTGCGGGAATATTATTTGGATCTGCAGTCAAAGGATTGCCGTTCGGCGATTGCGATTGGGCATAACCGGTATTCGACGAATACCTCTACCGTTTTTGAACGCGTTCAACCGTTTACTTTGCTTGGACATAACGGCGAGATCAACACGATCAAAAAACTTCGGGAAGAGACGGAAATGATCGGGATTCCATTAGTAGAGGGCGGAAGTGATTCCCAAGACTTAAACCGGAGTTTGGAGGGGCTCATTCATCGCTATGGATGTTCCCTTTTTGAAGCAATGGAAATGATGTTTCCGCCGATCGTAAACGAGATCAAGCAGTTCCAACCGGACCTGCAGGATCTCTATATGTTCTATCGCTCCGTTTGGGGCCCATTTGCCCAAGGTCCCGCCGGGATTGTATCCCGCTATGGCGATCATTGTTTGTTTGGCGTGGATGCTTTGGGATTGCGGCCGCTTTGGTGTGTAGAAACGGAACAATCCATATTCTTTTCCTCCGAACAAGGCATCGTTCCGATGGAAGAGATGATCTGCGAGCCGAAGTCGCTGGCGCCGGGCGAAAAAATCGGCGTGTTCGTGCACCGGAATCAATTTGCAGAAGTTATTCCCTATCATGCTTTGCAGCGAAGAGTATTGGAAGCGGCGAAGCAAAAATACAATTTTGCAGATTTCCGCCGCTCCATTGGATTTGGCACTTCCTCGGTTGCTATGCGGGATGATGCAGGCGATTTGGGCGTACCAAAAGCAAAGTTGGATCGGAATGTACGCAATCGCATGATGGCCGCTTTGGCGTTTGATGCAGAAGATCTGAAAATTTTGGAGCATCAAATGAATACAGGTGCGGAGCCGATCCAGTCTCTTGGCTATGACGGGCCGCTCGCCGCATTATCGAGGGAGCGTCAGAATATTGCGGATTACTTCAAAGAGACGGTTGCTGTCGTTACGAATCCGGCGATTGATCGGGAACGGGAAATCGAACACTTTTCTACACGTGTGGTATTGGGTCCTCGTCCGCATATTATGCCTGGCAAAGCGCCCAAGAAGCGTCGGGTCGAATTGCAAACGCCGCTCTTGCTTGGCGGGCATAGCGGCTGGTCCGGCATCGAAGGGGATGTATACCGCTCGATTGCGCACAAACTCGGGAGTTATCTGTTTGAGGATTTGTTAAATGAATTTCAGGTAGGCCCTTATTCCGTCTATGAGTTGTATTCCGTATTCCGTCCGGAAGAAGAAACCATTCCACAAGCGCTGGAACGGTTGCAAAAAGAAGCCGTGGAAGCAGTGGTTGCCGGCTCCCATTTGCTCGTAATCGATGATTGCCATGCATTTACAGACGGGCTGCATTGGCTGGATCCCCATCTGGTGGTATCCGCTGTGGATCTCGCGTTAAAATATCACGCTGTGCCGGCAAATGCCGAGAATCTTCGCCGGCGTGTAAGCATCGTGTTACGTTCTGCCGGCATCCGCAATTTACACGATATTGTCATTGCAATCGGCCTTGGAGCAGATGCGGTTAATCCATACATGCTTTGGGAGATCGTCAGTGAGGATGGGAATATCAAGGGGATAGAAAATGCGTATTCCGCGTATCAAAAAGGGTTGGAAAAAGTGATTTCCACCATCGGAATTCACGAGTTGCGCGGATACGATCGTTTGTTCTCGTCGATCGGTTTGCGGGAAGAGTTGGCCCGAATGCTGGGGGCGCCGAATTTTTACGGTTCCAAACATGCAGGAATGGGATTTGAAGAGCTGCTCAAAGATGCCATGGACCGCTATCAAATTGCCAGTGGTTCAGAAAAAGGAAAACTGGTGCGTCCTTTCCGCTATTATCCGCGGGTTTGGAAAGCGGCCGGCGACATTGCAAATGGAAATGAATCTGCGTATCAGGAGTTTTTTGAAAAATTAATCGAGCTCGAAAAGCAAACGCCTATTTCACTGCGGCATGCATTAGATATCAAGGAAAGTGAAACGCCAATCGATCCGGCAGATGTTGATCTTACGATCGGGATGCATTCACTGCCGTTTTTGATCAGCTCCATGTCCTTTGGTTCGCAAAGTGAGACGGCATTCCGGGCATATGCGGAAGCTGCATTCCGTTTGAATATGATTTCCCTAAACGGAGAAGGCGGGGAAATCAAAGATATGCTCGGCAAATATCCGAATCATCGGGGACATCAGATTGCTTCCGGACGTTTCGGCGTCAATGTAGAGCTGTGCAATTCTTCCAATCTGTTGGAAATCAAGATTGGTCAAGGTGCAAAACCTGGAGAAGGCGGACACCTGCCAGGATCTAAAGTTTCTGTAAAAGTGGCGGCAGCGCGGAATGCACAGCCGGGAATCGACCTGATCTCACCATCGAATAACCACGATATTTATTCGATTGAAGATCTCGCGCAAATGATTGACGAGCTGAAAACAATCAATCCGAATGCACGCGTATCCGTGAAAGTCCCTGTTGTGCCGAATATTGGAACGATCGCAGTGGGTATCGCAAAAGCGGGTGCGGATATCATCACATTGAGCGGTTATGATGGCGGAACAGGCGCGGCGCGTTCACATGCGCTCAAACATGTGGGCTTGCCTGTAGAAATCGGCGTTGCAGCAGCACATCGGGAATTGATTGAAGCAGGTTTGCGGGATTCTGTCGAGATTTGGTGTGACGGCGGATTGAAGACAGGCATTGATGTGCTGAAAATGATTTTGCTTGGAGCCAATCGTGCAGGCTTTGGTACGATGGCAATGGTGGCAGTCGGCTGTACCAGTTGTCGCGGCTGCCACAAAGACACATGCCATGTGGGAATCGCGACGCAAATGGATCTGCATGAGGCCAAAGAAAAAGGTTTGAAAAGCTTTGTGCCAAGGGAATTCGACCTTGCTGTCTCGAACCTCATGAATTTCTTCGATACGTTAGGTGAGGAATTGAAAGCCCAGGCGGCAAAACTCGGCGCGCATCGTTTGCAGGATTTGGTTGGACGTGTGGATTTGCTGCAGCAAGCTCGTGAATTCGATCGAATCGATTTGGCGGATATGCTGCAACAACACCAGCAATGGCAGGCGGACAGATTTGTCATACCATCTGTACGAATCAGCAGCGTCGGGAAAGATTCGCTGACAGAAAAATTGGCGGCGGAAGCAGTGTTGGAAGTGGCTGCCGGCAGCGAATCGGTCGCTCACCAGGTCAGCAATGTTTCCAGCCATGATCGGGTATTAGGCACATTTTTATCCGGATCGATCGTTCGCGCAAAATATCAAGGCCAGTTTGCATCCTTCGAAAAAGCCAATGTGAAATTTGACAAAGGATCGATTGCCGGCAACGGTTTTGCGGCATATAACGGAACAGGCTTGCATTTACGGGTCGAAGGCGGCGCCCAAGATGGCGTCGGTAAAACGTCATTTGGCGGCAAAGTGATCATTTTGAAAGGGAAAAATAAATATGGCCAGCGTCTAAATGGGTCTGTCGGCAAGGGACTGGGATATGGCGCGCAACGAGGCCTCTTTATCGTTCAGGGAAATGCCGATTCCCGTGCGGGGATACGCCTTTCCGGCGCCGATATGATCTTCGGCGGACAATTGGCGGCGCCGGTGCAAGATCAGTTTGGGATGATCGGAGCACGCGCCAATATTAAAGGTTTTGCATTTGAATATATGACAAATGGCCGCGCAATCGTCTTGGGTGATCCAGGTCCGTGGATTTGTTCCGGCATGACGGGCGGTACCGTGTATTTGCGGCTTCAACCCGAGCTGGGCCTTGATGTAGAAGCATTGCGCAGGCGGATTGCAAAAGGTGCCAAAGTCACGCTGCAGCCTCTGGATATTCAAGGGAAACGGGATGTAGTGGAACTTCTGACCGTGTACAAGAACGAATTGGTAAAAAGCGGGCAAACAGTAGAAGCAGACATGGTACAAACATTGATGGAACAATCGGATCATCACTTTATGATGATCAAGCCAGGAATGCTGCAAACAGATCAAGACATTGCGACAGAATGATCGGCAGCAGAGATGCAACAAAATAATCAGCAGAAACAAGAAGGCCGATTTCCCGGCAATGGGAGTCGGTCTTCTTGTTTTTTTACAATCGGAATTTTTGAACGAGCGCCGCACAGATATGTTATTTTCTGCAGGCGGGAACTGGCTGAAAAAACTTCTAAATTGCAAGAACCCGGCATAGAATGCAAGTGGAACATCTTGTGAATGGAGTTGGAATATGAAAAGGAAAAAAAGACTGCCCGTCACCGTATGCTGCCTATTCCTTGCAACGCTTCCTACCTCCCAGACACAAATGAGTCTTGGCAGCACGACGATCCATGGAAGCGATCCGAATAAACGGATGCTGGTTCGCCCTATGAAAAAGCTATTGCTGCAAAAATGGAATCCATCATCGAATGCAACATCAAATTCGAATCGAAGAATGAATCTGATGGAAGAACATGCGTATGATCTTGCCGTCCGTTCGAATCTTGAAAAGATTGTATGGAAACAGAACCCACAGAACCCGGCGCCTTCTGTCGAACCGCAGAAACATGTAAGTTCCCGCTCGGAAGGAATGCTTGCCGCAATACAGTTGGGTCAACCGGAATCTGCCAGTCCGTCATCTGCGGCGGGCAATGAATCACAATCACAATCACAATCACAATCACAATCACAATCACAATCACAATCACAATCACAATCACAATCACAATCACAATCACAATCACAATCACAATCACAATCGTACATTGGGAATGACAATGAGAAACATTTGCAGGGAACGGCCGTCCAATTGCAGATCAAAGGCATCGCACAACGCCTGTTAGGTTCAAGGTACCAATGGGGCGGAACAACTCCAGGTACAGGTTTTGATTGTTCCGGTTTTACCCAATATGTGTTCCAGCGTGTCGGCATTCAACTGCCACGAACGACATTTGAACAATATCAGATAGGCAGAAGCGTACAAGCGCGGGACCTGGAAGTGGGCGACCTGGTCTTTTTTACGACATATGCAAGCGGAGCCAGCCATGTTGGGATCTATATCGGACAAGGAACATTTATTCACAGTCTAAACGCCAATACGGGTGTTGTACTTTCCCGGCTAGACGATCCATATTACGCAAAACGGCTGTTTGGGATACGAAGAATGAGCACGCACACCGTTAACGGATCATGAATTTTTCCAAAAACCAAAATAACTTTGTGTTTTGTTTGTGCATGCGTTCCAAGAGATTGGGTATTTCGGAAATTTTCATGGGCAACTCGACATCGATTCCTGTCGGCAATGGGCGGAGTTCGATGTGATGTTCACGGAATATTACGCCTTTTTTCAGTTCTTCGATTGAAAAGCGGTTTGTCACATTGCGAATAAAGTTAAATTTTGAGTCTTGGCAATAAATTTTTGGCAGAACCTGATCAAGGAAAAAAACAACAGCTTCCGCCCGGAATATAATATCTCCCGATTCTTCTATGTATAATACGAATACTTCGTGGATTCGCGGGTCTTGTTTTGTTTTTATCATTCTATCGTTCGTTTCTCCCATCCATATAGTTTGACGAACCTATAACGCTGATATAAGATAAGTACTGGCTAGAGAATACTGTAACCTTTCTCTATGGAAGTTGCAAGATTAGCGAACCAAATCGAGTTCAAAAACATCTTTTATAATGATAGCCGTTCGTTTTGCTCTGAGGTCATCCTTGGAGCAATTGTTCTTTTTGATTGCCATATTCCCCCTCTCTTTCATAGCATAATGAAGGCGGAGAGAGGAGGAAGGCGGATGAATTATCACGATACATTGGCCAAATTGGGTATAGGTGTTGCACATCCCGGAGGCTTTCAAACGACACGGCAGTGGATTCAACATGTAAATTGGCCTTTGATAAAAGAAGTGGTGGAAATCGGATGCGGAACAGGGCGAACTGCATGTCATTTGGCAAGTGTATATGATTTGCGCGTGACGGGTTTCGATTCTCGTCCATTAATGATTGAGAAAGCAAAACGGCGGGCGAAAAACACTTCCATAAAAAAACAGATCGAGTTTTTCGTTGCGGATGCACATGCACTGCCAGTGCCAAACCGTTCGGTCGATTTGGTATATATGGAATCCGTTTCTGTCTTTATGGATGTGGAGCTTTTATTTTCTGAAATATATCGGATGTTGCGACCGGGCGGCAAAATCATCGATGTGGAAATGACACGGCTATTTCATATCCCGGATGTGTTGTTGACAGAAATTCAGGAATTTTATGAGGCAAAACAGGTCCCTACCATAGGAGAATGGAAACGCCAATTGCAAAAAGCAGGTTTTCAGAATGTCCGCAGTCTGATGATGGCAGGTGTTGCACCGGGGGAAGAGAGTGCATTTGGAAATGCGGATGATTGGGATCAAAACCAAATGATTACGATCCTACCACATGAAATGAACGACATTCAACGAGTGTTACAAAAAAACGCAGATTTGTTGGAAAAAACGGGGCCCTATTTGGCTTATACAGTTTTAACGGCTGAATCATCGTTATAGGGTTTGTTTTGCAACATGCTCTTATAATGAAAATGATCGTTTTTCAGGAAATATTCCAACAATGACCGGCTATGGTCATTTTTTTTGTTTGCGAATCGAACTCTGTTAAGGATCCTGTATATGCAACGGTTTGGCTAGATACAATTTGTAGGATTGAAATGTTGAAGAAATATTGGGGACTCGGATTGGAAACGAATCGTTTTAACAAATGAGGTGAGAGGTACGTGTGGAAACATTTTATACGGGCTATATTGGTTATCGTTTTACTCGTGGGCATTGTTGTTGTTCTTGTCGGTGGTGCCATTGCAATTCCGAAATTTGACAAATCAAAACTGGAGTTTCACTCCCAACCGTCTACGATCCTTGATAAGAACGGCAATGTGGCAATCAAGATCGATACGGGAGCGAGTGATTATGTAACGTTTGATCAAATTTCCAGCAACATGAAGCATGCAATTGTTGCAACAGAAGACAATCGATTTTACGATCATGGCGGAATTGATATTCGCGGGATTGCACGTGCTTTATTGGTTGATATATGGCATGGAGGAGCTGCAGAAGGAGGCAGCACCATTACACAGCAATTGGCAAAAATGGTCTATCTCAATCAATCGAAAACCATTTCCAGAAAAATTCATGAAGCAATCCTTGCCGCACAAATCGAACACAATTTTTCAAAAGATGAGATTTTGGAGAAATATCTAAATGTCGTATATCTCGGGGATGGACAGACAGGTGTCCAAGATGCCGCGAAAGATTATTTTGGCGTATCGGCAAAAGATTTGACCCTTGATCAGGCGGCTGTATTGGCAGGATTGCCGAAAGCTCCTTCCTACTATGATCCTTTTGTCAATCCGAAAGCTGCTTTGGACCGCCGAAATACGGTTTTGGATTTGATGTATAAATACGGATATATTACGGATCAACAGCGGCAGCAGGCAGAAGCACAACCATTGGGATTAAGAAAAAAAACAGGTCAAGGAAACAACAATGCAACGACCAATTATGGGTATTACCTCGATTATATTTTGGAAGAAGCGAAAGCGGATGGAATCGATCCGCAGCAGATTTTACGGGGCGGTGTCACCGTCTATACGAATATGGATCAAGCGATGCAAGCGTCTGCCGAAAAAGCATATCAAAATAATGCAAATTTCCCGAAAAGCGCAAGTGACCAATTGATACAAAGCGGCGCTGTCTTCGTGGATCCGAAGTCCGGCGGCATCTTGGCAATCGTCGGCGCTCGTGGCGCATTTCATCAGGAGGGGTTTGATTATGCTACGATGTCAAGGCGATCTCCAGGCTCTGCCATCAAACCGTTAGTCGATTATGGTCCGGCCATTGATTTGGGTTTGCTTAGTCCAAACGACATGCTCGTCGATAAGCCAATGACGTTTGGCAACGGGTATCGACCGCATGATTGGGACAATTGGACGGTTCATAAACCAGGTATGGTGACCGTTCGTGAAGCTCTGCGAGAATCATGGAACGTTCCGGCGGTATGGACAATGGATCATATATTGGGAGGGCCGGAAAAAGGGATTGCATTTGCGAAGCGGTTGGGACTCACATTTGATCCCAGTGACGACAATTTAAGTGTAGCCATTGGCGGTATGAAATACGGCGTCTCGCCTTTGCAGATGGCCCAGGCATACAGTCCGTTTGATAACAGCGGAATTTTGAACAAGGCACATGCCATTGAAAAAGTTGTGAATAGTACAGGGGATGTATTGTATCAATTTCAACCAAATCCCACGCGGGTGATGAAGTCAAGTACAGCCGCCGTTATGACTGACTTGATGACGACAGTTGTAAAATCGGGGACAGGCGTTCGCGCGCAGATTCCGGGAGTTCCGGTAGCAGGTAAAACAGGTACGTCCGAATATAACTATAACGGTGACCGCGATGCATGGTTTGTAGGGTATACGCCGCAAGTGGTCGGCGCCATTTGGATGGGATACCCAAATACCGATGCGAAGCACTACATGACAGGCGAGAGCGGATATCCGGCAGGAATTTTCTCTACGATCTTGGCGCCTGTCATAAAAGGACAAAATCAAGGGCAGTTTCCGGCTGCACCACAAGAGCAGCCTGTACAGCAACCGCCTGCAGCTGCCAATCAAACATTGCAGCTGCAAGGACAGTGGGATCCGCAAAGCAATTCTGTCACGCTGACATGGAATCGGCTGGAGCAAAGCGGCGTGCAATATTCTGTGTTCCGAAAAGGCACGACGCAAGCGATTGGCACGATCAATGCGCCAATGTTCATTGATCGCAATCCGCCGCTGAACCAAGATGTAGTGTATATTGTCGTCGCGACCATTGGCAATAAAAATATACAATCCAATACGGTTGACGTCAAAACAGATCAACCCGCGGCACAGAATCCATCATCCCAACAGCCGGCCGGGAACCTTCCAGGAAATTCGAACGGCAATACTCCTGCAGGGGATCAGCAAAGCCAGCCAGGCGGAAGCTCCTTGCAGCCGGGAGGTTCTTCTGAACCGCCGCAACAAAATAGTACGGGCAATACGAATGTGGGCAATACAGGCACAGGAAATACAAATACGAATCTTCCGAAGAGCGGAGATACTGGTTCACAAGGTGCGGTACTGCCGCCTTCAGGGAATCTGCAGACGCCGCCGGCAACAAATACAGAGGGAAAAAAGAAACCCTGACCCGAATACCTGAAAGTCTGAGGAAGAAAAGCCGCTTTTTGTGCTTTGTCATGATGCATGATGAGAACATGCCTGTGGGAAACTAGCTCTGCTATCGAAAAACTGATGTTTGGAGGGTTCCCAATGCAAAACAAGGAACAAAGCCAACGTTTTCAAAGCATTCAGCAGCGTGCCAAACAAGTGACGCAGCTCGCCCGGTCATTGAATGAAATGGCAAGTGAATTGGGCGCTGTCAATAATGATTGTGAACGGCAAGCGGAGGGTTTACAACGGCTGCAGGCACTCGCGGGAGAAGCTTCATCGGAGTTGACGAACCTTTATGAAGATGCGCGCCACGCCCGTTCCTATCAGGCACAGGCACATAATGAAAATCGGTGAATGGCTCTGACATTCAGTGTATGATAGTATCCCCGTACCCCGTGTACGGGGATTTTCTAAAATCGATGTGATTGGCAATTCTTAACGTATATGGTATAGTTAGCACTGTTCTGATTTATGAAAGATTTTTGAACGTGCACGGAGGTTTAATATGGAAGTTGACCATTCGAAAATACGAGAAGCTGTAAGGATGATCCTGGAAGCGGTAGGAGAAGATCCGGAACGTGAGGGCTTGCAAGATACGCCTGCGCGCGTTGCCAGAATGTATGAGGAAGTATTTGCAGGATTACATAAAGACCCTTCTGAACAATTAAATGCGATTTTTAACGAAGATCATGATGAGTTGGTGATCGTTCGGGATATTCCTTTCTATAGCATGTGCGAGCATCATTTGATTCCATTTTTCGGATATGCCCACGTAGCCTATCTGCCCAATAACGGAAAGGTAACCGGTTTGAGCAAACTGGCGCGCTTGGTCGAGACAGTAGCAAGACGGCCACAGTTACAAGAACGAATTACCAGTACGATTGCCGATACGGTGGCAGAAAAACTGCAGGCATCAGGTGTCGCGGTGCTTGTGGAAGCGGAGCATTTATGCATGGCGATGCGAGGTGTCAATAAACCAGGCAGCAAGACTGTTACGACGGCTTTTCGGGGTCTGTACCGCGAAGATAAAGAAGCGCGCAGTGAAGTATTGTCTTTATTGCGCAACTAATCCTGGCAACCTTTTTACTATCCTTTTTGCCATCCGATTGCCGGATGGTTTTTTGCTATTTCAAAATACATTTTGGCGCAAATGAAATCGCATCAGCCGAAACAAGTTCGCAAGGAACTTTATACAGATTTTTCGGCATCGCATGGAAAACAGCTTCACCATGCAAATGTCCATAGACACAATAAATGACTTCGAACTCTTCTAATAAATCGATAACTTCTGTTCGGGCAAATGTCTCGTCCGTCGGCGGATAATGAAGCATGCAAAGGATCGGAAGTTTCGCCTGTTTCGCCTGTTCAAGGGAAAGACGCAGGCGCCCCAATTCACGACTATATAGTTTGTGGTCTTCCAAGGTGAAACCTTTCATGGAAGGAGTATTCCAACCTCTTGTACCGGCAACTACATAGTCGCCGACAGCAATGGCATCGTTTTGGATGGCGAAAATCGATGCCGGAAGATGTTCGCGGACTTTTTTGATCGTTGACCACCAATAATCGTGATTGCCTTTAATCATGATTTTATGTCCCGGCAAGTCTGCGATAAATTGCAGATCCGGCGCTGCTTCTTCATAGTTCATCGCCCAAGAGATATCTCCGGGCAGCAGCACTATGTCATGCTCTTTTATTTGTTGTTTCCAGGCCTTTGCAATGCGTTCGGGGTGATTGGACCATTGTTTCCCGAACACATCCATCGGCTTATCGGCAGCAAATGATAAATGCAAATCTCCAATCGCGTAAATAGACATAGTGTCACTCTTTCTTATGATCTTTCCGAATGATGCAGTTCCTACATGCATTGTAACATGTAATTGCGATTCGGGGGAAATCCGATGTTCATGTACGTTGATAATGGATCATTGCAGTGTTTTCATGCAAGGATTTTTGGCGATGGGCAGGGAAAGGGAAAAAAATGTCGAATTAACTAATTGCAAATATGAAAATATGGAGGTGGACGGCTGATGGCGTCTGATTTGCATACAGTCATTGTTACATATCTTGAACAGACACATCGAGCGTGTACCTTTGCAGATATTCTTGAACATCTACAGGATACAACCCGTCGCAGCCGTGGGGAATTAATGTCAAGAATAAATTTGGAGAATGATTCACGATTTATCCGGATTTCGGATCAATTGTGGGGGCTAGCGGATTGGAATCATCAACTCTTACATAATGATTACAGGCAAGGAGAGGAACGTATGTTGAAAAACGATGTTATCGCACCTTTATTACAGTTAATGTCTGAAACACTATCACAAATTCAAAATTCGGAGCAGGATATTCCAAGTCAAGTCATCTCACTGTTTGAATCGGAAGACATTCAGGGAATTCAAAATCTGATGGAACAAAAGAAACAATTTGCTCAATTTTCTGCAGATCTTCGTGAGTTCCTCGACAAATGGATGAGCGCATAAACGTCCATTCGCGCATTCGGGGAATCGTAGAGGATCGTTTTGATCGTATGCGCGATTTCCTTTTGGAGTGGGGAAAAACCATGGATTTCCTGAAAGGGCAGGTACCAATGGCGTTTTCGGAAGAGGATCTGGACAGAATCCAACATCTTATGAAGGAATACCATATGTTACGCCGCAGAATCGAGCATGTGCGACTGTTTATTGAAAAATGGGAACATAGGCATTCTTCCATTATGAATGATGACTAAATGCATGCCGATTTGTTTCGGTGATAGGAGAGACTGGATGAAACGTCCGGTTTCTTTTGTTTTTGATGAAAATGGTTCACGGATGATCAATTGGGGAGCAGATATGACAGACGAACAATTTTTTTCTGTTTTGGCGCAATCGGGAGTTTGTTTGAATAAAGAACAAATGACGGCTGTTCGCACGGTGTATGGGCCCGTTTCTGTTTTTGCAGGGCCGGGGAGCGGCAAAACCACCGTACTGGTCTGTCGCCTCGCATACATGCATCTGGTTTGCGGGATTTCGTTGAAGAATTGCCTTGTGATGACATTTACCAAGGCGGCGGCACAGGAAATGAAAGAGCGGTTATTGGGTTTCCCGGGCATGTTCGAACGGGATGTAGCACGGATGACAATCGGGACATTTCATTCGGTATTTTATCGCTTCTTGCTGCGCGGCAAGCAAGAATTGCCGGATATTATGACAGCGCAGGAGCAGAATCAATGCATTCGGGAAGCCGTCCGTACGGTTGCGGATGATACAACAGATGAGCAAATCAAGCTGATCTTAACGCAAATTGGTTTGTGTAAAAGTTATTATATTCTACCGCAAACATTGCAAGTGAAGAAAACGGAAAATATAAAGTTTAAAAAAATGTACGCCATGTATGAAGCGCTGCGATTGAAAGCAAACAAGATGGATTATGATGATGTATTGCTTTATACGTTGGAGTGGTTGAGACAGGATCATACGTCCCGGGCTTTCTTATCCGGACAATATCCGTTTCTTGTCGTCGATGAATTTCAGGACACCAATTTTGTTCAATATAAACTTTTGCAAATGCTGGCGCAAGAACAAAATATTTTCGTGGTTGGCGATGATGATCAAGCGATTTACGGCTTTCGCGGCGCAGATGTCAAATTTCTGCTGAACTTTCAGTCTGATTTCCCGAACACAACGCAAATCATTTTGGGTACCAATTACCGTTCGACTGATTCCTTGATCGGGCATACATCCAATCTGATTGGAAAAAATCAAATCCGCCAATATAAACAATTGCAAGGAATCGGACGAAATGGCGGAAAGCTGAAACTGATCCGGCCGGCTTCCATGAAGGAAGAAGCGCAAACAATTGTCGATGCGATAAAAAAACGTATAAATCAAGGGGCGGATGCGCATCAATGTGCGGTATTGTATCGCACACATGTCCAGGCGAGAAGTATCGTGGATGTTTGCATAAAAGAAAATCTGCCGTTTTTTCTGCATGATGACGGGAACTTCTATGATATTTGGTATGTGCGCAATGTCTTGCAATACTTGCAGGCAGCGGCAAATCCAAATGACATCGAAAGCTTGTTCGATATTCTGAATCGCCCCAAACGCTACGTATACGGGGCGCATATCCGTACAGAGCTGCTCCGCTTATGCGGGCAATCGAAACGTCACGCAGTTGATGTTTTGCCGCAAATTCGTCCACTCGAGCCGTATCAGATTCGTAAACTGGAGGACTTGCGGTCAGATATTTATACATTGCAAAAATTGCCGCCCAAAGCGGCGATTCGCTATGTGCTGCAATCGATCGGCTATTTCAGGTACATCGAAGATTATACGGGCCAAGTCGGCCAGGACAGTACGGAAATTGCATCCGAGTTGGAAGAATTAATGGAAATGGCAGAACCATTTCAAACGCTTCAGGAGTTTCTTGTACATATTACAGATGCACGCAAAACAATTGCGGAATCTGTTCGCAATCGAACAGTTGGTGTGCAATTTATGACGTTTCACCGTGCGAAAGGTTTGGAATTCGAAGATGTATATATTGTTGGCGCAGTGGAGGGCATGACTCCGCATCCTAAGGCCTTTCAACACAGTAATGGAAACACATCGGACGGGAACATTCACGGACGTAAGATAGGGAAAATCAATGACAAAGAACAAGAAAAATACCAACAGGCATTAGAAGAAGAGCGCCGTTTGTTTTACGTAGCTTGCACACGTGCAAAAAAACATTTATACGTGAGTGTTCCGAAGCAGTATCTAGGCAAAAAATCTGCGCCTTCCATGTTTGTTCAGGAATTGGCTGAAGATGAAAGGGAAGCCCGAACAGTTTCAAACACTTCATAAAACACAATGTAAAACGCAATCAAAAATATCAAAAAAAATTCCAAACAAAATTCCAAAACATGTATTGCATAAATAGATAAGACATGATATATTAATTTCTGTCGTTAATCATGTGCTCGTTATGAGGACAAGCGGGTGTGGCGGAATTGGCAGACGCACTGGATTTAGGTTCCAGCGGGCGACCGTGGGGGTTCAAGTCCCTCCACCCGCATCATATCCATTTGTCATGCGATAAAATGGCATTTGTTGCCTGTGCCCTTAGCTCAGCTGGATAGAGCGTTTGACTACGAATCAAAAGGTCGGGAGTTCGAATCTCTCAGGGCACGCCATATTTGGGGGTATAGCTCAGTTGGGAGAGCACCTGCCTTGCAAGCAGGGGGTCAGCGGTTCGAATCCGCTTACCTCCACCAGTATTCCTCGATAGCTCAGCGGTAGAGCATCCGGCTGTTAACCGGAGGGTCGCAGGTTCGAATCCTGCTCGGGGAGCCATCATGGCCCCATGGTCAAGCGGTTAAGACACCGCCCTTTCACGGCGGTAACAGGGGTTCGAATCCCCTTGGGGTCATTTGACAGAGGCCGGAAGCCAAAGTTGTTTCATGTTTCCGTCCAAACGAATGGTGAAGCGGTTATCATTCGACACGGGCGCTTAGCTCAGCTGGGAGAGCACCTGCCTTACAAGCAGGGGGTCGGCGGTTCGATCCCGTCAGCGCCCACCAGATTTGCGGAAATAGCTCAGTGGTAGAGCATCGCCTTGCCAAGGCGAGGGCCGCGGGTTCGAGTCCCGTTTTCCGCTCCAGGATCAAAGGAGTGCAGAGTTTTCACTGCACTCTTTTTTTACATATTTGTCACATCTTTTTTACATATTTGCAGTGGAATTTTATTTTTTTTATTTTCTGATGTAAATTTGTTATGATTTTCAGGTATATTGTAAAATAAGGGATGTTTTACATAGGAATGTCTGCAAATATCCGACTGCAACGTTTGTGAAAATTCTGAAGTTCTGAATGTGCTTGTTACTTGGATGGCTTGCAATTTATTTCAAGTGCGTGTTCAAAAAGTGGCCTTGACTGCTTTTTGAACATCCTCTTCAAGGAGAAATGCGTCTAGGTATCGAAGTATAGATATCCGAATGAGACTGAACAGGAGATGAAAGTATGAATGTAACGATTTATGATGTAGCTCGGGAAGCCGGTGTTTCAATGGCTACCGTATCGCGCGTATTGAATGGGACGGCTGTTGTAAAAGAGGAAACCAAACAAAAAGTCAAACAAGCCATCGAACGTCTTGGATACAGACCGAATGCAGTGGCTCGCGGCCTTGCCAGCAAGCGGACAAAGACGATTGGTGTGATCGTTCCGGATGTATCTGCATTGTATATCTCGGAAATTGTTCGCGGTATTGAAGATATTGCAGTTATGTACCGCTATCATATCATATTGGTGAATTCGGACGCACAATTGGAACGAGAAATTGATTTGATAGGAACGATGTGGGAAAAACAGGTGGATGGTATTGTGTTTATGTCCAAACAAGTTTTGCCGGACCACATTGAAACATTTATACAAGCGCAGATTCCTGTTGTTTTATGTGCCACTGAGGATCCGGAGCGCAGGATCCCATCTGTCAACATCGATTATACCAAAGCTATATTTGACGGCGCTCGTTATCTCATCGATCATAACGCGAATCGATTGTTGTATGTCGGCGATCCGGCTGCTGCTTCCATCAGCAGTCAAGCACGGGTAAAAGGATTTAAAGAGGCTGGAAAAGACAGCGGTATTTCGATTGACATTCTCGAATTGTCCGACCTGACATACGAAACCAGTTATAAAGAAATGGACTATTTCCTGGACAGCCACCCGGTTCCCAACGGAATTATTGCGGTCAGCGACGAAGTTGGGCTTGCGATGATGCATGCGTTGCAAGATCGAGGGTTTAAAGTGCCGGAAGATGTGCAAATCATTGGCTACGATAATACACGGCTCGCGTTGATGTCACGCCCGCAGTTGACGACGATCTCGCAGCCATTGTATGATATTGGAGCTGTTTCCATGCGCTTGTTGACCAAGTTTTTGCAAGACGAGCCGGTTGAGACGTATAGTGTAGTATTGCCACATGACATGGTCATACGGCATTCCACGTTTTAAAAAGTCGGACTTGTAAAGGCGCTTGTGAGAACCGTTTGTGCATATAACAGAATATACTATGATAGAAAAATCTCTGGAAGAACACTGATTTTTCTAATACTTTCTGCTATACTGTAACAAATGAAGTTTTTATCCTCTCTGCGAAGGAGTTGACCGATTATGCGCGTGGAGAGATTAGCGGATAACAAAGTCAAGATATTCATTAGTTATGACGACCTTGAAAAACGAGGCATTGATCGTGAAGAAATGTGGCAAAACGGACGCAAGGTGCAAGAACTTTTTTGGGATATGATGGAATATGCCTATGCAGAAGTAGGATTTGAAGTTGCCGGTCCCATTTCGATTGAAGCGTTTACCATGCCCACAGAAGGCATTATCGTCATTGTTACGCAAGTACCTTCTTTGCCGCTCGGGCAGTATGAGGAAGAGGATGGAGACGATCAGGAGGAGACATTTGAGGTACAAGTCAATATGACTTCTGTCGTTGTGGTTTTCTTCGATTTTGAAGATGTAATTCGCGCTGCAGCCGCAATTGGAGATCATGCCGATATAAAAAGTACACTTTACGCGAATGACCAAAAATATTATCTCTATATACATGAAGATGAAATGGAAGAGGAATGGTTTGAGTCTGTTTGGACCATTTTATTGGAATATGGTGCACATTCCAATGTTACCAAAGCTTTTCTCGATGACTATGGCAAAGTCATTGTGGACGGGTATCCGTTTTTGACCATATTGCGATATTTCTCATAAATCTTTCTTGTTTTTCATATATCGATTGAAAAACCACTCGCTAGCAATGGCGGGTGGTTTTTCCTTTATAAAAACATTTGTACCAATTTTAAAAATAAAGCGGTAATTGCGGCAGCCATCAACGGGCCTACAGGGATTCCTTTTAAAAAAACGATGCCAAGAATCGATCCGATGACTATGGAAACCATCAACTGGGGAGAAGAACGCAAGAGACCTAACCCTTGCCCGTTGAAATATGTCGCCAGCAAACCTCCGACAATTCCCAAGACTCCCGGTATGGTAAAAAAGGAATTGATAATTTCCTTTGTTGAAACCCGGTCAGATAATAGAGGAATCAAAACAACCAGCATGAGGCATAGCAGCCCCAGTTCCAGACCTCTGCGCTCGAGCGTCGGAAAAAAACGATCCAAATGACTCAATTTCATGACCAGTAAAACACTGGCTGCAGTCGCGAGAACACTTGCCCGCCCAATTATCCCGATAACAATCAAAATCACAAGCATCATTTCTCCAGACATTGCACGTCGCCCCATTCTTCCTGCATTCCTTACCAAATATATGGGACACGCACGGGAAACATTCGGCCGAGTTATTTCATCTCCTGCTGATTCGTGCAATAAATCGAAATGTATTATAAAATAAGAGATGAAATGCTAAGATTTGCCGGATGTTCTTCCATTTGTTGTGGCTTGACTACTTTTTTGGGTATCGTATCACTGCGCAGGCCTTGCCGTAAACATTCCAGGGAAAGGACGGCTGTCGGTGCTATATTTCCTATATTTACGTTTGCTCCAAAATATTTGATAAACTGCACTTGTTGGGATTTTAATGGAGCTTCCCAAATGACCAAAGTTTTATCGATTCCGCTTTTCATCAACTGTTCCACATCGGCAAAACGCAGGCTTCCGTCTTTTTCGTACATGCCGACATTCTTGCCTGATTCACGGCCTTCGATGATCACAAGTTTTGCTCCATGCGCCAAATCTTCTTCGATTTGTTGAAGCTGTTCAGCGACAGGCAAATGTGAACCATCTTCTTTTTTCCCTATTTCGCCAAATACCTGAAAATCAAGTTTCTGTGCGTATCGTATCAATTGGTTGCGCAAGGGTCTCGGCAAATCAATAGTTCCATCAGAAACTTCAACGCAAGTAAATCCGATTTCTGCACAACGTTCCATCCATTGTTTCCATACATCTTGCAAGACGGCAATTTCCAAAAATGTACCACCTGGACAGATCTCAATTTGATGCTCTTTCAAGAGCGCGATTTTTTCGCGTAAAATCGTTTCGGGATACAAGTAGGCGGAACCGAATCCTAATTTTATGATATCGATAAAATTTCCTGCGAGGTTCAGGAGATCTCTTGTTTCTTGCAGCCCGAGTCCGGTATCGATCACCATCGTCACACCGTCTTTTCTAGGCTTGCTTTTCGTGCGATCGGCAAGAGGAGGCAATACAATATTCTGCCATGCAAATGGGCCTGTCATAGGGGAAGAAGCTCCTTTCCATTCATCCGTTAGGGCTTGCGGGTCGATGCGATTCAGCCATTGACACATACATGGATGAATCGTGGATATGTGTTCTTGATACATCTTCGATAAGGTATGCGAGCAGGAAGAAGAGGGTGCCCAATCGCAAGAAAAATAAAAAATGGTATGGAAAAAATTACAATTCTCTTGAATGTGAAAAACGTTGACGTAAACATAACGTTTGACGATTTTCCGAACAAGTTTTATTATTGTGAATAAAACTGACCAGAAAATTAGGTGAAGGATTATGGAAGATTTTATTACAGATTACGCGCGCATTTCGGAAGACAGTGAATTTTCGGCACCTTCGACTCCGCTTAGGCGGGATGTCCGAATTTTGGGGCATCTGTTGGGAGATGTCATGCAGCAGCAGGAAGGAAAGGAATTGCTGGACTTGGTAGAAGAAATCCGCCAACTCGCAAAACGGATGCGTTCTGATTTTTCTCCGGCAGTCAGACAGGAATTCCAACAAAAAATTGCAGCAATTCCAATGGATAAAAGGCGACATGTCATTCGGGCATTTGCCATTTATTTTCAGCTTGTAAATATTGCCGAACAAAATCATCGCGTACGCAGAAAACGCGAGTATGAGCTGACAAATGACAAGCCACAGCGGGATTCTCTCGAGCAGACCATCGCAGATTTGAAAACAGCAGGCGTGACAGAGGAAGAAGTCGTGCAAATGTTTGCGGACATGCGGATCAATTTGGTTCTGACCGCACATCCGACAGAAGCCATGCGCAGGAGTGTACTTGATAAACATCATTCGATTGCCCTCTCTGCCTCGCAGTTTGACCAAAGGCTTACACCAAAGGAGAAAGAACGGTTAAAACAGCGCTTGCTGGCAGATATCGTTGCACTTTGGCAGACGGATGAAATACGGTCCCGGCGTTTGACGGTCATGGATGAAGTGCAAAACGGACTGTACTATTTTGACGAGACATTGTTTGATGTACTGCCGACCATCCATATGGAGCTGGAATCTCTGTTGAAACAATCCTATCCGGATATCGGTTGGAAATTGCAGCCGATTGTAACATTCGGTTCATGGATCGGTGGAGATCGGGATGGAAACCCGTATGTGACAAATGAAATTACGTACGAGGCAATGCGCATGCACTGTCAGACAGCTTTGCAACAATACCGTCGGGAAATCGAAAAGATCAACAAAGTGCTGAGTGTCTCGACCCGGCAAGCGGCTGTCAGTGAAGAACTATTAAAATCGATTGAAGTTGATGATCGTTTATTAAATCAAGTGGAAGAAGATGCTCAAACGTTTTTTGAACCATATCGCAGAAAGCTGCACCAAATTGATTTCAAGCTGAAATATACATTGGATCATTTGTTGCAATCTGCAGGTGAAAGAGCGATGGAATCAATTGTATACCGTTCACCGTCCGAATTGTTGCATGAATTGACATTGATTGACAGAAGCCTTCGCTTGAATAAAGGGGAACAAATTGCAGAAACCGTTCTAAAACCTTTTATCTGGAAAGTAAAACTGTTTGGTTTTCATGTCGCTTCGCTGGATATTCGTCAACATAGCGGCGCTCATGAAAGTGCCATTGCCGATTTGGCCAACCAATTGGGAAATCCATACTATACCACATACAGCGAAGAACAAAAAATCAATTGGCTGACGCAAGTTCTGCAAGATCGGCGCTTGGTGACGCTTCCGGGCGCAGAGTATTCTTCACAAACCGTGCAGTCACTGGGGCTTGTGAAAACTGTGCGAGCGTGCCAGCAACAATTTGGCGAGCATTGCATTGAAAACTATTTGATCAGTATGACGCAAGGCGCCAGTGACCTGCTGGAAGTATTGGTATTGGCAAAAGAAGCGGGATTGTTCCAGTGGAAGCAAGACGGCACAGCAGCAAGCACATTGAATGTCGTGCCGCTGTTTGAGACGATTGAAGATTTGCGCGGGGCAGCCGATGTCATGGAATCCCTTTTTCAACATTCGGTATACAAGGCCCAATTAGCAGCTCGCGGCTATCATCAGGAGATCATGCTTGGATATTCTGACAGCAACAAGGACGGCGGATACCTGACGGCGAACTGGGAGTTGTATAAGGCGCAAATCTCCATTCATCGCATGGCGAAACGCTACGGAGTGAAAATTACATTCTTTCATGGCCGCGGCGGCGCTCTTGGCCGCGGCGGCGGACCGCTGACCCGTTCCATTCTGGCGCAACCGCCGGAAGCCTTACATGGCCGTGTGAAAATAACAGAACAAGGAGAAGTGATTTCTTCCCGATATTCCATGCCGGGGATCGCTTATCGAAGTCTCGAGTCATCCATCTGGGCAGTTGCGAATTCCGGACTCAAACGATACGAGCGCCACGCCCAACAAGATCAATGGGAACGGGTGATGGAGCAGATTTCCGAACATGCCTTTCATTTTTATCAAGGGTTGGTGTATGGAGAGGAAGCGTTTATCAAGTATTTCCAGACTAGCACACCGATCAACGAGATTGCCGAACTGAAAATCGGTTCCCGTCCGGCAAAACGCAAGAATTCCAATGATATACGGGATTTGCGGGCCATTCCGTGGGTATTTTCCTGGACGCAAAACAGGCATCTGCTCCCTGCGTGGTATGCGACCGGGACGGCATTATCTGCTTTTGTCGATGAAAATCCTGATAATATCCAAATTTTGCGGAATATGTATCGTTCCTGGTATTTTTTCCGTGCATTGATCGAAAACTTGCAAATGGCATTGGCGAAGGCAGATATGATGATTGCAAGAGAATATTCGGAACTTCTGCCGGATGAAACAGATCGGCAACGAATTTTTACACGGATTACAGATGAGTATGTGCATACACGTGACATTATTTTATCAATTACAGAACAAAAACATATTCTCGATTCGAGTCCTGTCATTCAGGAATCGATCCGTTTGCGCAACCCGTACGTGGATCCTTTGAGTTATTTGCAAGTACAATTGTTAAAAGATCTGCGTGAGCCGCAAGGACTGACCGAACAAGATGCGGATGATGCAGAAATTATTTACGAGGTCATGCTGACAATTAACGGAATTGCCGCCGGACTCCGAAATACGGGTTGACAGAAAGGGTGTACGGAGGAATGCGGGAAGCACAGCAGCGCTTTCTGTCCCGTTTGCTTTTCAAAGAATTGCAAAAACAATCGCCGCAAATATTGCAAGATGCCGAATATTTACAAACGCATCCGGAATTGGCATTTGATGAAACACATACGTCTGATTATATCTTTCAGGCATTTTGCGATGCCGGACTCAATCCGCGACGGGTGGCAAAGACAGCGGTGTATGCCGATGTGGGGATGCAAGAACCCCGTTTCGGATTGATCGCAGACATGGATGCAATGGAAGTTGCAGGGAGTGTTTTGCATGCATGCGGACATCATGCCCAACTGACTCATCTTTTGGGAGTTATGCGGGTGCTGGCAACGGTACAACCGGAATCTTTTCACTTTGGCATCCGCATGATTGCAGCACCGGCTGAGGAGTTAGGATTTTCCTTGCAACGAGAACTTTCAATGATGGAAGGGCTGGTTTCTTCACGTTCAGGAAAAAAGTGCCTGGATGAAGCGCAAGTCTTTCAACCGCTGCAAACTCTCATTTGTTGTCATTTGGCAGATAATCTGCCAAGTCGGACAATGGTGATGGGATACCAGACAAACGGATGTGCAGTGATTACACTGCACATCGCAGATACGGCAGGGGGGGGCATATTCCGGCTCTCCCAGCAGATCATTCGGATTATTGAAAAAGAGGCTCGGACTTTTCAGCATGCACATGGGAAAGGGATGCGGGAGTGTAATGTCCGCTTTGATTTGTCAGGTTTGTCTTCCGGAGTCATGGTTCTTTTTGTGTTAGGAAATCACCCGTCCGATTTCCCTTGCGTCATGGAAGTGGCAGAATACATCCCACAATTGCTTGCCGAACATTTTGGAAATCACTTGTTGACCGTTCTCGATCTCTGTGATGCGTATGCTCCGCTGAAGCAAAACCGGGAATTGGAGCGCATGGTGATGCGGCATGCGGAGGCTGTCGGGTTTAAAATAAAATCGCGGCAACAGCACATGGATGGATACACGGATCTGGGTTTTTTAAGCAATCGCCTGGCAGTTTGCCAACCGCTGATTGGCGGAACCCAAGGAATGACACACACCAGGGATTTTCGCGTTGTCGATCTGGAAACGGCGTATTTGCTGCCCATTCGCTTGCTTTTGGATGTGATTGTGGATTATTTTTTAAACAAGTAAACCTATTTTGCAGATAAACGTATGGTAAAAGTAGAGAGAGAGCAGATGGAAAGGGAGAACGGCGATATGAATCTAGAAACAAAACTTGCGCAAATTGGAAATCGGAAAGATCCGGCAACAGGAGCATTTAATCCGCCCATTCACCATTCGACGACATATCGTCATCCGCGCTTGGGTGAAAGTACGGGATTTGATTATACAAGGACAAAGAATCCGACTCGCCAAATCCTCGAAGACGCCATTGCCGATTTGGAAGGCGGGGTGCGGGGATTTGCGTATGCCTCCGGGATGGCGGCGGTTGTAGGAATTTTAACGTTATTTCAACCGGGAGATCATCTCGTGTTATCGGATGATTTATATGGCGGCACCTATCGCGTGATGGAGCAAATGTTCCGCCAGTATGGAATTTCAGGCACATATGTAGATACAGGGGATTTGTCCGCTGTGCGGGATGCCATTTCTGAAAATACAAAGGCGGTTTTTATCGAAACGCCGACAAATCCGTTGATGAAAATTACCGATCTTCGCGGAGTTGTAAAAATCGCGCAAGAGCACGACATTTTGACAATTGTGGACAACACGTTTTTAAGCCCCTACTTCCAAAGACCGCTGGAATTGGGAGCGGATATTGTCTTTCATAGTGCAACAAAGTATTTGGGCGGTCATAATGACGTATTGGCCGGATTGGTTGTTGCAAAGTCCGAAGACTTGGCAGAACGATTGTTTTTTCTGCAAAATTCCATCGGTGCGGTATTGGGACCGCAGGATTGCTGGCTGGTCATGCGGGGAATGAAAACATTGGCATTACGGATGCAGCGACATGATGCAAATGCCCGTATTCTCGCGGAATTTTTGCAAAACCATCCAAAAATCGAAAAAGTGCTTTATCCGGGCCTCGCGGATCATCCTGGACATTTGGTGCAAGCACAGCAAAGTACGGGATTTGGCGGCATGATTTCCTTTTATGTCAAAAAACCGGAATTCGTCCCGCAAATTCTCGAACGAATTCAATTGATCGCATTTGCTGAAAGTCTTGGCGGTCCTGAATCCATGATCACATTTCCGGCACGGCAGACGCATGCCGACATTCCTGAAGACGTCAGAAATGCCATCGGTGTAACAGATACACTTTTGCGCTTTTCTGTGGGACTGGAACATTCGGAAGATCTGCTCGCCGATCTCGAACAAGCGCTGCGTTAAGATCAACGGATTTCGCATAAAATTTATCGTCAAGGCAATACTTCTACGGACAAATCGTAGGAGGGGAATTGCCTTGGGTCGCAAACATCATTTACAAGGTCCGCAACGCCATGATGTTCCATCACTTGTGAAAATTGACAGCCCTGACGATGTACCGTTCGAGGGAAAGATGCCGGGACAGTTTTTGAATGATGACAATTCTGAAAATAAAGGAACAACACGCGAACAACAAGCAAGCCAGTTTACGCGCGTTGATCAACCGGATGATATCGACGCAAATTTCAGCAAAAAATAAGGATTTGGAACTTGACGTGAAAAAAATGGGGATAAATCCGGTTTAATACTTAAAAATGGAAAACAAGCAACTTTTCGAGCTTGTACAATTTCGATATACTTGCCTTGAAAGAAGAGTTTTGATTTTTGCTTGCGACTCTTTTGAATTGCTTAAAGGTGGTTGAATCGATGAGTGCAGAACAAAATACTGCGGATCCGAATAAGGAAGAGCAAGAGAATTTAAACGTATTAACGAGTACTCAGCTTGTAATCAAGGATGCATTGATCAAACTTGGATATGGACAAGAGATGTACGAACTGGTGAAAGACCCGTTGCGTGTGCTGACCGTTCGAATTCCCGTGCGGATGGATGATGGAACGGTAAAAGTATTTACCGGGTACCGTGCACAACACAACGATGCTGTTGGACCGACAAAAGGCGGCATCCGTTTTCATCCGGATGTTACGGAAGATGAAGTAAAGGCATTAAGCATCTGGATGAGTGTCAAGTGCGGGATTGCCAATTTGCCATACGGAGGCGGCAAGGGCGGGATCGTTTGTGATCCGCGGGAAATGTCTTTCCGCGAATTGGAGCGTTTGAGCCGCGGCTATGTTCGCGCCATCAGCCAAATCGTAGGACCGACAAAAGACATACCGGCACCGGACGTATTTACCAATTCGCAAACGATGGCATGGATGATGGATGAGTACAGCCGCATTCGGGAGTTTGATTCTCCAGGTTTTATTACAGGAAAGCCGCTGGCCCTCGGCGGTTCTTTAGGTCGCAACACATCTACGGCCCGCGGTGTGGCCATTGCGATTGCCGAGGCTGCCAAAGTAAAAGGAATTGAATTGCAGGGAGCACGGGTGATCGTTCAGGGATTTGGCAATGCCGGAAGTTATTTGGCAAAATTCATGCATGATGTCGGCGCCAAAATTGTCGGTATCTCTGACGCATATGGTGCGCTTTATTCAGAAGAAGGCTTGGATATCGATTATCTGCTGGAGCGGCGGGATTCCTTCGGCACCGTTACAAAGCTGTTCAAAAATACGATCAGCAATCAGGATGTATTGGTTCGTGATTGCGATATTTTGGTGCCGGCAGCGATTGAAAACCAAATCACCATTAAAAATGCACATGATATTAAAGCGAAAATTGTCGTCGAAGCAGCTAACGGTCCAACGACATTGGAAGCTACGAAGATTTTGACAGATCGCGGCATTTTGCTCGTGCCAGACGTATTGGCAAACTCCGGCGGCGTGATTGTGAGTTATTTTGAATGGGTGCAAAACAATCAAGGGTTTTATTGGACAGAAGAAGAAGTGGAAGACCGCCTGGAAGAACTGTTGATCCGTTCCTTCCATACGGTTTATGAAACGGCTCGAACACGCCGTGTCGATATGCGTTTGGCTGCATATATGGTCGGGATTCGCCGGATGGCGGAAGCTGTTGAACTGCGGGGCTGGGTATAATCCTTTCACCTATCCGACCGAAAGAGCTGAAAAGACCGAAAGTTGGCCAATGCGAGGACTTTTTTATTTTCCACCATTATTCCATATCCGATATAAAAAGTGGCAAGCGGATGCTCGCCACTTTTTATTCGGCCAGGAACAAACGTTTGTAAAACATCTTTGTCGTTATGTACTATCCTTGATCCCCGATATCCGATTCATCTTCAAAGAAAGCGCGCAATTCTTGTTCCGATTGACAGATTTCAAGTCCGATCATCAATTTGATCCTGGCTTTTTGTCCATTTAACCCGTTGCTGAAAATGACCCCCATTTCTTTCAGTTGTCGACCGGCGCCCTCATATGCATAAAAATCGGATACTACGCCGTTATAACAGCGGGATACCATGACGATCGGGATGTGTTCTTCGATACATCGTTTGATCGCAGGTACGCTTTGCGGCGGTACATTTCCTTGTCCCAACGCTTCGATTACAATGCCGGAGACCTTTTTTTCCCGCAGGCAATCGATCAATTCACCGCCGATCCCTGCAGCAAATTTAACGAGCCCCACATGCTCCCGGATGGTTTCTACAGGAACTGTTTTTCTATCCAATATCCCATGAATCATGTGTACATGTTTTTTATCGATTGCACCCACTGGACCAATTCCAGGGGACTGAAACGTGGATACATTGCTGGTATGTGTTTTTGTCACATCCCGTGCTGCATGAATTTCGTCGTTAAATACAACAAGCGTACCAAACCCTTTTGCTTTGGGATGTGCAGCGACGCGAACCGCATTTACTACATTGATCGGTCCATCTGCGCCTAATTCATTGCTCGAACGCATGGCTCCTGTAACTACGATTGGCAGATCGGATGCAATCGTAAGATCCAAAAAATAAGCAGTTTCTTCAAGCGTGTCTGTACCATGCGTTACCACAATGCCATGGTAGGAACCTGAATCGATGTATTGCCTGATTTTTTGCGACAACTCCAACATGTGCTTTGGTGTTATATGAGGACTGGGCAAATTTGTGAATTCGATTGTAGATATATTTGCATATTCGGAAATTTGCGGAATCGATTGAATCAAAGTGCTGGCATCCGCCTTTGGCAAAATGCCTTTTTCTTTTGACTCAACCATTGCGATTGTTCCGCCAGTGGTAAGAATCAGAACATGTTTCACACAGGCATCTCCTTTATTGTACGATCGGAAAGTATAAATTTTACAGGTCGATAGTATGGGCGATGGATTTATAGACATTTCGTATTATTAAGGATGACAGGACGATCTGTCAATGTTACGATTTCATCCGATTCATCCTTTTATTTTACTGTTGGGATAAATGTTGGAGGTTGATCGTAAAAGCCTCAAGGAATACGTCTCGATTCAAGTGCTAACAAGTGCCAAGTTCGCATCGGTAAGGGAATATAGATTTTGCCCGGAATGTGTCTATTTTTTACTGCAATCGTCGATACTACTTCTGAGATGTTTGAAAGGGGAATTGGAATTGTGAATATACATGTGATAGAGGAACAAAATCATTCCTATGAAATGTCGGGCCAAGATCGGGTAAAAGTTTTCATACGGTGCCGCAATTGTGGAGAAAGTTATATTTTACGTGGATCAAAAAGCCGTTCGGGACATATAGAAACCGGATTTAAACGTTGTCTTTGCGATAATGAGGATTTGTTTGACATCGAGCAGATCCACTAATAACGCACAACTACCAGCCGCCTGCATTGGATCAGGTGGTTTTTTTATTTTTTGTCCGCATATTCAGGAGGGAGGCTTGCCAAACTAAAAATAATTTGAAAAAGATCGGAAACAAATGTTTCTGCCTTTTCCATGTAAGTGATTTAGGAGGTCGTGTAATGTACAGACGAATGGCAAATTGGCTCCTTCCTGTTTTGGCAATTGGACTTATGATTACAGGCATTTGGGGATTTCAGCAATCGAGGCAAAAGTCAGCACTTTTGATTCAGAGTGAAAATCATTACCAACAGGCGTTTCATGATCTTGCGTACCAAATGGATCAACTGCAAAATGAATTGGGCAAATCCTTGGCGGTAGGCTCGGAAAATCAGTTTAAAAAATCGATGAACAGCATATGGAGAATGACCTATATGGCGCAAAATGATGTCGGAGAATTGCCGCTGACGTTAATGCCGTTTCATAAAACGCAAGCGTTCTTGCATGACCTGGGGACATTTGCGTATCAAGCAGCAGCAGCCAAACCACTGGATGCTGCACAGGTAACAGAGCAGCAATGGAGGCAATTAAAACAATTTTATCAGGAATCGAAAGCCATGGAAGCAAATGTGAAACATGTCCAAACGGCTGTGTTAAACGATGGGGCGCGTTGGACAGATGCGGAGCAAGCACTGGCCGCGCAAGGTCAAAAACAAGATAATGTGATTATCGACGGTTTTCAACAGTTGGAAAAAAAGGTGTCGCAATTCCCGGAAATTCATTGGGGACCGACGGAAAATCAGCAAACCGTTCGATCGGAAAAGCCGGATACCAGTCATTTGACGGGCAGTATGGTAAATGCGGAACAGGCGAAACAACAAGCTGCAAAATTTTTGGGTCGTACCGATTTGGAAAACTTGACAGTTGTAAAAAATGGGCCGGGAATGCCATATCCGGCGTACAGTGTAACTGCGACGACGGCAGATGGCGTCAATTCCTATCTTGAGCTGGCACAAAAGGGTGCGCATGTCACCTGGTTTTTACATGACAGAAGCTCAGGTAAACCGACCATCGATTTGAACCGCGGTGAAGAACTTGCCGCGAAATGGTTAAAGGACCATCAATATTCAGATATGCAGCCCGTATCGATTGAGCAATACGACAATATTGGCGTCTATCAATTCTGCTATGCGCCGCAAGGAATTGTTCATTATTCAGAAAAAATGGCGGTAAAAGTTGCTCTCGACAACGGAGACATTATCGGTTTTCAAGCAAAAGATTATTTGTTTCATCAAACACCGGGGCTTTCTCTACAGCCCAAATTGACAGAGGCAAACGCCCGGGCAAAAGTCAATGGACATCTGCAGATCCAACAAAGCAATCTTGTTGTCGTACCGGATGAGAAAGGAAAAGAGGTGCTTGCCTATGAATTTTTGGGCACAATGGATCGGGATACGTATAAAGTATACGTCAATGCGAATACGGGAGAGGAAATCGGTGTAGAAAAACTTACAAATCAAACAAGTACAGCTTAACCGTCCAAGACAGATAAATTCGAACATTTTTGCAATGTTTCGACAAGTGGGAGTCTTGTTTGGCAGATCTGGTGAAAAAGATGCAAAAGGTTGCCAAATCGGGTATAATTTTACCTATTGATGGGCATGCAGATTTTCGTTTAGGGGGCTAGACAATGGCTTTGCCGCGGGTCGGGCAAACGGTTTTTTTAGATGTGCGAAGCGGACCTTTAGCGGGACGCTACCAATGCAGAGTTGTAGATCATGGGCAATCTACCCTTTCCATAGAAACACCGTTGCGATTAAATTCGACGGTGCCTGTTACTTTTGATGTAGGGATTGATTTTGAGGTAGTCTATCGTGCTTTGGATGGAGCAGAGTGCCGGTTTTTCTCAAATGTTGTGAAGCGGGTGGTCAAGGAAATTCCCGTACTGGAAATTTATAAACCGAAAATGTCCGCAATTACGCGAATCCAACGCCGGGAATATTTGCGTGTTCCGATTAATATCCCCGTTGAACTGGCATTTCTTGATTCTTATACGAAACGCCCGGTTACTTGCAAGGGAATGAGCAAAGATATTAGCGGCGGAGGTTTGGCGTTTACCGTGGAATCTTCCATTTCTGTGCATGCGGAAGATGTGATCGGGTTTCGATTTACCATCCCGATTGACGGTTCCATGACTGAAGTCCTCGGCAAAGGAATCGTTTTGCGAGTGTTGGATTTATCAGAAAAAAATGTAAAAAAAGTAATATCTGTTCGCTTTTTCGATATTTCCGATCAAAATCGGCAGCGAATCGTCCGGTTTACATTTCAGAGACAGATTGAAATCAGCAAAAAACTGGACCAACTGTAGGTATGTTTTTACATTCCCGTACATAGGATGGTATTGGGAATGGAGGGACAACCATGTTTTTCATGCGTTTTCTTGATGGCAGACAAAAATGGCCGAAACGACTATTGGTTTTGGGTATTGTACTTACACTGGCAAGCCAATTGATGTTAGGCTTTGGGTATAAATTCAGCATGATGCCTGCATCAACTGCACAATCCTCTGTGCAAGGACAAGCATCGTTGGCGGCAGATGTCAATTTTGAACTTGCAGATGCGGATTTGCAAAACCAACGTGTGTTGCTGTCGGTGAATGGTGTGACGAAAGGCGCGTTCTCTACATCTTCCATGACAGTGCAGTTGCATGAAGGGGATGTAGTTTCCATTCAAACGAATGGTGCTGCCAAATCGATTCATGTGATGGTGGATCATGACGATCCGCAATTGTTTTATCCGGCTCCCGGATATACGATTGCGGTGGATGACAACCATCCGTTTACCTTTCAAAAAGTCGAATTTGTTCAACCGCAAGGCAAGTAGGATCAAAGTCCCGACAGCTTGCACCCCAACTTTACCATATGGTACTATTGAGTTACTGTCACACCTGTCGGGTTTTGGATTTTTTATAAGGATTGAGAAAAAGCGGGCTGTGCCTGCTTTTTTTTTAGAGATGATTCACCGGGGATTTCACCATCATTTTTCAACATAATAAAAGTGCGTGTTCAAAACCAACATGGCCTTATGGCTACCATATGATATGAAAATGTTATTTTCGTATAAAAAGTGGTGAAGGTGGAGTTTTGACTGCATTTTGAACATCCTCTTAAAGAGAGTAGGAACAGTAGCATGCAATATATCTCCATTGCGATTGACGGACCTGCAGGAGCCGGGAAGAGCACGGTTGCCAAACAAGTGGCTGAATGCCTGCATTTGATGTATATCGATACAGGCGCCATGTATCGTGCGGTGACTTGGAAGCTGTTGCAGGCAGGGGTATCTTTGGAAGACAATTCAACAATCGGCGAGATTGTTCAAGACTTGGATATCAGACTCTCCGATGAGAACGGACGTTTGCGTGTGCTTGTCGATGGACAGGATGTTACGCAAGACATACGTTCACCGGAAGTTACCCGACTTGTGTCACATGTTTCCCGATTCAGGCAAGTGAGAGACCGGCTCGTTGCGTTGCAGCGGCAATACGCCAAACAACAGGCGGTTGTCATGGATGGACGGGATATTGGATCAAATGTCTTGCCGGATGCCAAAGTAAAGATTTTTTTGACTGCTTCGATCGAGGAACGTGCCGAACGCAGGGTGGCGGAATTGCAAAACAAAGGGTATGCGATCACGATTGACGAGGTGCGACAGGAATTAGTGAAACGAGACCAAATGGATATGGAGCGGGAAATTGCACCGTTACGGCAGGCAAGTGATGCGCAAGTGGTCGATACCACAAACAAGACGATTGAGGAAGTGGTGAAGCAGATTCTGACAATCTATTACGATGCAACCGCAACTGTTTCCAAAGGGGGACAGGCATAAGTATGTCATGGTATGGCTTGTTTCATTTTTTATTTAAAATGCATTATAAATTTTATTATCGCGTAGAAATTATTGATGCATATCATGTCCCAAAAGATGGGCCTGTCATTCTATGCTGCAATCATACATCCAATTGGGATCCTCCTCTTCTTGGCGTTTCTTGTCCGCGTAAGATTCGCTATATGGCGAAAGAAGAATTATTCAAGATTCCGGTTGTCGGATTTTTACTGCGTCAATTCGGGACATATCCGGTTCAAAGGGGATCAGGAGACCGGGCGGCGATTCGCAAAACATTGGAGCTTTTAAAAGAAAACCAGGTGATCGGCATTTTTCCGGAAGGGACCCGCAGCAAAACGGGTGAACTTGGGCCGGGGAAACCGGGTGCGGCGATGTTTGCATTAAAGTCGGATGCGGCAGTCATTCCAGTGGCAATTGTGGGCTCGTACAAGCGGTTGTTTGGAACGATAAAAATACGGTTTGGACAACCGATTGAGCTGGAATCATACAGGCAACAAAAAATAACAAGCAAGCAGATGGAAGAAGTAACACAAATCATCATGGATCACATCGGCCGATTGATTCGACAAGAACGGAGCGTATCGTAGTGCATTCCATTGTCGAGACACTCGCTTTTCTCTTGTTTGGCTGTTTGGGAATTGCATTATACGGCCGAGTATTATATGTTCATTGCATGCAAAAGACGCAAAATCCAGACTATGCCAAAAAAACCGTATTGAATATCACAATCCGATTCATACTATTGTTACTATTGATGGCAATTGTTTCATCATTGAATCAGTATTTCCATTTTTCCAACACAGTTTTTTATGGGTGTTTGCTCATTTTGTTTTGTGCTTTTCTGCTGATCATGAAGAAGATTCGTTCGGTGTTAAGGGATTCGTAAACGGATTGCTGGTGCTGACAGAAGCACTTTCCATAAACAGGATTCCTTCTGTACCATGCAAAAAAATAATGTTATAAGGAGGTCTTTTCCTATGGATGAGATGACAAACTTGCATGAAGTGCATACGATTCAGCCTGGAGACGTAGTAAAAGGTCGCATTACGAAAATAGAGGACGGACAGGCATTTGTTGATGTAGGCTATAAATATGAGGGAGTACTTCCCATTGCCGAAGTTTCCAGCTTGCGGATTGAGAAAGTTTCCGATGTGCTGCAAGCAGGTGATGAAGTGGAAGTAAAGGTGAAATCTGTCAATGACGAAGCAGGAACATTGATTGTATCAAAACGTGCGGTCGACGCTGAGCAAGCATGGGGACGACTGGAAAAACTGTATCAGGCAGGCGAAATTTTTGATGTGGTCATTGTGGATGTCGTGAAAGGCGGCTTGGTGGCAGATATCGGCGTCCGCGGGTTTATCCCTGCTTCCTTGGTGGAACGGCATTTTGTTGAAGATTTTTCGAGTTACAAAGGGCAGACGCTTGCGGTCAAGATCGCGGAATTTGATCCGGAGCAAAAGAAAGTCGTGCTTTCTCATAAAGCTGTAGTCGAAGAGCAGGAAGAACGGGAAAAACAGCATGTAATCACATCGTTGCAGGCAGGACAAATCCTGACTGGAACCGTTCAGCGCCTGACAGACTTTGGGGTGTTTGTAAATATTGGCGGTGTGGACGGACTTGTGCATATCTCCGAATTGTCTCATCAGCATGTGAAACACCCGTCTGAAGTCGTCAAGGAAGGAGATGCGGTTCAAGTAAAAGTGTTGAAAGTCGATCCTGCTGCCGGCCGTATTTCTTTATCGATTCGGGCAGCTCAAAAAGGGCCGTGGGAGTCGGTGAATGCATCCTTCCAACCGGGAGCGATTATCGATGGAACTGTCAAGCGTTTGGCAAATTTCGGGGCATTTGTAGAAGTTGCACCTGGGATTGAGGGACTTGTCCACATTTCCCAAATTTCCAACCGGCATATTGCCAATCCTGCTGAAGTATTGGAAGTCGGTCAGTCTGTAAAAGTCAAAGTTCTTGATGTAAATGCACAAGAAAAGCGCATCTCTTTATCGATTCGGGAAGCCGAGAGCGCAAAAAACGATAAAGAAGTGGAAAAATACGTGGAAAAACAGTCCACAAGCGGTACAGGCGTTACATTAGGCGATCTTTTTGGTGATCTTTTTAAGCAAAATAAATAGGCGTAAGGATTTAGGAGTTACATACGTGTCGATTGAATCGAGAAAAATAGATCATTTGCGTTTGGCTGCCGAGCTTCCCCAATCCATGGCATCAGGTTTTGACGATGTGATGTTTGTACATCGAACATTTCCGGAAGTATCGTTTGCTGAAATATCTTTGCAGACAAATGTTGCCGGAACGTTTTTTTCTGCTCCATTCTGGATCAATGCGATGACAGGAGGTTCTGAACCTTCCGCACAGGTCAATCGGGATTTGGCCATTGCGGCTCGGGAACTGGGATTGGCAATGGCGGTGGGCAGCCAGCGGGCAGCGTTGCGGGATGATTCCCTGCGGGAATCTTATACAGTTGTCAGGAAAGAAAATCCGGGAGGTATTGTGATTGCCAACCTGTCTGCTGCAGCAACGATTGACGATGTATTGCGAGCCGTTGACATGTTGGATGCACAGTATATTCAACTGCATGCAAATGCCCCCCAGGAACTGGTAATGCCGGAAGGGGATCGGAATTTCAAAGGAATATTAAAAGGTGTAGAAACAATCATTCGCCATTGTCCGGTACCTGTCATTATCAAAGAAGTTGGCTTTGGCATGTGTCGGGAAACGTATCGTCAATTGACGGAGATTGGCGCCAGGATTGTAGATGTAAGCGGACGAGGCGGCACCAACTTTATTGCCATTGAGAATCAGCGACGAAGCGAATGGCCAATGGATGACTTGCGTTTGTGGGGTCAAACAACGGTAGTCAGTTTGCTTGAAGCGGAAGGTTTCCAAAACCAACTGACGTTCCTCGCTTCCGGAGGTGTTCGCAACCCGTTGGATTGTATCAAATGTTTGGCGCTTGGAGCGCAAGGGGTTGGGTTGGCAGGTTTTATTTTGCGAACGTATCGATCGTCCGGATTACAAGGACTGATCGATTGTTTGCAGCATTGGTTGCATGAGGTTCGAGTCATCATGACGATGTTAGGTTGTCGAACCTTGCAAGAATTGAATGCTATTCCGGTATGGATTCGCGGAGAAACGGCTGATTGGTGTGAAGTCCGTAACATCGATCGGCAATATTATGCAAATCGAAGGCATTTCATTTCCTGATAGGAAATGGATGCTTTTTTGTTTATTCCCCGAACAGTCAGGCAAACCTATAGAAGAGTGTATCGATACGCATGCTTGACTGTGTATAGAAAGTGGGGAGGCAATATGATTCCCGGTTCCATCGGCATGATCTTGGGAATTGCCGGATTGATTTTGGCGGTAAGCGGTTGGGGAAGAAACGTATGCGAAGAATTTCATATCAAACCTCAAAGCATCAAGTGGATCATCGCAGTATATGTATTGGGATACCCGGTCATGATTCCCGGATTGTTAAAAGAACAAATGTCGTTCTCCGGATTTTTTCTACCGCTCCTTCTAACTGTCTGGGTTGTTGTCCTTGTTGACCGATGGTACAAGAAGATTTTGATTCCCGTACGGAGTGTTTGCATTCTCGCTGTCGTCCTGATTTTTAATCGATGGATTTTACATGGGTCGGAAGTGCTGACTGCAAAATTGATATGGTCGAGTGCGTGTCTGATCCTGTTGACAAGCTTGATTTTGGCAGGTTCGTGGAAAGAGCGTTTTGCTGCTGCCTGGTCAGCGAGTATAGTGATTCAGCTCGTGGATGACATTTGGATACGCAATGTTCCATTTGAGTATCTTGAGTTTGGCAATTCTGCCGAGAAAGATATAGTGGCTTTTGCTACATTTAGCCTTGCGTTTCTATATATGCTGAGCACAATGGCAGTGCGGTTTCGTTATCGCAAGAGAAAGCCGATTGCCATTGCAAAAACGCGACACATCCTGCATGAACAGGAGGATACGGATGGATGCCGTCGTGTTCTATGACAATGATTTTGGATTTGGTGCATTTCTTGCAGCGCAAATGCTGACAGGCGCTTGTGATTTTCACAATATGCCAAGCTTTGAACAACTGCGGGAATTGAGCAGGCGATTCCGGCCGAGCGACGGGACGATACATGTATGTGGGAACATCTCTCATGCTCCAACGTTTGTGGCATATGCGGGATGCCATCGGCAATCCCATATTGCCATTAAATGCCTTCGGAATTTTGTGAATTTATATCGATTGGATCAAACGCAATACGCGTTTATTCGGACGCCATCCATTTCTTTGGCAAAACCCTATCGACGTTCATCGATTCCCATCCATAAAAGCGGCATTGCATTGACAAGAAAGCTTTATGCCACGTTTGCCCGCATGTTTCCGCATATTCAGACAGCAGTATGCAGTGTCGTATGGCAAAACGTGCCGATGTTTCGGGCAAGAGTTTCAAGAAACCATGAAGAGGAAGAACCGGTTGGCAATACGTCGAACCAAACAAGCGATCTACATCGGTTGGACGGCAGACATATTGTCTACCATTGTTATGGCAGCGCCCATTCTTCCATTACGTCTGCTGCCATTCATCTGAATCGTCTGCCGAATGAACGCAGGCCGCATGTGAATGAAATTATCGCTTTGACGGATTATGATCGTTCAGAGACCTGGCAGATTGGAACATTAAATTTTAAAGGGTATGACACCTTTGGCAATGCCATTTATACCATTGGCTTAGGCGCGGATCCATATACCGTGAAACGTCTGCTGGCTTCGTTTTTGGAGCGAATCGGGTGCGACACGAGCCAACTTGTCATGCAAGAAGCTTTGGTTCATATTAACTCCCTTGCGAGAATTGGCGGAGCATTGTCTCGCAGATACGGGTTTGTAACGCTCGGGAGGATTGTAAGTGCGTTCGCGATCCAAAGACAGTATGAACGGCTCGTGACATTTGTGAACGATGTAAGCAATCGCTATGGAGGAAATAAGAACAAAGCTTGACGGAAGTGCGGAACACATTCATAATTTCAGAGTGTCAAAACTTACATATGTCCGATATCAACAGGAGTTTTTTGAATGCAGGTATACGTATTGGATTGCAAACGGATATTCGATAGGTTTGAAACGGAGCACTTGCACAGAAAGGTAGGATGATTTTATGCCAAAGCCAGTAGTGGCGATCGTTGGTCGGCCGAATGTCGGAAAATCGACTTTGTTCAATCGTCTGGCAGGAAACAGGATTGCAATTGTCGAAGATAGGCCCGGTGTGACAAGGGATCGCATATATGCCAGTTCAGAGTGGTTGACACACCAATTTCACATCATCGACACGGGCGGGATTGAAGTCGGAAGCGAAGATGAAATTTTGTTTCGAATTCGGGAACAGGCGGAATTGGCGATCGCAGAGGCGAATGCCATCATTTTTGTCGCTGACGGCAAGGAAGGAGTAACACCGGCCGATCAAGAAGTAGCGCAGATCTTATTTCGTTCCCGCAAACCGGTAGCATTGGCTGTCAACAAAGTGGACAACCCGGATCAAATCAACAACATTTACAGCTTTTATGAACTGGGTCTTGGCGAGCCTTTTGCCATTTCCGCAGAGCACGGCACGGGTATTGGAGATCTCCTGGATCAGGTGATGGCTGACATTCCCGAGGATTTTGAAGAAACCGAGTATGATGAAGATGTGATTCGCGTCGCCTTGATCGGACGACCGAATGTCGGAAAATCGTCCCTTGTCAATGCGATTCTCGGCACAGACCGGGTCTTGGTGAGTCCGGAAGCGGGGACGACGCGGGATGCCATTGATACGCCGTTCTCTACGGAAGACCAGGATTATGTCCTGATCGATACGGCCGGAATGCGCAAGCGCGGCAAAGTATATGAAACGACGGAAAAATATTCGGTGCTGCGTGCATTGCGGGCCATCGAACGATGTGATGTGGCGGTTCTTGTGATCGATGGCGAGCAAGGGATTATCGAGCAGGATAAAAAGATTGCCGGATACGCATTGGAAGCCGGGCGTGCCATGATGATCGTCGTGAACAAGTGGGACATCGTTGAGAAAGATGATAAAACGGCACATAAGTTTGAACAGGAAGTCCGCAAGCAATTTCCGTTTATGGCCTGGGCTCCCATCCTGTTTGTTTCTGCCAAAACGAAGCAGCGGGTGCACCGCATTCTGGAGATCGTCAAGCAAAATGCGGAAAACCATGCGCTGCGCATACAGACGGCTGTGCTGAATTCTGTCATTGAAGATGCGGTTGCGATGACACCGCCGCCTACGGACAAGGGACGGAGGTTGCGTGTCTTGTATACGACACAAGTTGCCGTCAAACCGCCGGCTTTTGCGATATTTGTCAATGACCCGGAATTGATGCATTTTTCCTATGAAAGGTATCTGGAAAATAAGCTTCGCAGTGCGTTTGGCTTTGAAGGGACGCCCATGCGGATGTTTATTCGCCAAAAATCATCAAAAGAGAAAAATTGAAGAGAATGAAGAAATAGGGGAATTTTACATGGGATGGACGATTGGAATTATTCTTGTTTCCTATTTGATTGGATCCATATCTCCCAGTTATCTCATGGGAAAATGGGTGGCCGGCATCGATATCCGCCAACATGGCAGCGGCAATGCCGGCGCTACCAATACGATGCGGGTTCTCGGTGTAAAAGCAGGCATTTTTGTTTTCTTGTTTGATGCGTTGAAGGGCGTTTTTATGGTTTGGATCGCGAATGTATTGACAGGCGGAAACCTTGTTGCGATGGTTCTGGCCGGTTTATTTACGATTTTTGGGCATAACTGGCCCGTGTATTTTGGCTTTCGCGGCGGGAAAGGCGTTGCCACTACGATTGGCGTTTTGCTTACGCTGGCAGCAGTTCCTGCTTTATGCGCCGGCGTAATCGCCATCGCATTGTTATTGGTCACCCGTTACGTTTCATTGGCTTCTTTATCCTTTGTCACGTTTGTACCGATTTTTCTCGTATTGTTTCACCGACCGATGATGCTTGTATTTGCAACGATATTTTTGGCGCTTGTTTCCTATTGGAAGCATCGGAAAAATATCGAACGGTTAGCAAAAGGACAAGAAAATCGATTGGGAAAAAAGGCAAACCGTTAAAGAAAGGCGGCCAGGAGTATGAGCAAGGTTTCGGTGATCGGTGCGGGCAGTTGGGGAACTGCGTTGGCGCTTGTCTTGGCTGACAATGGATATGACGTCACCATTTGGGCAAGGCGCCCGGAAATAGCAGAGGAAATCAATTCCAAACATACGTTAGAAGATTATCTCCCTGGTGTTTGTTTGCCGGACGGGATTCGCGCATCACATCGACTGGAAGATGCATTAGAAAATGTCTCGATGGTTTTGCTGGTGATTCCTTCCCATGTCTTTCGCAGTACGGCTCGCATGATCGCACCGTTGATCGGCAAAGATGTCACAGTGGCACATGCGACAAAAGGGTTTGATTTGGATTCACTGGAACGGATGTCTGAAGTATTGCTGTCGGAGATTCCCCAGATCTCTCCGGAACAGGCGGCTGTTTTGTCCGGACCAAGCCATGCGGAAGAAGTGAGTGAGCGCTACCCTACTACGGTGGTTGTGGCAAGCGTCGCAAAACATACGGCGGAGTTTGTACAGGATCATTTCATGAATGGAAATTTTCGCGTGTACACAAATCCGGATGTTGTCGGCACAGAGCTTGGCGGCGCATTGAAAAACATTATTGCACTTGGCGGGGGAATTTCCGACGGTTTGGGATATGGGGATAATGCAAAAGCAGCTTTAATGACTCGGGGACTTGTAGAGATCTCCCGCCTGGGTGCAGCCATGGGCGCTTCCCAATCCACCTTTTCCGGACTTGCCGGCGTTGGCGATTTGATTGCCACCTGTACCAGCAAGCACAGCCGCAATTGGCGGGCAGGCTATATGCTGGGGCAAGGAAAGACGTTAGATGAGACATTGGCAAATATGAAAATGGTAGTGGAAGGTGTGCGCACGACAAAGGCGGCCATGTTGTTAAGTCGAAAATATCAGGTTGAAATGCCGATTACCACGGAGATCTACAGGGTTTTATTCGAAGGAAAAGCACCCAAAGATGCGGTTGATGATTTAATGATGCGAGGCAAGCGACATGAGCTTGAGGACATTGCAAAAAACCGGTTTCATCCCAAATGGAAAATGTAGCTTGTTTCTTTTGCAAATGATAAAATAACTACTATGTCGAAGAATCAGCGGAAAAATCGCACGTTTTTCAAAAACATGCGTTACGGGTTTTTCAGACATGGATATAGCCGAATGTTAAATTAAGGAGGATATGTGATGAGTCAAGTGCCAGCAAATGTAAAATACAGTTCCGAGCACGAGTGGGTGCGCGTGGAAGGAAATCAAGCATACATAGGAATTACAGATTTTGCACAGGCAGAACTTGGAGATATCGTGTTTGTGGAATTGCCGCAAGCGGGCGATTCTTTACGTGCAGGAGCAACGTTTGGAACGGTGGAATCGGTCAAGACGGTTTCCGATCTGTATGCACCGGTGAGCGGGAAGATCTTGCAAGTCAATGAAGCATTGTCGGATGCTCCGGAAAAAGTAAATGAATCTCCGTATGAAGACGGTTGGATGGTAGTCGTAGAGTTACAAGACCCGTCCGAACTCGACAAACTATTGACGCCTGCCCAGTACGAACAACAAGTTTCCCAATAAGGCAGCGGCAAAATGGAAACTTGGCGTTTTCTGGCAACTGGAAATTCGTCCCCCGCGTTTAACATGGCAGCAGATGAGGCGGTCTTGCAGGCAGTCAGTCAAGGGAAAGCGCCGCCGACCATACGCTTTTTCGGTTGGCAGCCTCCCACGCTGTCCATCGGGTATTTCCAGCAGGCGCGGCGGGATATCGATTTTGAACGTCTCGGACAAAAAGGGTTTGGCTTTGTCAGGAGACAGACAGGCGGCCGTGCGGTTTTGCACGATGCGGAATTGACATACAGCGTCATCGTCCCGGAATCCCATCGGCTGATGTCAACATCTGTGATCGAAGCATATCGTACGATCAGTCTGGGACTTCTGGAAGGGTTCCGCTCTCTTGGCTTGCAGGCGGAACTGGTGTCCTTGGCAGAGGAGCAGGAGCGGGGAAAATATGACAGTTTGGGCTCAGCAGCCTGTTTTGACTCCCCCTCTTGGTATGAATTGGTCGTCGAGGGGCGGAAAATCGTCGGCAGCGCCCAATTGCGGCAATTGGGAACGGTTTTGCAACACGGTTCGATTTTGCTGGATCTCGACATCGGTGCGTTATTCGATGTGCTGCGCTTTTCCAATGAGCGGATGCGGGAACGAATGAAGCAGGCATTTGCCGAGCGTGCTGTGAGCCTGAAACAGTTAACCGGGAATACCTATACATTTGAAGAGGTTTCCAAGCACTTTTTTGACGGATTTGAAAAAGGGCTGGAGATCAAACTTGCGCCCGGTGAACTTACAGATGATGAACAGCAGGCCATCGAGCAATTGATCCGGGATAAATACAGCCAGGATTCATGGAATTTCCGGCGGTGAACGAAGCCTGCGGGGAATACCTTATAGCACACCAGGAGGTCTAGGCTCCCGGTGTGCTGTTTTTGTTGCGATCCGAATGGCAGGCCTTCTTTCAATTATGATATTTTCCGTTCTAAATCTTTTTCTCCCTCATATACTGATAAAGAATTCTGGACAAAGAAATCCTTGGCGATCAAACCGGAATAATCCCAGAAAGCTTTCATATACATATATTGTCCATCGGTGGAATGTATAGATGTTCTGGGCTCTTACGATTGCAACTGACTTGGGGAGGGATGAGCTCTAGGTTAAGATGCATTCTACGCCGATATTTATAGGGAGGGAGAAGCGTGGAAAAATTCGATATCTTTAAAGATATTGCAGAAAGAACAGGGGGCGACATATACCTCGGCGTAGTCGGCCCGGTGCGTACAGGTAAATCCACATTCATCAAAAAATTTATGGAATTGATCGTACTGCCGAATATCAAAAGCGAGGCTGATCGTATACGCGCAACGGATGAACTGCCGCAAAGTGCCGCTGGTCGCACGATTATGACGACCGAACCTAAGTTTATCCCGAACCAAGCGATTGAAGTAAATGTCGGTGAAGGGCTAGACATTCGTATACGCGTTGTGGATTGTGTTGGATATACGGTACAGGGTGCCAGAGGATATGAGGATGAAAATGGTCCGCGCATGGTATCCACTCCATGGTTTGACGAACCCATTCCTTTTCAAGAAGCAGCGGAAGTCGGCACACGCAAAGTGATTTCTGATCACTCCACATTAGGACTTGTCATCACAACTGACGGCACAATTGCGGAGATTAGCCGCGAATCCTATGTGGAAGCAGAAGAGCGGGTAGTCGCCGAGTTGAAGGAATTAGGCAAGCCGTTTGTCATGGTTGTCAATTCCACCCGGCCGACAAGTGTGGAAACAGAGCAATTGCGCGTCCAATTGGCGGAAAAATATGATATCCCTGTGCTCGCATTAAGTGTTGCAAATATCTCGACAGATGATATTATGGGAGTTCTGCGCGAGGCGCTATATGAATTCCCTGTGCACGAAGTCAATGTGAATTTGCCAAGCTGGGTCATGGTGCTCGATCAAGACCATTGGCTGCGGGTAAATTTTGAGACGTGCGTTAGAGATACCGTAAAAGATATTCGCCGTTTACGTGACATCGACCGCGTTGTCGGCCATTTTAGCGAATTTGATTTTGTCGCACATGCCGGATTATCCAATATGGATATGGGGCATGGAGTTGCGGATATTGATTTGGTTGCGCCGGATGCTTTATACGACCAGATCCTGACAGAGGTAGTGGGTATCGAGATTCGCGGCAAAGATCAACTGCTGCAGTTGATGAAAGATCTCACATACGCAAAACGGGAGTACGATAAAGTTGCGGAAGCTTTGCGCATGGTAAAATTGACGGGGTACGGCATTGCACCGCCGGTGCTTGAAGAAATGACATTGGATGAGCCCGAATTAATCCGGCAAGGTACCCGTTTCGGCGTTCGCTTGCGGGCAACTGCTCCATCCATTCATATGATTCGCGTCGATGTGGAATCCGAATTCGCTCCGATCGTAGGAACGGAAAAACAAAGCGAGGAGCTTGTGCGGTACTTGATGCAAGACTTTGAAGAGGATCCTTTGAAAATCTGGGATTCCGATATTTTCGGCAAATCGTTGGCGGCTATCGTTCGCGAAGGCATCTCTGCCAAATTGGCCATGATGCCGGAAAATGCCCAGTACAAACTCAAAGAGACGCTCTCAAGAATTATCAATGAAGGCAGCGGCGGGCTGATCGCTATCATTCTTTAATAGAATCGGCGATACTTGAATAGTAAATATCGTAGAAGAGGATGCTCATGAACGGCATCCTCTTCTTTTTTCTGCAAATACGTATAAAAATCAAATAAATGGATACAACGTTGTATTAAGAACTATTTTCTGTAGATTGTCGTTAAGGAGCTGAAAACATATGAATAAAACAGACTTGATTCAGCAAGTATCAGAAAAGGCGGATTTGACAAAAAAAGATGCAAGCAAAGCGGTGGATGCTGTATTCGATAGCATCGTGCAAGCATTGTCAGAGGGTGACAGCGTGCAATTGATTGGCTTCGGTAGTTTTGAGATTCGCGAGCGCTCTGCAAGAAAAGGAAGAAACCCCAGGACGGGAGAAGAGATCACGATTGAAGCAAGCCGGATTCCGGCATTTAAAGCAGGAAAAGCGTTTCGCGATACAGTTCAACAAAATGCTTAGCGCGCATTTGTAAAACGGCTGAAAGTTGGATCAAGAGCTGTGCAAGTCATTGCATGGCTCTTTTTTGCGTATCACGATACAGAGGGATTTTACGAAATTCGGATGGTTTGAGCAGGAATACATAACAGATCGAGCGAATAGATAACAGTATTGATATGTGAAAAGCTCACAGGATTGAAAAAGGAGGAAAAGGAATGGTTGAATTAACAAGCGAACAACCGGAAGATGTACTCGTACCGGAGTTTTATAATTTTGCTGATGTATTCGATGCGCATGTCGGGAATATTCCGGATCAGTCAGCCCTTTTGTTTCTGGATGAAACCGGGCGCCATAGACAAGTAAGCTATAAAGAATTACAAGTTTTGGCGAATCGCTGTGCAAACGCTTTCAAATCACAAGGGATTGAAGCGAAAGACCGGGTCATGGTGTTATGCACGCGAAGTATCGAGGCGTATGTGGTGTATTTGGCTTTACTCAAATTAGGTGCTGTCATCATGCCGGGCTCCGAAATGCTGCGAAGCACCGATATTTTGTATCGTCTGCAACATGCAGGCGCGAAAGCAATTGTAGCGACCGGAGCGATCATGAATGAAGTGGATTCGATTCGCCGGCAAGCGCCAAATGTCAAACTCTATATTTCAATTGAAGAAAAGGAACATTGGCTATCGTTGCAGCAATTGCTGGATGGGGCAAGCGGTTCTTTTGAAAACGTCAAAACAGCCAGAACAGATACGGCATTCTTATCCTATACGTCCGGTACCACAGGTAAGCCAAAAGGGGTTGTACATACATATGCGTGGCCGCATACACACTTGGCAGTAGCCGCCAAGCACTGGTTTGACGTGCAGCAGGGGGAGCTTGCTTGGGCAACTGCAGGTCCGGGCTGGGCGAAATGGATTTGGAGTCCATTTGTTTCGATCATCGGCAACGGCGGTTGTGCGTTTATTTATAAAGGTCGTTTTGATCCGAAAACATATTTGAGCATATTGAAAGAGTATCCCATCTCCGTATTGTGCGCTACACCTACAGAATACCGATTGATGGCAAAAGTGGACGGATTGTCGGAATTCAAGCCGAAAGCGCTGCGCAGTGCATGCAGTGCCGGCGAACCGTTAAATCGGGAAGTAATCGATACATTTCAAAGGGAATTTGGAATTTCTGTCCGCGATGGGTATGGGCAAACGGAGAATAGCCTGTTGATCGGCAATTTGACCAATATGACCATTCGGCCAGGTTCCATGGGAAAAGTCATACCAGGCAGACGCATTGGCATCATCGATGGAGATGGCAATCCGGTAGAAGCGAATACAGTTGGCGATATAGCTGTTCACCGTTCCGACCTGAGTCTCTTTCAAGAATACTTATACGATCCCGAGCGGACACAGGCGGCGCTGCGCGGAGAATGGTACATTACAGGGGACAGAGGCTACTATGATGAAGAGGGATATTTTTGGTTCAGCGGCCGGTCGGATGACATTATCATCAGTTCCGGCTATACGATTGGCCCTTTTGAAGTGGAAGACGCATTAGTGAAACATCCGACAGTCGCAGAATGTGCGGCTGTTGCAAGTCCGGATGAAATTCGCGGTGCGGTTGTAAAAGCGTTCGTCGTTTTGAAACAAAATATAGAACCAAGCGAGCAATTGATGCGAGAATTGCAAGAGCATGTGAAAGCAATAACCGCACCGTATAAATATCCGAGAATCATTGAATTCGTAGCCGAATTGCCGAAAACCCCGAGTGGAAAAATTCGCAGAGTGGAATTGCGGACGCAATGAACAGGAATCAATAACCTTTCGCATGTTTGGACATTCACAGATAGTTGTTTGTGAATGTCTGTTTCTTTTATTCAACAATGGATCGTGGTATAATAGATCAGCGAAATTGAGAGCGAGGAATCATGCAATGGGAACGAACTGCAATGGAGAATATTTTGTCGTTCAGGCAAAAGAAAATGGGGTTCAAGTGATTGGATTGACAAGAGGACAAGATACCCGTTTTCATCATTCCGAAAAATTGGACAAAGGTGAAGTGATGATTGCCCAGTTTACGGAACACACATCTGCAATTAAAATTCGCGGAAAAGCAAAAATTTTGACAAGTCATGGAGAAATCGACGCAGCGAACGAGTAACGAGGCGAGACGGTTTCTGTTTTGCTCGCATGGCATGCAACATTTCATTTTCTTTTGCATGTCTGTTGGCACTTCCCCATACGAATAAATAATGGGGGGATTGTCCGTGGACTTGTTAAAAGGAGTTAGTTTCGCATTTATTCTTTCGATCTTTTTATCCATTGGTTTGACGTTTCTGCCAGTTCATCATTTGTCAGTCGATTGGATGTTGCCTTCTGCATCCCATTTGGTCTCATCGAATCCATTGGAACGCTCCATCCGAATTTTATCAAATGTTCGAACATATGGAAGAATTGAGCGGATTGAACGGAAAAACGGAAAAATATATGTGACAGTTTCCGCCGGGCAACGCAACCTGGATGCCAATTGTTTGCGTGATGCCTATACAATTCTATATCAGTTGACTCAACGATCTGCCATTGAAGCTGCCGAGATCCGGTTTGTCAATGTGCTGTCGAATCAGAAAGTAGGAAGTGTGTACGGGGAAAATAAAGATTTCAAAAATCCGTTGCCAAATCGTGAACAAATTGTTGAATTTGTCAAACAGCATTTTCAAATCGAGTATAATTAATATAAAGAAACCTTTGTTTTGTCACTGCAAATATATGCTATACTACATGTGAATTTCTACACTTTGCCGATACGATTTGTGGTATACTGTTGCAGTGCTTGCTATATATATCCAAGCTATATATAGTTGCTTTTTTATACAGAATATAAATACTTATTATAGTTCGTGTTCAGAAAGTGGAATTTTGGTCGCTTTTTGAACATCCTCTTATAAAATATGATAGGTATCCTTCATCGTGTAGATGTATTTTGGTGAGTAACCGCCTTTCCGGCATGTTCACCTGACGGGAGTTGATCAGGTGCTGAGTTATAGCATAACCAATCAAGAACAATATCGAGTCTTTATCCGGGATCTGTATCGGGAGATGTCGCATCCGAATCTGGATCTGACCAATTACATACGATCCACGGATTTTGTGCTTGTAGCGCTCGCGGATGTCTTGGCAGCCATGATGAATCAGGAAGTTGCAGACTGGTATCCTGAAGTCCTGGCAATTTTATTGGCCCACCGCGGGTTGCATGTACACGCAATCATCCCTGATCAGCCGATCCAATTGCATGAACAGGACAGGCAGTTGACTGTATTGGCAGGGGATTACTTCAGCAGCAAATACTATTGGATTTTGGTTAAAAACGGCATGCTCTCATTCGTTTCACGTCTTGCCAATGCCATCCAGCGCATCAATGAAATTAAAACAGATATGCGTATGAATGAATTGCATGATTCCGTTTCCGTCGATGATCATGTTCGGGCATTAGGCGCAACGACGTTTTGCTTGTTTGATGCACTCTATGATCATAAACAAATCTCAGTGCCGGAAGGGCATCATTTGCTGCAATTGGTGTCAGACTCGATTCCGCTTATTCATGCATATGAATCGGGACCGGGGAATTATGTGTCGTTTCATGTTCATGAACGTTTGCTTTGGCAGGCTGCAAGCATGGAAGAACGGCGATATTTAAAAAAATTAAAGTACGGCCACTCGTTTGACGGCAAAATATCCTCTTGGTTTATCAAATACAATACCAAGCGGACATTGGAGCACATGTTGAACGATGTCACACAAAAGATTCGTATGACTTGCGAGCAAGTGAAAAGGGGTTCAGTCTCTCGTTTGGACGAGGCACTGTCGAATTTGGTCGCATGTATCGAATACGAATTATCAAGCAGGAAACGGAAAGTAGAAGAAGTATGACAAAACGATTCCTCACGTTTCATCGATGTTCTTCCATTCGGAGGCATGGCATGAATGAATTGTGAGGTTTTTTTATCGAACTACGACGTTTAAGGTGGATCCTCCATGAATTTGATTGAAATCTATTACGATTTGCGCGCAGATCTCGAAATTGTTGAAAAACGATTGTTAAAAGAAGTGCAATCCAATGAAAAAGTACTGCAAAAAGCATCTGCCCATTTGCTAAAAGCCGGAGGAAAGCGAATCCGGCCTGTATTTGTGCTGTTGGCTGCAAAATTTGGCGAATATGATTTGGAGCGCTTGTCTCGGGTTGCGGTTGCTTTGGAACTCATCCATATGGCCACACTTGTGCATGATGATGTGATTGACGACGCTGACAAACGCAGGGGATCTCCGACCGTCAAATCCGCATGGGGCAACCGGATTGCCATGTATACCGGGGATTTTATTCTTGCCCGGGCGCTGCAAATTCTCGCGGATGTTCCCGATCTCAGAAGCCATCAGATCTTGGCAGACTCGATTGTGCAAATGTGCGAAGGGGAAATTGAGCAAGTCCGTGATTTTTACCGATTTGATCAACATCTGCGTACATATCTGCGGAGAATTAAACGCAAAACAGCTCTTTTGCTGTCGGTGAGCTGTACACTTGGGGCGCTTGCGGCAAACTGTAAAGAAACGGTTGTGCAAGCGCTTGGCAAGTATGCGTATAACCTTGGCATGGCGTTTCAAATCACGGATGACATCCTGGATATGACTGCAACGGAAAAGAAGTTGGGAAAACCCGTCGGCAGTGATTTGCGGCAAGGCAATATCACGTTGCCTGTGCTGTATGCGTGTCGGGTTCCGGAGACGGCAAACACGCTGCGGAGGCTGATTCATCGGGATATGACTGATCAGGAAGTGGCATCTGCCATTTCCCGGATCCGTTCCGTCGGGGCGATTGAACAATCACAAGCACTGGCAGACCGGTATTTGGCGCGAGCATTAAAACACCTTGATGCGCTTCCGAACTTGGAATGGAAAGAGAAGCTTCGCCAAATCGCCATTTTTATCAGCAAACGGGAGTATTGACGAATGGCAGCTTGCCCCAATGCTCGGGATTCGTATACAATAGATTAGGCGTATGGGTTACGCACATACATAATTTGATCTGTCGGAATAAATGGAGGTTAATGATTTACTATGCAAAAGACGTTTATTATGGTGAAGCCGGATGGAGTACAACGGGGATTGATCGGGGAGATCGTTCGCCGCTTTGAAAGCAAAGGTCTGCAGCTTGTAGGAGCAAAGTTGATGAACGTTTCCCGCGAATTGGCGGAACAACATTATGCAGAACACAGCGAGAAGCCGTTTTTTGGGGAATTGGTCGACTTTATCACATCCGGACCGGTGTTCGCAATGGTTTGGCAGGGCAATGATGCAATTGCCATCAGCCGTCTCATGATGGGTAAAACGAAGCCGGTTGATGCTGCTCCCGGCACGATTCGCGGCGATTACGCATTGAGTGTGACAAATAACATCATTCACGGTTCCGATAGTCCGGAAAACGCGGAACGGGAAATTTCCCTTTGGTTTACGGCGGGCGATGTTCTCTCGTTTGAGAAAACAATCAATCGGTGGGTGTAATCGTAATTGAATATTTTGCAATCAAACGACTTGGCAATGATTTGCCAGGTCTTTTTTTGCACTGTCAGGATTCGTCAAATGTTATATAATGCTAATGTATTGGTAAAAAAGGCAGGTAGCAGCATGACTTATAATGGCTTTCATGATTATGAAATATATTTGTTTCATGAAGGGAATTTGCTTCGAAGTTACCGCTTATTAGGCTCCCACGTTTGTGAAAGCGCCGGACAACGGGGCGTGCGATTTGGCGTTTGGGCACCTCGTGCCAAATCTGTCCGGTTGGTCGGTGATTTTAATGGCTGGAACGGACGAAATCACGAGTTGCAGCGTCTGAACATGGCAGGCATTTGGATGACATTTGTCCCTGGGCTTGCTGCGGGTTGTATTTACAAATACGAAATTCATACAGAGGAAGGGATTGTTTTAAAAGCAGATCCGTATGCCTTTTTTTCGGAAGTACGACCGCATACCGCGTCGATTGTGTACGATTTGGCGACGTATCAATGGGGCGACAAGGAGTGGCAAAAAAAGAAAAGCAATACGGCAAACGGTTTTTTGAACCGCCCTGTAAATATTTATGAGATGCACATGGGTTCCTGGAAACGAAAAGACAATGGGACATTTTATACATATCGTGAATTGGCAAGAGAACTGATCCCTTATGTCAACGATTTGGGCTACACACATATTGAATGCATGCCACTCTCGGAACATCCTTATGATCGTTCCTGGGGCTATCAAATTACCGGATTTTTTTCCGTTACCAGCCGCTATGGAGACCCTTGTGATTTTATGTATTTTGTCGATCAATGCCATCAGGCAGGTTTAGGAGTGATTCTGGATTGGGTTCCAGGCCATTTTGCCAAAGATGCACATGGTCTTCGCAGGTTTGACGGCTCTCCCCAATATGAGTCGGCAGATTCAAGGAAGGCGGAAAAAACGGATTGGGGCACGCTGGGTTTTGACTATGGGAAACCGGAAGTCGTCAGTTTTTTGCTTTCCAATGCCTTGTTTTGGCTGGATCAATACCATATTGACGGTTTGCGGGTCGATGCCGTCTCCAGCATGTTATATCTGGATTTCTCCAAACAAGAGGGCGAGTGGACGCCCAACGCCTATGGAGGACGGGAGCACCTTGAAGCCATATCATTTTTGAAAAAATTAAATGCGGTCATTCGACAGGAGTATCCTGACACTCTTGTAATGGCGGAAGAATCTACCGCTTGCTTGCCTGTTACAGGCGATGTGGCTGCCGGCGGATTGGGTTTTCCGCTGAAATGGAACATGGGCTGGATGAATGACACATTGCGCTATTTTGAAATAGATCCCCTATATCGCAACGATCAACACGATTTATTGACATTTTCGATTGTATACGCGTTTTCCGAGCGCTTTCTCTTGCCTTTGTCCCATGACGAAGTGGTGCATGGCAAACGTTCGCTCATCGACAAGATGCCGGGAGATTATTGGGAAAAGTTTTCCAATCTTCGTCTGCTTTTGGGTTATCAAATGACACATCCGGGCAAAAAGCTTTTGTTCATGGGTGGAGAATTTGGACAATTTGAAGAATGGAACGAAGATGAGCAACTGAAATGGAGCTTGCTTGATTTTGAGCAACACCGGCAGTTATTTTCCTATGTCCGGGATCTGAATTACTTGTATCGAAAGCAAACCTCTCTTTGGCAGTTGGATCACACAGCGTCCGGATTTGAATGGATCGATCCGCATGATCGCAACCAAAGTGTGATTACATATATGCGCAAAGGCAAAGTTGCAAAAGAATTCCTCATTATTATCTGCAATTTTACACCCATATTGTATCCGCAGTATCGAATCGGCGTTCCAAAGTCTGGAGCATACGAGGAAGTTTTCAACAGCGACAAGCATATATATGGAGGGTCGGGACAAGTCAATCGCGGTTGTATCCAGAGTGAAGGGATTCCATGGCACAATCGGAAAAAAAGTATCCATATCTGCTTGCCGCCGTTAGCGATGGTCGTGTTAAAGAAATCTGCCAGAGGCGGAAAGGGGACTACCATATGAGCAAAAAAGAATGCATTGCGATGCTTTTGGCAGGAGGCGAGGGCAGAAGGCTGGGAGTTCTTACGCATAAGCTGGCAAAGCCGGCCGTTCCCTTCGGCGGAAAATATCGAATCATCGATTTTGCCCTTAGCAATTGCACCAATTCGGGAATCGATACAGTCGGTGTATTGACACAGTATCAGCCCCTTGTCTTGCATACGTATCTTGGGATCGGCAGTCCCTGGGATCTTGACCGAAAACATGGGGGAGTAACCGTATTGCCGCCCTTTCAGCAAAAAAACGGCGGAACATGGTATGCAGGAACGGCAAATGCCATCTATCAAAATATCCCGTATATACAAACGTATGATCCGGATTATGTTCTCGTTCTATCAGGTGATCATATCTATAAAATGAACTACGATGAAATGCTGCAAGAACATAAAGCAAAAGGCGCGGCTGTCACCATCGCAGCGATCCGCGTCCCGTGGGAAGAAGCGTCGCGCTTCGGCATCATCAACGTAGATGAGGAGCAGTGGATCACAGGATTTGAAGAAAAGCCGGAAAATCCGAAAACGAATTTGGCATCCATGGGCATTTACATATTCAACTGGAAACTGCTTCATGAACATTTATTGCTAGATAATAGTGAGCAACTGTCCAGCCATGACTTTGGCAAAGATGTATTGCCCGCCATGCTGAAAGCGGGAATGAAAATGAATTGTCATCTTTTTCAGGGGTATTGGAAGGATGTCGGAACCATTGAAAGTTTATACGAAGCGCATATGGATATTGTATCGAATCAGCCGCAGCTTGATATGAATGACAGTACATGGCGCATTTATTCGGTCAATCCGAATCAACCGCCGCAATATTTGGCAGCTGCCGCAAATGTTCAACACAGTCTGATCAATGAAGGCTGCATGGTTTTTGGAGATGTGGCGCACTCCGTATTATTTTACGGAGTACATGTGGGTACGGATACGAAAATTACCCATTCCGTCATTATGCCGAATGTTATCATCGGCAAGAATGTCCGCATTCATAAGGCGATTATCGGCGCCGGCACCGTGATTGGCGACAACTGCCAGATCGGCGGCCAAAAGGATTGGCGGGAAGATGCATCTGAATATGCACCGATTGTGGTGATTGGTGAAGAAACGATGATTCCGGATGATTCGATCATAACAAGCGATGAAGGAAAGGCGTGACAGGAATGAATCAGGTGATTGGCGTCATTAATCTTGGAGATACGTCTTCCTTTTTGGGACCGCTGACGCAAAATCGTTCGATCGCGTCAGTACCTTTCGGAGGCCGCTATCGGTTAATCGATTTTGTCTTGTCAAATCTCGTTCATTCCGGTGTGCGAAATGTGGCGGTATTCACATTAAACCATGCAAGATCGCTGATGGATCACTTGGGATCGGGGAAAGAATGGGATTTAAACCGGAAGGACGGAGGCTTGTTTATTCTGCCGCCGGCCGTTGAGTACCCCTTCGGTGTGTATCGTGGGGATCTGCAAAATTTTTATGGACATATTGATTTCTTTAAACGCAGTAAAGGTGAGTATGTGATCGTTACAAAAGGGCACATGTTGTTTCCCATCGACTTTAAACCGCTTGTTCAGTCGCATAAAGAGAGTTGTGCGGATATCACCGTTTTGTATCAGGAAATGCGGCTGACAGCCGCGGAAGCAAGCAATTGTATGGGATTCTCACTGGAAAACGGCCGGGTTGTACACATGGATCGCTGCAAACAGTCAAATGAATGGCAAAATGTCTTTTTGGAAACGTATATCGTCAAGAAATCTTTATTTATCCAGTTGATTGAGGCAGCCGCGGCAAAGGAAGCTTTCGATGTCAACCGGGAACTGTTGCAGGAGCGTCTGTCATCCTTGCGGGTACAGGCATACAGATATGACGGACACGTAACAATGATTCATTCCATTGAAAGCTATTTTCGCCACAGCATGGAGCTGCTGCGGCCGGAATGGTGGCAATCCCTGTTTTTTCAATATGGCTCCATTTATACGAAAATCAAGGATGAGCCTCCTGCCCGGTATGGTCCTTTGGCAACCGCAAGGAATTCCTTGATTGCCAATGGATGCATCATTGAGGGAACGGTGGAGAACAGCATATTGTTTCGGGGAGTGAAGGTGGAAAAAGGTGCGCACGTCAAAAACAGCATATTGCTGCAGAAATGTTCCGTTGCTCTTGATGCGACAGTCGAGCTGGCGATTCTGGATAAAGAAGTGCGTGTGACGCAAGGCAGCAAGATCCATGGCGAGCCGGGCATGCCCCGAGTCATCGGAAAGCGGCAGATCGTTTCATGACGTTTCCGTGACATTTTGACGTTTCCACAACATGTACATGTTTTTTACGATGTGCAATAAAAACAGACTTGCAACGAGAACAATAGGGATGTGGCGCAGTTGATAGATGTGACAAAGTTGAAAATACTATTTGTGGCAGCAGAAGGAGTACCGTTCGTAAAAACAGGCGGTTTGGCAGATGTGATTGGCGCATTGCCGCGGGCGCTTCGTTCCTTGGGTGCGGATGTTCGCGTCGTCTTGCCCTGTTATGGTCAAATTCCGGATACATACCGACAGCAAATGACAGATTTGGTGACTGGAACGGTACCCCTCGGTTGGAGAAATCAATATTGCGGCGTAAAACAACTGATTTATGATGAAGTTCCTCATTATTTTATCGACAATGAATATTATTTTAAACGGGATTCCATTTATGGTTGTGAAGACGATGCGGAGCGCTTCGCTTATTTTTGCCGGGCCGTTCTGGAAATGCTGCCGGCCCTTTCTTTTCAGCCGGATATCATGCACTGTCATGATTGGCATTCGGGACTTGTCAGTTTATTTTTAAAGACACATTATGCGGCACATCCATTCTATCAATCGGTCCAAACGGTTTTCACCATTCATAATCTTCAGTACCAAGGAATTTTCCCGCACCCGATATTGGGAGACATACTCGGACTTTCCGAAGACTATTTTACAATCGATCAAATGGAGTTTTATGGGCAGGTCAACTATATGAAAGCGGGATTGGTATATTCCGACCGATTGACAACGGTCAGCCCCACATATGCGAGTGAGATCCAGCACGACTATTTTGGGGAGCGATTGGATGGGCTGCTGCGGCACCGGCAAAAGGATCTCACAGGCATTTTAAATGGAATTGACGTCCAATCCTACGATCCTTATACAGATCCGGATTTGTATGCACATGCAGATGATTTGCTGCGGCAAAAGCAGATCAATAAAAGGCGCTTGCAAAAGCATTTCCGCTTGCCGGAAAAGGAACGAACGCCTGTAATCGGGATGATTACCCGATTGACGGCGCAAAAAGGCTTGGATCTTGTGCTGCACGTCATCGACGAGATCATGAAATCGGATGTACAGATGGTGATCCTCGGTTCAGGAGAGGATCGATATGAGCAAAGATTTTCTGAATTTGCAAAGCGGTATCCAGACAAACTGTATGTGCGAATCGGATTTGACGAACGTTTGGCACGAAACATTTACATGGCTTCCGACCTGTTTTTAATGCCTTCGATTTTTGAACCCTGTGGACTCAGCCAAATGATCGCCATGCGCTATGGAAGCATTCCCATCGTGCGGGAAACGGGCGGATTGCGGGATACGGTTCAATCCTATAATGAAGCGACAGGCACCGGAAACGGCTTTAGTTTTCGCAATATCAACGCACATGACATGCTGTATGCGATACACCGGGCACTGTGGTTCTATCAGAATCCGCAGGTATGGAATAATTTGGTCAAAGAGGCCAGTCAGATGGATTTCGGTTGGACAAATTCGGCAAGGAAGTACAAAGCCATGTATGAAGATTTGAAAAAAATGGAAGACGTAACTTGAGTGGGATCTATATACTCATATCCCATTTATACCGAAGCAACATTTCAGAGTAGACCAAACCAAAATACCTGCAAAAAAGGAGCTGGAGAATGTTTTCCGATACGAGAGCCTTTCAACGAGCATTTCTAGAAAAATTGCAAGTGATGCAAGGGAAGATCGTCGATGATGCAACGGCATATGATTGTTTCACTGTCTTGGGGACGCTCGTCCGGGAATTCATCAGCAAGCGTTGGATCGACACAAATACCAAATACAAACACACCGGATGCAAACAAGTCTATTATTTTTCCATGGAGTTTTTGATTGGCCGTTTGCTGGAATCCAATCTGATCAATCTGGGCATTCGGGATGTTTGTGCAGAGGGGCTTGCCGAGCTGGGGCTGTCTTTTGAAGAGATTCTTCAGCAGGAATCGGATGCGGGACTGGGGAATGGAGGGCTGGGACGATTGGCCGCCTGTTTTCTCGATTCCCTTGCGTCGCTGCAACTGCCGGGACATGGTTCGGGGATCCGGTATAAGCACGGATTCTTCGAACAAAAAATCATCAATGGGTATCAGGTGGAATTGCCTGAATATTGGTTAAAAGATGGCTATGTATGGGAGATTCGCCGTCCTGAGAAAGCGCTGGAAATCACGTTTGGCGGTCATGTACAGCCTGTAACGGAAAATGGGCGGCTGCAATTTTACTCGGAGCCGGCAGAGCGGGTATTGGCAGTCCCTTATGATGTGCCGGTGATCGGGTATCGCAATCAAACGGTGAATACATTGCGCTTGTGGAGTGCGGAGCCTGTCGTTGATTTTGAGCAAGAACAGCCGTTTCAAGAACAAAGCTATCAGAAAATTGTGGAATATAAACATTCATTAGAAGCGATTTCGGAATTTTTGTATCCGGATGATTCTACATATGAAGGCAAACTATTGCGGCTCAAGCAACAATATTTTCTCGTATCTGCAGGCGTTCATAGCATTATTCGCAGCTTCAAAAAGAAGAATGGATCGATCGCCCATTTTCATGAAACTGTCGCGATCCATGTGAATGACACACATCCCGTATTGGCCATTCCGGAGCTTATGCGGATCTTGCTCGATGAAGAAGGATTGGGCTGGGATGATGCCTGGTTCATCACGACACGCACCATTTCCTACACCAATCACACGATTCTGGCAGAAGCACTGGAAACATGGCCGACAGACATGTTTCGATCCCTTTTGCCGCGCGTGTATATGATTGTCGATGAAATCAACGAACGCTTTTGCAAAGACCTCTGGAATCGATATCCGGGTGATTGGGAGCGAATTCATAAAATGGCGATCATTGCCGATGGGGCTGTAAAAATGGCCCATCTCGCAATTGTCGGCAGTCACAGTGTCAACGGCGTTGCCAAACTGCACACGGAAATTTTGAAGAAGCGGGAAATGCAGCGGTTCAATCAATTTTATCCGCATAAATTCAACAACAAGACAAACGGAATCACACATCGCCGCTGGTTGTTAAAAGCAAACCCCAAACTCGCCAGTCTGATTACAGAGACCATTGGCGATCGTTGGATCTCCCAACCGACAGCTCTTTTACAGTTGTTAAAGCATGCGGAAGACTCTTCCTTGCAACAAGCGGTGGAACAAGTGAAACAAGAAAATAAACACAAATTGGCAAACATGATTCAGGATATGACGGGAATTGCCGTTGATGAAACGTCCATATTTGATATTCAGGTCAAACGCCTGCATGCATATAAGCGGCAATTGTTGAACGTATTTCATATTTTAGACCTCTATCGCCGATTGCGGGAAAACCCGGATCTGGATCTGCGGCCGCGGACGTTTATTTTCGGGGCAAAAGCAGCACCTGGATATCACTTGGCAAAACGCGTGATTAAACTCATCCATGGAACTGCTGAGCGCATCAACAAGGATCCAGCCATTCGCGGCAAGCTCAAAGTCATATTCCTGGAAAATTATCGCGTGTCTTTGGCGGAGTCGATCATACCGGCAGCAGATGTCAGTGAACAGATCTCTACAGCCGGCAAAGAAGCCTCAGGGACGGGAAATATGAAATTTATGATGAACGGGGCCCTTACGGTCGGCACGATGGACGGCGCCAATATCGAAATATTTGAGAAAGTTGGCAATGACAACATGTTTGTGTTCGGACTGGCGGCTGACGAAGTGCTGCAGTTTTATGCAAACGGAAATTACCGTGCGTTTGAGTTGTATAAAAAGGATCCGCGTTTGGCGTATGTCATGGATCAACTCATTCACGGCGGTCTATCCGCGAATCAAGCCGATTTCCAAATCATTTTTGATTCCATTTTGGCAAACAATGATGAATATTTTGTACTGGCCGATTTTGCTTCGTATGTTGACATTCATGCAAAAATCGACCGAACATATCGGGATCGGCGGCGCTGGAACCAATCCTCCATTGTAAATATCGCACATTCGGGAGGCTTTTCCAGCGACCGCACCATAACCGACTATGCTGACGAGATTTGGCAGCTGCAGGCGCTTCCTATTGTTTCAAATAGTCTTTAATCGCAGGCAAAGCTTGCAATGCCGCTTCTCTACCCGCATCGATACAGGCAAGCACTTTGTCAAAAGACGTCCAATTTACATGTTTGATCTTTGGTGTGATGATAAACGGATGATATGCTTTGGCGCGGAATAATGTAATTTGATCGAGCATGATGTCAAAGGAGCGGTTGATGACTTCAGGAAACATATCGATGGGATCATCGATTGCCGTTTTATGCAGATCAACCGCAATCACTTTTTTTACACCGAGTACAGACAACAGATCAATCGGCAAATAGTTGCGGATGCCGCCGTCAATGAGTGTCCGGCCGCCAATCGCAACAGGTTCAAATAGGCCCGGCAATGCACAGCTGGCATGAATCACGGATGCCAACAACCGTTGATCGTCGGCAGTATCCAAAGGAATCCATGTTCCCGCTTGTGCAAGGCCGTTTGTATCCTCTGGCAGGGACAGGCGCGAGTGGTAAATGACCGTTTGATTTTGCAAAAGATCGGTTGTGGCGACTACCAATGGAATGGGTGTGCGGACGGGTGTGACTGCGAGCAGAGTACGTACATATTGTTCGAATTTTTTTCCTTTTATCAAGCCAAAAGGTATGAAGTGTGCAGGATTTTTAACGATGTGCAAATAATGCAAGGGTACCAGTGTGAGGATCTTGAGCGCCTGCAGCAGCGGCATTGACCAATCGATCAGGCGAATGCCCGGAAAACGGTTGGCAATGCCGCTCATCCAAACCGGGGACAGGCCGTTTGCATACATGGCACCGATCAGACTGCCGCCGCTTGTGCCAGCTACGATATCAGCTTCAATGCCGTGTGCATGCAGCACTTCGATGACTCCGATGTGGGCAGCCGACCGCAATGTGCCGCCGCTCAATGCGTAACCTAACTGAAAGGATGATTTCGATAACGGCTTGCTTGTCATCCATTTCCCTCCTTCAATCCGTTTCAGACGTTTGTTTTTTGTTTCTTTTCCATATGCAGGAGGATTTAGTTTACGTTTGGCGAATCATCACTAGAGAATCAATGGAAAGAGGAACTGTATGTCAACACAAGATTTTGATCATTTTATGGACAAAGTATTGCAAAAGACCGGGATTGATTTGCGCAAGTACAAACGCCCGCAAATGGAACGACGGTTAACGGCATTGCGCGATAAACGGGGGTTTCAGGATTTCGATTCCTATTTTCAGTTTATCACCGACAATCCCGTCATGTTTGACGAGTTTTTAGATCGCATGACGATCAACGTTTCGGAGTTTTTCCGCAATGCCAACCGCTGGGATGTGTTAAACGCCAGAATCATCCCGGAATTGTTGGCGCACCGCAAAAAACTGCGCATTTGGAGCGCCGCTTGTTCGACAGGGGAAGAACCGTACACGCTGGCGATTCTTTTGCAGCAGCACGGAGTCCTTGGACAGTCCTACATTTTGGCGACAGACATCGACGCAAGCGCGCTGAAGCGGGCACAGCTCGGCATATATGAAGCGAAATCCATGCAAGAAATGCCTCAGGACATTGTACGAAATTATTTTCAAAAATATGATGCAACGCAGTTTCAGATTGCGCCTGAAATTCGGAAAGCAGTCACATTTCGCAAACAAAATCTCTTGTCGGATTCCTTTGAAAACGATTTTGATCTGATCATTTGCCGCAATGTGATTATATATTTTACAGATGATGCAAAACATGTATTATATCAAAAATTCAGCAAATCCCTGCGCAATGGCGGCGTATTGTTTGTCGGCAGCACAGAACAGATTTTTAATCCGGCCGCTTATCACTTGAAAATGTATGATACGTTTTTTTACATGAAGGATCGATGATATGCTGTTGACACATGACGAATCAACCGGGGATCTGATGATACTGGCAGAACAGGAAGATGAAGGTTGCATGATCAAAGACTTGATCAAGCGGCAGACAGGAATGTCAAGGCCCGTGCTGCGGGAAATTTTGGAGCAGGGCGGAGTCACCCGCAACGGTGAATTCTGTTATCTTACCAATCGGGTACAGGCAGGAGACCGCATTCGCATTTCCTTTCCCAGGGATGAAATGTTGAAAGTGGAGCCGGAGCCGATTCCTTTCTCGATTTTATATGAAGATCCCTATCTCGTAGTGATCGATAAAACATCGGGAATCGTCGTACATCCGACCAAAAACTATCCCAACGGTACGCTCGCAAACGGGCTTGCGCATCATTATGAAAGGCAAGGCTGCCAGTACAAAATTCGCCCTGTGCATCGGCTGGATCGGGATACCAGCGGCGCCATCGTTTTTGCCAAAACACATTTCGTGCATCAAACATTAAGCAAGGAAATCAAGCAGCACAAGATGCAGCGGTATTACTTTGCGGTTGCATATGGCAGGCTTGCAGATGACAAAGGATCTATCAACGCTCCGATCGGCCGGGATGAATCCCACACGACAAGGCGGATGGTGGATGATTTGCATGGCAAGCCGTCTGTGACGCATTTTCAGGTGCGGGAGCGATTTGGTGAATGGGCGACAGCGGTTTCGCTGCAGTTGGAGACAGGGCGAACGCATCAAATTCGCGTACACTTTGCAAGCATTGGGCATCCTTTGCTTGGTGATGCATTATATGGCACGGAGCAGAGTCTCAAGTTTTCCAAGCAGTTTGGCGCCATGAGACAAGCGCTGCATGCAGCCACCTTGCGTTTTACACATCCGGTGACAAAGCAAACCATGTGTTTCGAGTCGAATCTGCCGGAAGATTTGCGCAAATTGCTCGATCAATTGAAGGAATTTAACAGCAACAGTTGATGCGAGGACAATATTTGATCAAATGGGGGAGATTGGAATGCTGTCACTGCTGATTCTTTTATGTGCCCTTTATATGACGTATAAGGCTGCACGGAAATCATCGCTGCGTTTTTACATGTTTAAGAGGATATTGGATGATTGGATTACATATGCCGCTTGCCTGTCCTTCGGAGGAATCGTCAGTCTTTCGCTCAGTATGCCGTTCGTATTGCAAGCTCTGGCGTCAGGTTTTGCATCCTGGCAGCTGGCATTGGCGCCTACGGGAATTGCCATTGGCATCGGAGAATGGATGTACGCAAGACTCAACCAGCAGATGAAAATGATTGCATTAAAAAAGTAAAGAGTACATGGATTGCAACAAGCCTTAAGGAAATCCGCCGTGGAGTTTTGACTACTTTTTGGACATCCTCTTTGGACATCCTCTTATAGGGTGTGCTCAAAACGTGGTCAAGTCGGACGCGGAGGAGTTCTGGCCCATTTACTGAACGGACTCTTGTAAATGAACAGAGAGTCTGCATAAAAAAGGGGACTTGTAGAGTGTGCAAAGATTACAAACAGGTTCTGCGGGAACTCATCGAGACAGCAAGTCCAAGCGGCCATGAAGGGAATATTGCAAAACGGATCATGGCGGAATTGCAGCGATTTACTTCCGATGTTCGACAAGATGCTTTGGGAAATGTCATCGCTTGTATCCGCGGATCTTCCTCATCCGAAGACATGCGCAAACCAAAAGTTCTGCTGGCGGCGCATATGGATGAGATCGGCTTGATGGTATCAAAAATCGAAACAGGCGGATTTCTGCGCGTGACGCAATTGGGTGGTTTCGATCCCCGGACATTGCTCGGGCAGGAAGTGGTCGTACATGGCAAACGGCAATTTTCGGGGGTGATCGGATCCAAACCTCCTCATTTGAGTGCACAGAAGGAACGGGAGCAAGCCATTTTGTTGACCGACGTATTTATTGACCTCGGCGTATCGGAAGCCCTTGTCCGGGAGTGTGTGGCGATCGGGGACCTTGTGACGATTGCAAGGCAAGCGGTTCCCCTTTTGGGTGATCGAATGGCCGGCAAATCACTCGATAATCGGTCGAGTATCGTTGCTGTTCTGGAATGTCTGCAGGAATTGCAGCGCTTGCAGGTACAGGCGGATGTGTATGCGGTTGCGACTGTGCAAGAGGAAGTGACGATGGTTGGAGCGTTTGCCGGTACGTTTGGCATTCGGCCGGATCTTGGCATTGCCGTTGATGTTTGCCATGCTGCCATGCCGGGTGTGGCCAAGGATTTGACGGCGGAGCTGCATGGCGGGCCAGCCATTGCCTTTGGTCCCAATATTCATGGCAAAGTCTTTCGCCGCTTGATCGATACGGCGCAAAAGCAAAGGATTCCCTTTCAAATCCGTACGACACAGGGGCCGACACCGACCGATGCAAGAGCGATTCAAATTACGGCAGAAGGCCACGCGACAGGACTTGTTTCGATTCCTTTGCGCTATATGCACACATCTGTGGAAGTGATCGACTATCGGGATGTACAATTGGCAGGAGTCTTGCTGGCATCCTTTATTGCAAGTTGTGACAAGGCGTTTGTGGAGGGACTCACATGTTACTTAGACAGTTGACGGAAGCATTCGGTCCGTCCGGTTGTGAAGATGAAGTGCGGCAGTTGATCGCAGTCGCGGCAAAGCCGTATGCGAAAACCATGTATACAGATGTTTTGGGAAGCTTGTATGTGGAGATGCATTCTGCTGCGATAGGACCAAAAGTCATGCTTTGCGCACATATGGATGAAGTCGGGCTGATGATTGTCCATATTGAGGACAATGGCCTGTTGAAATTCCGGCCTGTAGGCGGAATCGATCCGCGCATACTCGTTTCCAAGGTTGTGACCGTCGGACCGAATCGGATTCCCGGTGTGATCGGCGCAAAGGCGATCCATTTGCAAACGCCGGACGAGCGAAAAAAGCCGCTGCCGATCGATCAACTGTATATCGATATTGGTGCCAAACACAAAGAAGAAGCGGAAAAGCATGTACATATCGGCGATTATGCGGTGTTTGCGACAATGTTTAAAGAGCTGGAAGAAGGCAGGTTCTGTGCCAAGGCATTTGATGATCGCGTCGGCTGCAGCGTATTGCTGGAAGTCATGAAGCGCTGCCCGGACATTCCCGTGACATTTGCGTTTACGGTACAGGAAGAGATCGGACTGAGAGGAGCGGGGCCTGCCGCCTACCGCATTCAACCGGACATCGCGCTAGTGATTGAAGGGACGATTTGTTTCGATGTCATAGGCGCGCCACCGCATGGACAAGCGACAATTCTTGGCGCAGGGCCGGCAATATCAGTTATGGACAATGCGTCAATGGCAAACCGATCGTTTTTGCGTTTTATGAAGAAAACGGCGGAAACCTATCAAATTCCGCATCAAATGCGCAGGGCGACCGGCGGCGGAAACGACGCAGGCGCGATTCATTTGGCGCGGGAAGGGATTTTGACAGGATCCTTATCCGTTCCGACACGTTATATACATGCGCCTGCCCAGATCATCTGCCGGGAAGATGTTGAACATACGGTGGAGTTGACGGCAAAGATACTGGATGAACTTGCGAAGGGGGGCAATCCATGATGATAGAACTCATAAAACGTCTCTCGGAAGCGTATGGTCCTGCAGGAGCGGAAGATCAGATCCGGGAAATCTTGCAACAGGCTTTGGCAACTGTGGATTGTGAGATCCATACGGATGCCCTTGGAAATCTGATTGTCCAAAAACCGGGGACAGATCCATCCGCAAAGCCGGTTGTAATCACGGTAAATATGGACGAAGCCGGGCTGATGGTCATCGATGTGGACGAACAGGGCTTTTTGCGTGTCGGCCCGGTAGGATCGTCAAACCCGCACAAGTGGATCGGGCAACGGGTGATGTTCTCAGATGGCGCGATTGGAGTCGTTGCCGGGGATTCCTTGAAAGATGAAAAGGAGCGAACGTTTGCCCATTTGCATATCGACATCGGGATATCCGGAAACCGCGCAGCAAACGGCGAAATACCCCAACCGATCCCATCCCCGTCCATAGGTGATGTGGCAGTCCTTCATCTCCCGTGGATGTCTCTGCAAAATCAGGTTTGGATCGGGAAAGCACTTGACAATCGGGCAGGCTGTGCAGCCGTCCTGCATGTATTGCAGACGCTGCCGACCCTGGCATTTCCCGTTTGCGCCGTGTTTTCGGCACAACACCGAGTCGGAACGCGCGGCATCAAGCCTGCTCTGTATTCCCTTGACCCGCGCGTGGGGATGGGAGTGGGCTGTGTGAGTGCAAATGATGCGCCAGGCGTCAAATGTGCTACGGTCGCTCTTGGACAAGGTCCTGCGATTGTAGTCATGGAAAGAAACCTGATCGTCAATAAAGAACTGCGAATGCATATGGCAACACTTGCGGATGCACAATCCATCCCGTATCAGTGGGCAATTGCCCATGAGCGGGTCAGTGATGCCGGGACAATGGCCGCAACCAGAACGGGAGTGCCCGCAGGCGGCATTTCCATACCCGTTCGCCACCATGAAACGGGAAGCGAAATGATGCATCAGGCAGATTTTGCGCATGCGGTTCAACTTCTGAAAGCATGGCTTCTTTCCTTATGATGGGTTTCCTAAGAAAAATTCGCGATGATGAATGCACGTCATGATCGAATTCCGGCGGTTGAACGCAGCAGAGCGGTCATAACACCGAATGTAAGGATGGATGCGCAGGATAAGGATTGTCAGAACGGCAAACCTGTAATATAATGTACCAAATAATCAGATAAATTTATTGCTTTAACGCGTTTAGGCGTAAAGGGGAGCGGAGAATGCTGAGATATCTTACAGCCGGAGAATCACATGGTCCGGAATTAACAGCAATTGTGGACGGAGTGCCCAGTCAATTTCCGATTGACCAAGATGGGCTCAATCACCAACTTTATCGCAGACAGCAAGGATATGGCCGCGGCTATCGCATGAAGATCGAAAGCGATCAGGCGACGATTACGAGCGGTGTGCGTTTCGGAAAAACACTCGGTACACCGATTACTTTGCATATTACAAATCGGGACTGGAAAAATTGGCAGGAGAAGATGGCCGTATTTGGTGAACCGCCGGAGAATTTGGCAGAAGTGACAAAGCCAAGACCTGGACATGCGGATTTGGCAGGCGCCTTGAAATACGACCATAAAGACATACGCAACGTACTGGAACGCTCCAGTGCGCGCAATACGGCAACACTTGTGGCGTGCGGGGCAGTCGCTCGCCAGATTTTGGAGCAATTTGGGATACGGGTATTCGGACATGTTGTTCGAATCGGATCCGTCGTTGCCGATATCCCGGATATGCCTTTTGTCACATTCATGGAGCGCGCCGAAGCTTCGGAAGTTCGCTGTGTCGATCCGACAGCGGAGCAAGCCATGATTGCGCAGATTGAACAAGCCAAAAATGACGGGGATACCCTTGGCGGGACGTTTGAAATTATCGCTACAGGCTTGCCCATAGGTCTTGGATCCTATGCCCAGCCCGACCAGCGGTTGGATGGCCGGCTGGCAGGAGCGTTAATGGGATTTCAAGCCATAAAAGGCGTCGAGATCGGAATGGGATTTGAAGTCGCCGAGCGTCCCGGATCCCAGGTTCATGATGAGATTTTTTATCAGGAGGGCATGTATCAGAGGCGGACAAATGGCGCCGGCGGAATTGAGGGCGGCATCAGCAATGGTCAGCCGATTGTGATTCGTGCTGCCATGAAGCCCATCCCCACATTATACAAACCATTGCAAAGTGTGGATATGAATACAAAAGAACCCTATTTGGCGAGTATTGAACGTTCGGATACGTGTGCGGTGCCTGCTGCGGCTGTCGTTGGCGAAGCGGTTGTTTGCTGGACGTTGGCGCAAGCATTTCTGGAGAAATTTGCGGGTGATTCTTTTGGAGAGGTAAAGCGCAATTACGATTCGTACATGGCGTATCTGCAAAGCCGATGAACGGGATTCACGAATTGCGCGTACAAGCATCCAGCGGCTCTTATGTCATTCGCATCGGAAATGGTTTGCCTGAGACAATCGACAAAACGTTGGAAGAGTTTGGATGGTCGAAAAAGACTCCGACAATGGTGATCACAGATGATACGGTAGCAGCATTGCCTTGGTTTCAACAATTGCGGTCCACTTTGGAAATGTCCTGTACAAGGATGATTGCGGCTGCGATTCCGGCCGGGGAACAATCCAAGTCCCTGGAAGAAGCGGCACGATTTTATGATCTTGCATATACAGCCGGATTCGATCGGGATACTTGGATACTGGCGATCGGCGGCGGTGTTGTCGGCGATTTGGCTGGATTTGTCGCTGCCACGTATATGCGTGGCGTCTCCTTTGTCCAGATCCCTACCACATTGCTTGCACATGACAGCAGCATCGGCGGCAAGGTAGCCGTCAATCATCCGAAAGGGAAAAATATTATCGGCGCTTTCCATCAGCCAAGAGCGGTACTGTACGATGTTTCGACTTTGCAAACACTGCCGGAGCGGGAGTTTAGGTCCGGGCTTGCAGAAGCTGTCAAGCATGCGCTGATCGCGGATGTTTCCCTGTGGCAATGGTTGGCCGAGCATCATGCAGGAATTCGGGAACGCAACCTTGACGTTTTGGCCGAACTGTTGTATCGGTCTTGCAAAGTAAAAGCCGGAATCGTGGAACGGGACGAAAAAGAAACAAATGAGCGGGCGTTGTTGAATTTTGGCCACACCTTCGGCCATGCCTTTGAAACTCTCTTAGGATATGGTACGTTGACACATGGGGAAGCCGTCTCCATTGGCATGGTTGCGGCGCTTGCATTGGGGGCATTGCTTAACGAACACTCCCAAAGCTTGAAGGAAGAAGTGGAGAACGTTCTGACATCTCTTTCCTTGCCTGTGCGGTTGCCGATTCCGATCGACGCGAATGAAGCGATCGAACTGATGAGAAAAGACAAAAAGGCAAGAGCCGAACAATTGACGTTCATCCTGTTGCAAGAAATCGGGAAAGCTGCCATTCGCATCGGAGTACCGATCGATTCTGCCAAAGTCGCACTACAAGCTGTTGCAAAGGAGAGGTAGTATGGTACGAGGTATTCGGGGAGCCACAACGGTTGAACAGAATGAAGAAGCGGAAATTCTTCATGCAACTCGCGAATTGTTTGACAGCATAATCGAGGAAAATGGGGTTTTGGCTGACGATATTGCGTCTGTCCTGATTACGGTCACAACTGATCTGACGGCAGCTTTTCCCGCCAAAGCCATCCGCACGAAACCCGGTTGGGAGTACGTGCCTGTCATGTGCACAATGGAGATTCCGGTTCCTGGGGGACTTGCCAACTGCATTCGTCTGCTTGTGCACGCAAATACAGAAAAAACGCAAAGGGAAATTGTGCATGTGTTTCAAAAAGAAGCACAGCGTTTGCGGCCGGATCTGGCACATGTGCGGAAATAATCGAAGAAGTGGTTTTCATTTGGTGTTGATGCGTATATAATAGAGAAGACCTATACAAGATTGTGTTCACTTGGATGAGCGATCATTTGAGTGATATATGAGCTGTCATTTGAGTGGTATTTCATTTGAATTCTATTGATTGAAACAGGCAACTCGTGTGAAAATGATCGAGATTTTCAGAGATCGATTGCGTTTTGCCGAAATGATTGCAGAGAGTATGCCAGATGATTGAGCAGAGTACGATTGAGACGAGTATTGACAAGTTGAGATGGTTCCATTGCTTTTGAACCATAGAGTTGAGCTGAGATGAGAGACAAAATTGATACAATAAGCAATGGGCAGGCGGTCTATCCGCTTTCGACTTCAGCCCCATTCTTTGAATTGTTCATAAAAGTCGGGGCTCAGCAAAGTCCCGGCTTTTTTGCTTAATAAAGACGTGATTCATTCGCGATCGAATCAGCCATTCAGAATAGTCGAGTCGAGTAGAGGAGAGATGAACATGTTTTCCACAACCTTACGAAAAGTGGCAGACGGACAAATGTTATTGGAGCAAGAAGCATATGCTGCCATGCAGACGATTATGCAAGGGGATGCTACACCGGCACAGATCGCCGGCTTTCTGACAGCGCTGCGGCTGCGCGGCGAAACAGTGGATGAAATCGTCGGATTTGCCAATGCGATGCGCTCCTTCGCCGTACCGTTTGCAAGTCCCTATCAAACGTTTATCGATACGTGCGGTACAGGCGGGGACGGTGCGGATACGTTCAATATTTCTACAGCAGCGGCATTTGTTGTGGCTGCTGCGGGAGTTCCGGTGGCAAAACACGGAAACCGGGCGGTTTCCAGCAAAAGCGGCAGTGCCGACGTATTGCAGCAGCTGGGCGTGGAAATACAGCTCAGTCAGGAAGAAGCTCAGACCTGCTTCCGGGAAGTCGGCGTTTGTTTCATGTTTGCACCTCTGTATCATCCGGCGATGAAACATGCAGTCGGACCGCGAAAAGAGTTGGGCTTTCGTACCGTGTTTAACGTTTTGGGGCCTTTGACAAATCCAGCGATGGCGCCACGCCAGGTTTTAGGCGTATACAATGAAAATTTGGTGGCCAAAATTGCCCAGGTCATGGCTCGATTGGGAACGGAACATGCCTTGATCGTCCATGGAGCCGGCGGACTTGATGAACTGTCTGTATGTGGATCTACGACTGTTGCGGAAGTCAAGGATGGTTCGATTTTAGAATATTCGATAACACCGGAGCAATTGGGGATGGATACGTATCCTTTATCCGATATCCGCGGCGGTGATGCACTGTATAATGCACAAATGATTCGTGAAGTCCTGGCGGGAAAGCGCTCGGATGGAGCACGCGGGATTGTCGCATTGAATGCGGCTGCCAGTTTGTATGTTGGGGGCTTAGCCGACAGCTTGCGGGCAGGAGTCAAAATAGCGGAAGAAATGATCGATTCCGGGAAAGCATATGATAAATTGCAGCAATTGTCGGAATTCACTCAAGAATTAACCGGTTTGCGCATGGAACATCAGAAGGAGATAGCACAATGATTTTGGATCGGATTGTAACGACGAAACGGGAAGAAGTGCGTCAATTGCGGCAAACGACAAGCGTTCAGGAACTGTTGCAAAGAGCGCAGGCACAAAAGCCTCCATTGTCGCTCTCTGACGCATTTGCAAAGGCACATGTGTCAGGAGAAGTTGCCGTCATTGCCGAAATCAAAAAAGCGTCCCCTTCCAAAGGATTGATTCGGGAAGATTTTCAGCCGCTGGATATTGCAAGAACCTATCAGGAAAATGGTGCAGCCATGATTTCCATACTCACAGATGTTTCCTATTTTCAAGGATCTCTTGCTTATCTTTCGGAAGTTCGAAAAGTCGTCGATCTGCCTTTGCTGCGAAAAGACTTCGTCATCGATGAAATGCAGGTGATCGAAGCACGGGCTCATGGGGCTGATGTGGTTTTGCTGATTATGGCTTGTCTCGACGATGCGCAATATGCACATCTGTACAATGTTGCAGAAGAATTGGGCATGGCCGTTTTAGTTGAAGTGCATACACGGCAGGAGTTGGAACGGGCGATGCAGATCCATCCCAAAGTCATCGGTGTCAACAATCGGGATTTGCACACATTTCAAGTCGACCGAACAACGACATTCCATATTTCAAAGGATGTACCGGATGACGTTTGGCTGGTAAGTGAAAGCGGGATTGAATCCCGCCGGCATATACAAGAGGTACAACGATATGGAGCGGATGCTGTGCTAGTAGGGGAATCGTTGATGCGTTCTCCTGACATCGGTCTGGCATTGCAAAGATTGCGGGGGGCTGCCGAGTGACGCAAGTGAAAATATGCGGCCTGCGGGATCAGACGATTGCCCGACAATTGGCAGATGCAACGATTCAACCGGCATATGTCGGTTTTGTTTTTGCAGATTCACGTCGAAAAGTGACGATGGAGCAGGCACAACAACTTTCTCGCATGCTTGGTTCATCCATGCAAAAAGTCGGAGTATTTGTGAATCATTCACAGGATGAAATCAAAACAATCGCAGAATTCTGCCAATTGGATGTTTTGCAGCTTCATGGAAATGAGTCGCCGGAATTTTGTTCTGCTTTGGCAGAGGATCTTCCAAAAAAAATATGGAAAGCATTTTCTGTGCGTTCGTCGATTGCTGTTGCAGACATTGTTGCATATCGTGGAAGCATTGACGGAATGCTGCTGGATACGTATGACCCGAAGGCGGCAGGCGGTACGGGGAAGCCTTTTGACTGGTCCAAAATCTCTGAGTACCGGGCGCTGTTGCCGGAGTTACCGCTCATCGTGGCAGGCGGGATCCGCATACAGAATGTGGACGAGCTGATTCATGCCTATCATCCCGATCTGATTGATGTTTCATCAGGAATTGAAGGGGATGACGGCACGCAATGTTTTCCATCTATGATTTCCTTACTTGAGAGGGTGTACAGTTTATGACATATCCGGATCGATATGGTCGGTTTGGCAAATTTGGCGGCAAATATGTGCCGGAAACGTTGATGAACGCGTTGGATCAGTTGGAAAAGGACTATTATGCCTATTCCAAACATCCTGAATTTCAGGAAGAATTGAAAGAGCTTTTGCAATCCTATTCCGGCCGACCGACACCGCTGTATTATGCAAAACGTCTCAGCGAGCAGTTGCAGGGTGCCCAAATTTACTTGAAACGCGAGGATTTAAACCATACAGGCGCGCACAAAATCAACAATACGTTGGGACAAGGGCTGCTGGCCAAGTATACAGGAAAAAAACGGGTAATCGCAGAAACAGGCGCCGGCCAACATGGCGTGGCAACTGCCACCGTTTCCGCGTTGTTGGGCCTTGACTGCACAGTGTTCATGGGTGAAGAAGACATGGCGCGGCAAGAGTTGAACGTATTTCGCATGCGCATGTTAGGCGCGGAAGTGGTTCCGGCGAGCAGCGGCACGCGGACGCTCAAGGATGCGACCAATGAGGCGCTGCGCCATTGGGTCGAGCATGTGGAAGATACGTTTTACATTATCGGGTCTGTCGTAGGACCGCATCCCTATCCGATGATGGTGCGCAACTTCCAGCGGGTCATCGGCGACGAAACGAAACGGCAGTCCCTTGATTTGTTCGGCAGTCTGCCTGACGTTGTAGTCGCATGCGTCGGCGGCGGCAGCAATGCAATCGGAATGTTCTATCCGTTTATTGAAGATACAGACGTACGACTGATTGGTGTGGAAGCTGCCGGTGAAGGCGTGGAGACAGACCGGCATGCGGCGACTTTGACAAAAGGCAACCCGGGGATTATTCATGGCGCCATGACGTATCTTTTGCAAGACCGCTATGGACAAGTCACACCGGCCCATTCCATCTCGGCCGGATTGGATTATCCCGGCATCGGTCCGGAACATTCCTATTTATTTGACAGCAAGCGGGCGCAGTATGTCCCGATTACCGACCAGGAAGCGGTCGATGCGTTTCAATTGCTGACGCAGACAGAAGGCATTATCCCGGCATTAGAGAGCGCACATGCGGTTGCGCACGCCGTCAAAATCGCCCCGACATTGCCCAGTGACAGCCGTTTGGTCATCTGTTTGTCCGGTCGCGGCGACAAAGACGTGCATAGCATTGCACAGTATTTGGAGGGAGCGCAATGAGCCGAATTGCACAACAAATTAACCAGGAATTCGAACATGGCAACCGTGCACTGATACCATTTATCACTGCCGGCGATCCGGATTGCGGCACGACGGTTCAACTCATTCGGGAGTTGGCAGAGGCGGGTGCGGATGTGATCGAGCTGGGGATTCCTTATTCCGATCCGCTGGCAGATGGACCTGTCATTCAGGAGGCTTCCTTGCGGTCTTTACAAAACGGATTCGAATTGCCGCAAGCGTTTGAAATCGTAAGCAATGTCCGGAAATCCGGAATTGAAATACCGATTATTTTGTTTACGTATGCCAATCCGGTCATTCAATATGGCATGGAATCCTTTGTCCGGCAGGCGGCGAACGTAGGCGCCAACGGACTGATCATCCCGGATTTGCCGATGGAAGAAAGCGCCGAATTGCTGGCGATTGCCGATGCGCATGAGATTGATCTGATTCCATTGGTAGCGCCGACGAGCAGAGAGCGGGTAGCTGCGATTTGTAAAAACGCCCGTGGATTTGTCTATTGTGTATCTTCTTTGGGCGTTACGGGAGAGCGAGCAAAATTTGCAAGCAATTTGGATGTGTTCCTGCATACAGTCAGAGATCATGCGCAAGTCCCTGTAGCTGTCGGATTTGGCGTTTCCACACCGGAGCAAGCAAACATGCTCGCCGATCGGGCAGATGCGATTATTATCGGCAGTGCAATCGTGCGCCGGATCGGAGAATTGGGCAAAGCGTTAGACGCAGGCGATCACGGCAAAGCATTCGAACTGCGCCAGGAACTGCTCTCCTTTGTTCGATCATGCAAACAAGCGATCGAAGGTGCGATATGATTTTTCGGCAGCTAACAGTTATTGGATGTGGTTTGATCGGCGGCTCCCTGGCCGTGGCAAGCCGTTACTATCAATTGGCGGAGCGGGTCGTCGGCACGGATGTAGATCCGAATATGGTGCAAATGGCCATCGATCTGCATGTCATTGACGAAGGCACGACAGATTTGCCGACTGCCGTGAAGAACGCAGATTTGATTGTGATTGCGACGCCTGTCAAACAAACCCTGTCCATTTTAAAAACACTCTGCGACATGCCGTTGCAACCCGGTGTGATCGTTACGGATGTGGGTGGTACGAAAACGGACATATGCGCATATGCAGCCCAAAGCATGCCGGAAACGATCGAGTTTATCGGCGGACATCCGATGGCCGGCTCGGAGCGTTCCGGTGTGCGTGCCGCCAATGAGCGTTTGTTTGAAAATGCCAAATACGTCTTGACTCCTACTGCTGCAACAAACCCTGAATCCTTGCAAAAATTGCGGCAATTTATTGAGGGGCTTAGAGCCAATGTGATGATTTTGGATCCGAAGCTGCATGATCGGGTCGTCGGCACGATCAGCCATCTGCCACATGTGCTCGCATCCACGCTGGTGCAGTTCGTATCCGGATTTGCCGAACAGGAACCCCTCTACGCCCAACTGGCAGCTGGGGGATTCCGGGATGTTACCCGGATTGCTTCCGGGAATCCGGATTTATGGCGCGATATTATGGTAACGAATGCAGACGCATTGGATGAAATTATGACACAGTTTATTGCAGCATGTACGGAGATCCGGAATTTCGTCCGCGGAAAACAAGAGCACTCCTTGCAGGCGTTTTTTGCATCGGCAAAAGACTGGCGGGACGCGTTGCCTGTTCGCAGGCGCGGAGCTTTGCCGGAATTGTATCAATGCACAGTCGATGTGGCTGACCGTCCGGGTGCGATTGCGACAGTTGCCACACTTTTGGCGGAGAAAGAAATCAACTTGCGGAATATCGGCATTATGGAAAGCCGGGAAGACGTGAACGGACAACTCGTCTTGCAGTTTCATCGGCTGGAAGAAATGGAGAAGGCAATTGAGTTGCTCCAAACAATGAACTTTCTGGTACACAAATACGATGAAGAGATCGGATGAAGCCTGAGATTGCATCGTGCAATCTCTTTCTTTTTATCCCAAAATGTAAGATCGTGCGTATGAGGAAAGTAGGAGAAAAATTTTTTAAAAAAATATGATAACGTTTTCAAAAAATCGTTGACATTCTAACAATTGGTAGTTAGAATATAACCATAAGGCTTGAATTTCTGGTTTCTCTCCACTCCTATCATTGCCTATCCTGTATATTTACAGTGATAGGTTTTTTTTGTCCATTTTTTCCTAACTCACTCTCGAAGTGCTGCAAATGCCGATCGTGCGCTCCAGTATTGACGTTTGAACATTACATTGAATCGAATTCAGAAAACTCCGACTGATGCAAGTTTCACTTTATTGAATAGTTCTGCCGACAACTCACATACTACATATGAAATGTTTGGAACCGATACACAACGTTTCCATCATCGATGCGTGTTTATATGTGTGACATTTCACATTCCTCATGAACAGCCATTTAGGAAAGTGAGGCCAGGTGTATGTTCAGTCGCCCTTTGCTCGTTCAAAGTGATGGTACCATTTTATTGAACACGACACATTCTGACTACGCAGAGGTACGCAGACAATTGTTGCAGTTTGCAGAAAACATCAAAAGCCCGGAGTATATTCATTATTATAAAATTTCCCGGTTATCACTATGGAATGCTGCTGCGATCGGCTGGACGAGTACGAGAATTGTGCAGATTCTGGAAGACAACAGCGAATATCCGGTACAGCCAGCCATGAAGCACCGGATCATCGATGAATTTCAAAAGTACGGATTGCTGCGATTAGTTCCTTTTCGAGATCCGGATTATCTTCTCTTGCTTGGTGATGCGTCAATTCTCAACGAATTTCAGCGGACCGGCGATTTTCAAACCATCCCAGTTGAGCGGGTTCCGGAAGGATTGATATGCAGCAGGGATCACAGGGGAAGCGTGAAACAGGCTTGTTTGCGCTTGGGTTATCCGGTGGTGGATCAAGCGGGGTATACGGATGGTGAACCTTGTGTGTTTCAATGGAAACATGGATCCGATTTTTTACGACCCTACCAAATCGAAGCATTGGATCATTTTTTCGCCGGCGGAGAATGCAATGGCGTCATTGTATTGCCGTGCGGGGCTGGAAAAACGATTGTCGGCATTGCCGCCATGCAGCGTCTTTCGATGTGCACGTTGATCCTTACGCCGAATGCCACATCTGCAGAGCAATGGAAACGTGAGATATTAGATCGAACCACTCTTCCAAATGAGTGCATCGGCATCTACACGTCCGGGCGGAAAACATTATACCCCGTCACAATTGCGACATACCAAATGGCTACATATCGCAAGGGTGAAACATATCCACATCTGGACTGCATCCGACAGGCACCTTGGGGGTTTGTCATCTATGATGAAGTACATCTCCTGCCAGCGCCGATCTTTCGACTGAGCGCCGACTTGCAATCCCGGCGCCGCTTAGGGTTGACAGCTACATTAGTTCGGGAAGACGGGCTGGAAGAAGAAGCATTTGTCATGGTTGGTCCCAAAAAATATGACGTCCCTTGGAAAACGATTGAGAAATCCGGATGGATTGCGCCTGCACGCTGTGTGGAAGTTTCCATTCCTTTTGTGGAAAAAGATAAATTTAACTATTTACAGGCCGGGAAACGGGAACAACATCGGCTGGCAGCGGAAAATCCCCGCAAAATCGATGCATTGGAAGCGCTGCTGAGACAACATGCAGAAGATCGGGTGCTGGTCATTGGACAATACATCAATCAATTGCAGGCGGCGGGAAATCGCCTGCAAGTTCCTGTCATCACAGGAAAGACGCCTGTAAAGCAGCGGGAGGAATGGTTTGCAAAGTTTCGGGCGGGGGAAATCCAATCACTTGTCGTGTCGAAGGTCGCCAATGTGGCAGTTGATATGCCGTGTGCCAACGTTGCGATTCAGATTTCCGGAACATTTGGCTCCAGGCAGGAAGAAGCGCAACGATTGGGCCGAATTTTGCGGCCCAATGCAGGCGGCAGACCATCCTATTTTTATACTCTTGTTACAAAGCAATCCCTTGATCAAGAATCATCAACACGCCGTCAAATGTTTTTGACAGAACAAGGATATCAGTATGAACTGCGGGATTTTGAAACTTTGCTGCAGGAGGGGAACATGTATGAATCTGATCACCTGTCTAAATGATGCAGATATCCATGTGCTTAGAACCATTGCCAAACGTCAGAATTTATCCTGCCGGTACCATTCCAAAAATGATTTATTGCAAACGTTGATGGAACATTTCCAAAATGTATCCTTTGTGCAGGAACGATTGGCGAAATTGGCACAAGCGCAAAAGCGGCTGCTGATTCGTCTTGCATTGGACAAGCGAAGTCAATTTACGCGGGAGGATCTTTTGGTAGCCGCCGAAAAGACGCTGGGGGATCGAATCGGAAAAGTGGGGCCGGAAGGTTTATGGACAGAACTTGTCGATCTCGGCTGGATCTTTCGTTCAGGTACATCCATATATTCCCATGTATTTCGGATTCCTGACGATTTGCGAGGGATGATCAAACAATGGATTGCGATCGATTTGACACAGAACGTCGATTATTTGGAAAGGGAACCGTCCTATTATCGGGAAGATGGTCTTGCCATGCTGCGAGATCTGCAGAAGTTTCTGCAATTTGTTGCGCAAAACGAGATCCGGCTCACACAGGACGGCGCGATTTTCAAGCGTTTTCAGCAACAGCTTCAGCAACTGTTTGAAATCCAGGAACCGCCGATCAGCGGACAGCAATGGCGCTTCGGCTATGGCAGACGATTTCGGGATTATCCGGATCGCTTTGCATTATTGTACGATTTTTGCTTTGGAAAGGGTTGGATTGTCGAAGGAAGAGATGGAATATTACAGTCTTGTCCGCCTGAAGAGGACTGGTTTGCCAAGCCGGATCTTGAGCGCATTTCTGAATTGCATGGGTATTGGGAAAAAATATATGGCCGCTGCATTCCGCAACTTCATTTGGCGGTGGCCTTTCTTGCATATGCTTGTAAAGAGAAATGGGCCGTGGCAGAATCTCTCGAGAAGGTTTTGCAACATTATATAGAACCGTACTATTATGACACGGTTTCTACGATTATTCATGAACGAATCGTGCAAATGTTGCGGTATCTGGGAATTCTCAAAACAGGAAAAAGGGAAGACGGCGGAGTTGCGGTCACACTTACACAAATCGGAAGACAGTTGTTTTTTCCCGATGAGTATGCACCTCTATCGCAAATCCAACCGCCGAATGTGCAACCTTCGATTGTGGTGCAGCCCAATTTTGAGATTCTCGTCTTGGCGGAAGGTCACTCTCCTATGGACCAGGAACTGTATGCATTTGCGGATTATTTGCAAGGAGGACATGTCCGCAGTTACCGGATTACGGAGACGAGCGTGAAACGTTTTGTGAAAAATGGGCACTCGCCCGAGCAAATACGCAGCGTCTTGGATCGCTACTCGATTGAACCTGTACCGGAAATGGTGCTGCAAAGAATTGGGCAATGGACAGAAGGATATGGAAAAATTCGGGCGTTTCAAGGGACATTGCTGGAGTGTGCAGATGAATGTGTGCGGGAAGAACTTTTGAGAATTCCGGGAATTATGAAACATGTGGAAGAAGTCATCGGGGATCGTTATCTATTAATTGCAAAAGAGCAGATTGGACAAGTCCTCGTATTATTGGATCAAGCGGGAAACATAGTATTACAGGAATAACCGGGAATCACCCGAAAATATCGGCGTAAACCGGTCAACAACTCCATAACGGTCTGAAGCATACGCAGTTTCTTTGGGAAATCAAAGGAACTGCGTTTTGCTTTTTCCAGGCATCCCAGTCTTTTTCTATAGATAGATTTTCTCGGCTCCATTAGAATGAATACAACTATCTTTTTGATTTGGGTAAAGAAAAAGGAAATCCTTGACGCATCACCGAATATAATAAATCAAACATCGAATATTCTCAACATTTTTCAGAATATGCATGGATGAAGGCATATGATGCAAAGAATTCGCAAGAAGCAACCATGAAATCTGATGGAAATCAGCGCGGGGGAATGGGCGGATTGACACAGATACGGTGAACAACCTCTTATGTAAGAGTATTTGGGAGGAGGAGGGAATGCAATGGGAGAGGTTATTCATGTAACGGAGAAAAAACAGTTCATTAAATGGTTTCTTGATAACTACGAATTGCAAAACCGGGAAGCGGAATGGTTGCTCCAATATTTGTGCTCCAACGATCAATTGCTTGAACGGGTTCATTTCATTGACAATTTCCGCAATTTGCCAAAAACCATTTTAATTTCTACGAAATGTGTGCAAATGACTCCTTTTAAATTTTATAAAAATAAACGTGTGACATCAGATGTCGAGAAAGCGTTTTTGGATATACACAATCACCCGACGGAAGACATGTATATCGGACTGTTTTTTAAAGACCGCACCGTCTCTCCGGAATATGCCGCCGTATTGGAAACAAATCCGATGGACGATACGAGAGAATCGATCGATGCTTTGATCGAGCTGCAGGCGGAATTGATTTTAAGCCAATCCTTGCGGGATTATCGCCGCTATCGTTTATACAGACGAATCGATGAGGCTCTTGATGCGCGAGATCATAAGCGCTTTATGGATTTGACACATGAATTAAAAATGCAGCAAGATTGAGTGCGTGGAATCACATTTTAACCGTTTTGGTTATTATGTGATTTTTTTATGACTTTTATTTAGAATCGCTGATTTTCAAGAAGCTTTGATGATACAGTTTGATCATAAATAAAAACATGCAAAAAGCAAAAAGCGATGCAAAGGAGTGATGATCCGTTGAAATTTGCACAAGTAAAAGCAGGAATATTCGAAGAGTTGCGCCCCTATTTTGATACTGCTATGGTCCCGGTAGGTTCCATGACGTTCCACGGTCCCCATTTGCCATTTGGAACTGGCAGTTTCATTGCCGAAACGATTGCAACACAATTGGAAGATCAGTTTTCCGGGCGGATTTTGGCGTTTCCTGCCATTGCTTTCGGGCATCCGTTCCATTCTTTTGAACCGGATGGATCTGCAGGCATGCACAACCATATATTTCGCGATTACCTGTATGATTCCCTCACTCAGCTGAAACATCTGGGAATCAAATACGTCGTTTTGGTTAACGGCCACAAGGGAAATGCAGATGTGCTCCGCGCTGTGACAGAGCGGCTTGCAAAGGAAGAATTGACAGTACTCGTCAGCCATTGGTGGATGGAATATCAGGATTCTATCGAAAATCAAGATTCTGATGAAAAAATCGCGCCCAACGCAGACTCTGGCATAGAAAACGAGACTTCCGTTATGTTGGCGATCCGTTCGGAGTTGGTAGACTTGCAAGCAGAGTCAGGGAATCCGGCAGCTGCAAACGCAAAACATGGTGAAAAAATTCTGAGGCTGATTCAACAAAAACTGGCGGACCGGATCACAGCTATGTGGACAGAACAGTAATGCACGATGGGTTTCACCGTGTTTGGGAACCCGATTCCTTTCGAAGATCAGCTTGTTGCGGAATTTGCGGCTGGCGGCAGATTGGATCCGCAATCGTTTTGTCACATAAGTGTGATATTTGCTCGCGTTTCCTTCCTTGACACTCATTTTTTCCGAGAGTAAGATGAAAGCGTAACAAGATCGGGTCAATTTTCCAATTGAAAATTTTCTTCGTTTCAAAGACATGGAAGGATGGTTCTTGAGTCGTTGCTCGATGAATCTATCAAAGTGTCAGTATGTTACGACAGCAAGGAGGTTAGGAAAGTAGAATGGACAAAGAAAACAAAGACAAAGAAGGCCTGACTCGACGCCAGTTTCTGACGTATGCCCTAGGTGGAACGGGCGCTTTCATGGGAGCGGTTATCGCCGCACCGCTTGTCACATTTGCTGTCGATCCATTGACCCGAGGAGCCGACAGTGCATTTGTGAAGACAGGAAAGAAAGTTTCCGATTTCAATTCGGATCTGCCTACGTTAGTCGAGTTTAAAGCCAAGCAATCGGACGGATGGATTCACAACGATGTGAACATTCGCGCATGGGTGATCAAGAAAGCAAACGAACCTGACGGATTGCTGGCGTATTCCCCCAAGTGCACACATCTTGGTTGCCAGATCAACGGTACGCTTGATGCAAATGGCAAACCGATCCCATCCAAAGATGGTCCATGGTGGTTCCATTGTCCTTGTCATGGCAGCAAATTTGACAAGTACGGCTATCAGAGTCCCGGCTCTCCGGCAACACGACCGCTTGATGCATATAGCGTCAAAATCGAAGGCGGGGAAGTATTGCTGGATACTACCGTTCATCGTAGACCAAACAAAGGGTAGGTGCTAACATGTTGAAACGAATCTATGATTGGATTGATGAGCGCCTTGGCGTCACTCCGATCTGGCGTGATATAGCAGATCACGAAGTACCGGCACACGTCAACCCGGCCACGAAAATGTCCGCATTTATTTACTGTTTTGGCGGTTTGACTTTTCTCATTATTGTAACGCAGATACTGTCAGGCATGTTTTTGGCCATGTATTACGTACCGGATATTCACAATGCATACAGCAGCGTGAAATACATCACAGACCAGGTGCTGCTTGGGAAAATCGCCCGCGGCATGCATTTCTGGGGTGCGAGTCTCGTTTTGATCATGATGTTCCTGCATATGCTGCGGGTGTTTTTTACCGGTGCATATAAAGCGCCGCGCGAATTAAACTGGGTAGTGGGTGTTTTGATTTTTGCAGTGATGCTGTTTTTCGGCTTTACCGGATATCTGTTGCCGTGGGATCAGAAAGCGTACTGGGCAACTTCTGTCGGCGCGCAAATCGCGGATTCCGTACCGTTTATCGGCGGCAGCATCAAAGCTTTGCTGATCGGCGGCAATGCATTAGGGGCGATGACGCTCACCCGTTTCTTTGCCATTCATGTATTTTTCTTGCCGGCCGCATTGCTTATCTTGCTTGCATTGCATTTTGTCATGATTCGCAAGCAAGGCATTGCCGGACCTATGTAATCGTTAATGTTTGATTTCCCGCAAAGGAGGTTGCCTGAATGTCGGCTGATAATTCAAGGGAACGTATACCGGGAGTGCCTCGTTTTAAAAGAGACAAGACTCTGCCTTTGGGTACCGAACCTTTTTTCCCAAATTTTCTCCTGAAAGAATGGATCATGGGAGCCGTTGTTCTCGCCGGATTTATTATATGGGTGATATACAATCCTGTCGATTTGACACCGCGTGCCAATCCGGATGATTCAAACTTTATCCCTGTACCAGACTGGTATTTTTTATTTCTCTATCAATTGCTCAAATACTTCCCGGGATCTGTGGAAGTAGTAGGAACTGTAGCAGTTCCGCTCGTATCATTTCTGGCGCTTTTACTCGTACCATGGCTTGATATCAAGAAAAACCGCAGACCGGGCAAGCGTTTGGCAACTCTTTCCATGGTTGTTGCAGTTGTATTCATGATCTGGCTGACACGGGAAGCCCAAGTCGCGTATCATATGGAGCTTGCTGCAAACCCGCAAGCGTTGGCTGAATTGACGGCGGGCGCATCCAAAGATACTGGCGGCAGCGGCGGAAGCAGCGGCAAGGCTGCGGCCGGTGCGCTCGTCAACACCAATGATCCGGGCGCCAAAATATTCGGTCAAACGTGCGCCGGATGTCACGGCGCTGATCTGAAAGGAGCAGTTGGCCCCAAACTGTTGGGAATCGGCAAGAAATTTGATGAAGCCAAACTGGAAGCGATTATCAAAAAAGGCTTTCCGCCGAATATGCCGGCAGGCGGCACATTGACAGATCCGAATCAGATCAAGCAAGTGGCGCACTGGCTATCCCAACAAAAACAATGATAAACAATTCTCACAGATTTGTCAAAATTTCTGTAGGAAACACAAAGGAAGGGCAGTCGCGATCGACTGTCCTTTTTTAAACATTCCTTTTTCAAACATTTTTCATACACCCGAATCGAATGTAAATCCTTCTCCGAGCACATCGTGTACATCGTTCATCACTACAAACGCCCGCTCATCCAGCTCGGCAACAATTTGCTGCAAACGGAAAATTTGCTCTCGTGCAACAACACAATACACGACTTCTTTCGTTTGGCCGGTAAATCCTCCGCGTCCTTTTAAAAGTGTCGTTCCTCGTTCCAATTCTTTATGTACTCGTTCCGCAATTTCATGCGGATGTTCCGAAATAATCATCGCTGCTTTGCTGGAAGATGGACCTTCCAATACAAAATCGATGACGCGGCTGGCTACAAATAATGCAACAAGTGAATACATCGCTGTCTCTTTTCCGATTAAAAAAGCGACGATCACGATAATCATGACGTCGATCGAAAACATGATTCGCCCCATTGGCAGACCGAAAGATTGCCGAACCAATCGTGCGATAATATCGGATCCTCCGGTAGTAGCACCAAAGCGAAAGATAATTCCAAGGCCGATTCCGGTGACAACACCGCCATATAAAGCGGCAAGCAAACGATCGTGAATCGGGGGTTGCCAATGTTGCGTGATTTCCGAAAACACAGACACACAGACAACGCCGAGAATGGTTTTCCAGATAAAACTGCGGCCAAAAAATTTCCAGGCTAGAATCAACAAAGGAACGTTTAACACAAAGAACGTAATACTTACGGGTATATGGAACAGATACAGAAACAAGATCGAAATGCCTACAAATCCGCCTTCTGCCAAATGATTAATAATAATGAAATTATTAAGACCGGCTGAATAAATAAAAGACCCCAGCAAAATGCCGAAAATACTCCAAATATTGCTATTCCATTTTCCTTTCAACTTCAATGGTATAGAAATCCCGCCTTTCCAAATTTCCCGCTGATGGATCGTCACATGTTTCCTACAGCTTTTATTATGCCACATCTTTCCTTTTTCCGCGAAAAATTTTCCGACAAAATATACGGTGTTGTTTTAGCAGTTTCATTGAATCTTTCTATTCATTGCGGTGCCGGATGGGAAAAAGGATAGCAAGTATAAAAAAGAAACTTAAGTAGCCAAATAGCGGGTAGAGAATCGTTACCAGCTTTGAGAATCCAATCTGCGCGACAAAAAAAGCGACAGTCAAAATGCAGATGTTGAGAAACAATGTTTGCAGCATAGAAGCGCCGGGCTTCATTTGGCTGCTGAGGGCATACACGTTGCCGATCAGCGATGAGAATATTTCTCCCCACAAGACAAAAGAAAAGCCGATTTGCAGCCATGGATTCATTTTGGCGGCAATGTATCCCATCGGAACCTCAAAGGCGATCATTCCTGGCATGTGTGCCGCCAGGGCGATATGTACAATCACCATCATGACGCCGAGGCCGACTGCTCCGATCAGGCCGCCCAATTTTAATGTTTGGATCGTGCCCGCCTGTGTCCCCAGCGGAATTAAAACCGAAACGGCCAATCCGAGATTAAATGCCGCGTATGAAATGGAAGAGAGCCCCCATTTCCAATGATTCTCTTGTTCGGCAATGGCTGATGGAGATACAATTCCCTGACGCAGTGTCAAAATAAAAATCAGAATGGTAAACAAAAACATACAAGGAACAATGATAGAGTTTGCTGACAATATCCCTTTCATGCCTTTCAATAATACAAAAAGAGTGAGTCCGATGGTCAGAAGCACGCCGAAATGAAAAGAAAGGTGGAACTGTTCCTGAAAGAGGGCGCCTACACCTGCCAACATGGCTACTGTTATGCCAAACAGCATGATCGACATGGAGGAATCGAGAATTCGCGCCAATTGTTTACCGAATCTATATTCTGTCAACTGATTGTACGAGATGGCACGCAATTCGTAGCCGAACCGCAGCAAGCGGATGCCGCCCCATGCAAACAACACAGTGGCAAGAAAAATGCCAAAGTAGGCGTATGTGCCATGAATGGTGAAAAATTGCAAAATCTCTTGACCGGATGCAAATCCTGCACCGATAACAGTACCAATGTATGTACATCCAATTTGAAAGGATTGTTTCCAGGATAATCGATTCATTGCATGTCCCCCTCCTGATACCAGTGTATTTGCAGGATTGCCGATTCATTACTGTTCGCGACTTATAATGTCGCATGGAGCAGCATAGGCATTATCTAGGCAGATCTTTTGGACAAGGCTGCAGGAAAGGGAGGCATGTGCATGAATCTATGGCAAAGTATCATTCTCGGAGTGGTACAGGGAATTACCGAGTTTTTGCCGGTCAGCAGTTCCGGTCATCTTGTGTTCGTACAAAAAGTGTTGGGAGTCAAAGACGGCGCACTGACGATGGACGTTCTTTTGCATCTTGGTACATTGGTCGCTCTTGTCATCGTCTATTGGCATTCTTTGTGGGACATTGTGCGACACCCTTTATCGAGATTTGCCCGACTTGTCTATGTAGCAGTGATTCCTACCGCAATCATCGGTGTTCTGTTTCAAGATGTATTTGACCGATTGTTTGAAAATGGTGGAACATTAGGAGTGGAATTCATGGCAACGGGTGTTATTTTGTGGTTTGCCGATGGAAAAAAAAGCAGGGGAAAAACAATCCGGCAAATTACATATGGAGATGCCTGTATTGTGGGGATTTTACAAGGTGCGGCCATCTTGCCGGCCATCTCCCGCTCCGGTTTGACGATTACAGGAGCATTGTTTCGAGGCTTTGATCGTGAACTTGCCGCCCATTTTTCTTTTCTCGTATCTGTACCTGTCATTCTCGGAGCGACAATACTGGAAGTAAAAGACTTGCTGGAAAGCACCGGAACCCCATCTGTCGGATTGCTTCCGGCTATTGCGGGGATGGTTGCCGCAGCGCTTGCCGGATATGCTTCTATCCGATATATGGTCCATGCGATTCAAACAAAACGATTGCGGGTGTTTAGTTATTATGTATGGCTGGTTGGAGGATTTGTGCTGTTCGATCAGTTTGTAACACATTATTGGTTTTAATTTGGAGAATGGACATATAAAAACCCCCGCGCGATGTGTACGGGGGTTTTTATATGTCCGTTACCGGGAAGAAGGGGCGCGTCTTCTGAATCGGCTGCCGACGTATACAAGCAGCGATAATCCAATGGTGATCCCCAACAGGTCGGCCCAATTTTTTAACGCTGTCCAGGAAACCAGCCAATGGGCGCTTGTCGGTGTAACTCCAGACCACAATGTCGGCAGGAAAAAAGTATGTGCCAATTCGTTGCCAAAACCCAAGTTGTAAAATACGACGGTAAGAATGGCAGCCAAGACTGCGTGGAACATGCGCGCCATAATATAAGGGAACATCCGGATGTCTGTACCTGTCAAAACACTTGCCACTTGTCCATGCACAGACAATCCGCTCCATGCGATGATGGCGCTGACAATCAAAAATTTTTGCACCATTGGAGCAGCCACCTGGCTAGCCTGGGATGCGCCGATATCGATTTCAAATATTCCGCTCAATGTCGGCCCGATCAAATGCGGGTCGATGCCAAGCAGCGCGAATAAACTATGAAGCGGATACGACAGCAGGCTTGTGAAGCCGACTTCTGTCAACACCCGAATCAGTACGGCGAAGAAAATAATAAAACCGCAAATCATAAAAAGTGTTTTGATGGAATCATTGACGGCATCGCCCAATAATTTTCCAAGTGTTCTGCCATCTTCTTCTCTGGCTTTTATCAATTCCAGAATCGCGCGGCTAAACATTCGGCCTTTTTTGTCAGTACGAGTTTCCCTGGTGAACGATTCTTCTTCCCGTTCTTTACGTTCAGTTCGTCTGCCGTAAAATTTAAAGCTAAAACCAACGAGAAATGCGCTGATATAATGGGCGATTGCTAAAAGCATGCCAAGGGACGGCGATTTAAACATGCCGACGGCTACGGAGCCAAACATAAATAATGGATCTGCCGTATTCGTAAATGCCAACAGACGCTCCCCTTCAATTCTGCTGCATAGCTTATTACGGCGAAATTTTGCTGTAATGACTGCATCCATTGGATATCCGGCGGCCAGTCCCATGGATAATGCGAATGCACCTGCACCTGGGACGCTGAACAGCGGCCGCATTAACGGCTCCAAGATGACTCCCAACGCATTGACTACCCCTAACCCCAACATCACTTCAGACAGAATAAAGAAGGGAAGGAGTGATGGGAACACTGCATCCCAGAATACTTTTAATCCGTCCGTCCCAGCCTGGAACGCCTGTTCAGGATACAGTACGAGGGAAATCGTGAGAAATACGACGACGACGGCCAGAAAAATGGTCATCGAACGCCTGGCTTTTCCTGTCACAGACAATCAACTCCTTCAACAAATGCGTGCTTGGACTACTCTTTCCAATCATATGAACAGAATTGCCGAATATGTTTGTCCACGTTTCGCTTGTACAAATTCTTTTGGACAGTCGAAATCCACGTTGGGGGCGCGGATTTCGACTGCGGATGCGGCGGAAACCGTGTATAATTGTAGGAAGCTATATGGTAAACAGCGAAACGTTAGACACTGATGATGATTTTGGGATGGCAACATACATTGCAAATATTCAACATGTGTTGCAAATATTCAAAAGGAGAATCCAACATGACTGAACTAACCATCCGAGAGATGCAAGAGATTGTGGATCGCTATATTTCACAGTATAAAGAAGGCTATTTTCAACCCATGACTTTGGTCGTGCGGCTGTCGGAAGAATTAGGAGAATTGGCTCGTGAAGTGAATCATCACTATGGAGAAAAGCCGAAAAAAGCGAACGAAGAGGAAGGAAGCATCGGATTGGAATTGGGAGATCTGCTTTTTGTCATTACATGCCTTGCCAATTCCCTGGAAATCGATCTGGCCGAATCTTTTCGCCAGGTCGTGCATAAGTTCCAAACCCGTGACGCCAATCGATGGACACCGAAAGATCCGGAATAATCGCAGATCTTTCTGTCTTTCCAAAGATTTGATACACTGAGAAGAACATAATGGTTTGAAACAAATTTGGAAAAAGCAAAAGAAACATGCCATGCTTCGAAGGATGCCATGCTTCTTTGAACATCTTTACATAGAATAGGAGTTTGACAATGAGTGACACAAGGCAGCAAAGGATTCGAGTAGCCATCGCAGGCGCAAAGGGCCGCATGGGCAGGGAATTTGTAAAAACAGTGTTGGGAACGGAAGATCTGGAATTGGCAGGCGCCATCGATCGGACGTTGTCCGGCGTAGATGTGGGGGAAGTGATCGGCATAGGTGCCACCGGCACTTCTTTTACAACCGATCTGGAACGATTGATTGCGGAACAGTCGCCGGATGTGTTGGTCGATCTTACGACACCCCAAGTGGTAAAAGAACATGCAGAGTTGGCGATACGCTATGGAACCCGGCCGGTGATCGGCACGACAGGCATTACTCTGGACGATGTGAAAACATGGGACAGAGCGTGCCGGCAGCGGGAAATCGGCGGTTTGATCGCACCGAATTTTGCCATCGGCGCGATCTTGATGATGCAGTTTGCCAAACAGGCGGCGAAATATTTGCCACATGTGGAAATTATCGAAATGCATCACGACAAAAAATTGGATGCCCCCTCTGGTACGGCACAAAAAACGGCGGAAATGATTGCAGAAGTCAGGGAGTCGTTTCGCCAAGGACATCCGGATGAGGAGGAGCGGCTGCGCGGCGCTCGCGGTGCCGAGCTTGACGGCATTCGCATCCACAGCGTGCGTTTGCCGGGGTATGTAGCGCATCAGGAAGTGCTGTTCGGCAGCACAGGGCAGGCGCTCTCGATTCGTCATGACTCTTTTTCCAGAGAGTCCTTTATGCCAGGGATTGTACTTGCATGCCGGAAAGTCATGACATATACGGGAATGGTATATGGCCTTGAGAATCTCTTGCAATAGTCCGATAGGCACTCCCGCTGGACTGGCTGCTGCCGGCAGAGGCACTATATAGGAAACGAATAGGAAACGAATAGGAAACGAATAGGAAACGAATCCGTATAGAAGCAGTTTTATTTTTAAGTAGAGGAAGGAAAACAAATGCTGCATATCGCTCTCATTGCACATGACCGAAAAAAGGAAGAAATGGTCAATTTTGCTATCGCTTATGAAACCATTTTGGCACAGGCCAAGCTGTTTTCGACCGGTACGACAGGCGCACGGATCATGGAACAGACAAACTTGCAAATCCACCGCTTTTTATCCGGCCCCCTTGGCGGTGACCAGCAAATCGGCGCGCGGATTGCGGAAGATCAGATGGACTTGGTCATATTTTTGCGGGATCCGCTGATGGCACAACCGCATGAACCGGATATTATCGCCTTACTGCGCTTATGTGATGTGCACAACATACCGGTCGCTACGAATCTGGCAACCGCGGAAGTGTTGATTCAGGGATTGCGGGCCGGATTTTTCGGCTGGCGGGACGGATTAGGTGAGCGGAAATGACGGAAGATTTCACAGTTCTGGCGTTTGGCGCACATCCGGATGACGTGGAAATCGGTGCAGGCGGCATTCTCGCACTCCATGCGGAATTGGGATATAAAGTAGGCATTTGTGATCTTACCGAGGCGGAAATGTCTTCCAACGGAACGGTGGAAACAAGAAGGCAGGAAGCGCAACGGGCTGCTGACATTCTCGGCGTACAAGCGCGCTTTCAACTGCATTTGCAAGACCGCGGGCTTAGGCTCGAGCGCTTTATGATCGATCGGGTTGTCGGCATTTTAAGGGAGACAAGACCCAGAATTATCTTGGCGCCACATCCGTCCGATCGCCATCCGGATCACGGCTGGTGTGCGCAAATCGTGCGCGAGGCCTGGTTTTCCGCAGGACTGCGCAAGTATCAACCGGCAGACAGTCATGCAGAGCCATATCGTCCGCAGCAGTTGTATTACTATTTTATCAATGATACGCATTCCGTTCCCCTTGCCGTTGATGTTTCAAGTGTTTATGGCCGCAAGCGGGAGGCGCTTCTGGCATATGCCACGCAATTTCAGCGGCAGTCCGGCAAAGCGGAAACACCTTTAAACAACGGTATTTTCCTAAATGCCGTGGAAGGGCGCGATGCGATGTTTGGCCAACAGATCAATGCCCGTTTTGCGGAAGGCTTGCTTCCGGCACAATTGTTGGCAATTCAAGATTTGACAACATTCGCTTAGGTTCCAAATCCTAAGCCGAATGGAAAAAAGGTGGGGTATCCGTGAATATCGGAATCAGTTGCTATCCGACGCTTGGCGGTTCTGGCGTATTGGCGACCGAATTGGGGAAAGCATTGGCTTCCAGGGGACATAAAGTGCATATCATTTCAGACGCGATCCCCTTTCGGCTGCTTGGGGAGTTTCATGAAAACATTATGTTTCACGAAGTAGATGTGGCAAATTATGCGTTGTTTAAAAATCCGCCGCATGAATTATCCCTCGCCACCAAGCTGGCGGAAGTGATCGAATATGCGGAATTGGATATTCTGCACAGCCATTATGCCATTCCCCATGCAGTATGTGCGTATTTGGCAAAGGAAATGCGTCCCGAATCCCGTGTGAAAATCATCACCACATTGCATGGAACGGATATTACCGTATTGGCGCAAGATCGTTCGCTGCGAGATATGATTCGTTTTGGCATTGAAAAAAGCGATTTGGTTACGGCTGTTTCCGACAGCCTGGTCAAACAAACGGAAGAGTTATTCCGGCCCCGCTGTCCGATCCGGCGCGTTTATAATTTTGTCGATCCCAATACATACAGGCGCATCGACGTGAAGCAAATGCGCAACTGTTTTGCCAAACCGGAGCAGAAGATCCTCTTGCATGCTTCCAATTTTCGGGCAGTAAAACGAGTGCTGGATGTAGTCGAGGTGTTTGATCGGGTGCAACAAACGGTTCCCAGCGTGCTGCTGCTTGTAGGGGAAGGGCCGGAATTGGCAAAAGTCAGGCAAATCGTCAAAGAAAAACATTTGGAATCCAACGTGAAATTTTTGGGAAAACAGGATGAAGTGGCAAAACTCTATTCCCTGGCAGATCTGTTTGTATTGCCATCGGAGAAAGAGAGCTTTGGTTTGGTTGCACTTGAGGCAATGGCCTGCGGAGTGCCTGTCATCGGCTCGGACGCTGGCGGCATTCCGGAAGTCGTCGAACACGGGAAATGCGGCTATCTGTATCCGGTCGGCGATGTGCAAAGCATGGCGGAAGGTGCGATTCAATTGCTGCTTGACGACCATTTGCATGCAAGTTTTGCCGTCTATGCACGAAAACGGGTGCTGGACAGGTTTACTTTGGAGGATTTGGTGAACGAATATGAACGATTGTACCAGTTGGCAATCGATGGAAAACCCTGTTATGATTATGCGAAGTCTGTTTGATTCGACACAAGGGAAAGCGGCGTATCAGATTTTGCGCACGCTTGTCTCTGCCGGATATGATGCCTATCTGGTAGGCGGCTGTGTACGCAATGTATTGTTGGGTCTGCCGATTGTCGATTTCGATATCACTACATCCGCTCGTCCCGAAATCGTCGCCCGGCTTTTTCCCCACACCGTCGAGACGGGGATTCGGTTTGGAACTGTGACGGTGATCCATGAAGCTGTACACATCGAGGTGACTACGTTCCGAAGTGAAAGAAAGTATCTGGATACCCGGCATCCCTCCGAAGTTCAATTCGAAACATCCATTCTGGCAGATCTGCAGCGGCGGGATTTTACCATGAACGCCATCGCCTGTTCCCTGCTCGGGGAGCTGGTAGATCCGTATGGCGGCGTCAAGGATATCAATGAGCGGACAATCCGCGGCGTAGGAAACCCGATGGAACGCATGCGGGAAGACCTGCTGCGGTGTGTCCGCGCCTTCCGCTTTATGGCGCAACTCGGGTTTGCAATTGACGCCTCAACATTCGAAGCGATTGCGTCCTGTTCCGATAAGCTCGAACAGATCGCGAGAGAACGGGTGGGTGTGGAGTGGAGGAAAATGATTTCTGCCGCACATTCCATTCCTTTGCAGCAGTTAGCTGACACAGGATGGCTGCGCGTATTTGATTTGTCCTATCGCTTGGAACACCTCCCGAAATGGCAAGTATTTGTCAATTGTTATAAAAATATGACGGATGAAGCTGCACAGCTTGCCTTGTTGGCACGACTTTTGAACAAGACGGAGCAGGAGTTTGGGGAATGGCTGCGTTCCCTGCGCTATGGCCGGGAAACGGTTGCGACAGGCAGGCAAATCCTTGCATGCAGCATGCGGTTGCAAATCGAATGTACAGACCATGAAAGATCAGGAGATCAGACCTTTATTTTTTTAAAAGACATGCTTTTTGCATATGGGTTGCAAATCGCAATACAGGGAGTTCACATACATAACCAGTTGCATCCTGCACATCGAATCGATGAAACACGGGTGCGGGATGTATGTAACGCCATGCCCATTCACAATTCCAAGCAACTCCAGCTCGATGGCAGGGATCTGCTTCCGCTTGCGGGCGGCAAAGGCGGGCCCTGGATCGGACAAATGCTGCAAGAACTTGCCATGGGCGTACTGCACGGACACCTCCCCAATCAACGGCAGCAGTTGATGGACTGGGCAAAAACTCAGATTGCGGAAAGGAAGCAGAATGGAACCATACAGTCATGATACAGTCAGAGCAGCAGGACCGTTTCAAATCTTTCAATTTGGAACGGTTCATTCGACGAATACACTTGCGCTGGAACGCTTGCAATCGATGGACGTTCCGGAATTTACCGTTTTTTTGGCGGATCGGCAAACGGAAGGGCGGGGCAGGCAGGGCAAACACTGGGACTCTCCAAAAGCAGCAGGTGTCTGGATGTCAATCGTTGTACATCCTTATTTGCCATTGTCGGTCGCATCCCAGTTGACATTGGTGACAGCCATCGCGGTTCGGCGCGGACTGGCCCATTTGACTGGCAGCAGCCCAAACATAAAATGGCCCAATGATATCTTTTACGGCAACCGGAAAGTATGCGGCATTTTGACCGAGACGACTGTCCGGGAAAAACAGGTAAAGTCAGCCGTGATCGGCATTGGTGTCAATGTGAACATCCTGCCGAATGAATTTCCGTCCTATTTGCAAAAAACGTCTACATCCCTGCTTGCGGTGACAGGAAAAGAATGGGATCGGGATCGAGTGGCAGACGCCATACTGAAAGAATTCGCAGACTGTTATCGCCAATTTTTAACCGAACGTTCCTTTGCGAAATTTCGCCAGGAATGGGAGACGTTCAACCATACACTGGGCAAAACCGTCCAAGTCAACTACAACCATGCGCAAATCAGCGGCGTTGCCACGGGTATCGATCCGGATGGCTGTCTCATCATCCAAAAAAACGACGGGGAAACGATACGGATCCATTCCGGCGAGCTGCAAATGTTGACAAGCTCCTAGAGGATGTTCAAAAAGCGGTGCGGGTGTTTCGACTGCTTTTTGAACATCCTCTCTTGTTTTTAAACATCCCTCTTGGTAGACAGATTAGAAAATTTGTGATTAGATGATGTAAGAGGCGGTATCCGCGAGAACTGCACTCCTGTTTCTATTCGATTGTCTTATCATTTTACAGCCATGCGCGTGTATGAGCGGCATCGCTTCCCGGATTTGCGAAAACCGGGAAAGGATCTGCCATACCGGCGAATCGATACGCATGTGTCTGTTTACATAGCTCCGGATAAAAAGCTTGCTCGCGGATCGGCCGGGCAAGTTTTTTTATTTCGGTTTTTTGCGAATGGAATGGAAGCTTAGGTTCCTCGCGTGGCATTCTAAGGCGTAAGGAGGACAGAATGATGGCAAATAAAAAACTTAGCGTAACGGATTTGCGTGAGAAAAAAATACACAAAGAAAAACTCGTCATGATGACAGCATATGATTATCCTTCAGCGAAAATGGCGGAAGCGGCCGGTATCGACATGATTCTCGTGGGGGACTCTCTGGGAATGGCCGTATTGGGGTATGATTCCACATTGCCTGTTACCATCGAGGATATGGTTCACCACACAAAAGCGGTGACCCGGGGTGCAAAACAAACGATGGTAGTTGCGGACTTGCCTTTTTTGACGTATACGAATGTGCAGGATGCTATCATCCATGCAGGCAGATTGATGCAAGAAGGTTTGGCCGACGCTGTAAAAATGGAAGGCGGAACGGAAATCGCTTCCCAAATTGAAGCGTTGGTACAGGCGGGAATTCCGGTGATCGGCCATATCGGTTTAACCCCACAGGCGGTAAATCAACTCGGCGGGTTTAAAGTGCAAGGAAGTGATCCGATTTCAGCGAAGCGCATTTTTATCGCTGCGAAAGAACTGGAGCAAGCAGGCTGCTCCGGGATCGTGCTGGAATGTGTGCCGCGGGTGCTGGCAGGATTGATTACGGAAGCTTTGAGCATTCCGACGATCGGAATCGGTGCAGGCGCAGAATGTGACGGACAGGTATTGGTGCTGCATGATTTGTTGGGCTTGTCGGAAGCGTATCTGCCGCGTTTTGCGAAACAATATATGGATGGATACGGACAAATGGTTGAAGCGATTGCAGAATATCGGAAAGAAGTAAAAGAACAGGCATTTCCTGATCATGACCATTCCTTTGGGATGAAAAAAGAATGGGCTGAACAACTGCGCAACGACATTGCCGCATTGCAGGAGGAATGGAAACGATTATGATACAAGTGGAAACCATACAAGAACTGCGATCCATCGTAAAACGATGGAAAAGAGAAAACAAAACGGTCGGTTTTGTCCCTACGATGGGCTATTTGCACGAAGGGCATAGGAGTCTGATGGAAACTGCCAAAAAAGAAACAGATCATGTGATCGTGTCGATCTTTGTAAATCCGTTGCAGTTTGGTCCGAATGAGGATTATGAGAAGTATCCGAGAAACTTGCAGCATGACTTTCAATTGGCCGCATCTGTGTCTGCGGATGTGCTGTTTACGCCGACAGTCTCGGAAATGTATCCGGTGCCGATCCAGACATCTGTAGAGGTAAAAGGAATTACGGATGTCATGTGCGGTGCATCGAGGCCCGGTCATTTCAGCGGCGTTGCCACTGTTGTCACAAAATTATTTCAGATTACACAAGCAGATCGGGCCTATTTTGGCCAAAAAGATTTTCAGCAAGTCGCCGTTATCAAAACCATGGTACGGGATTTGAATATTCCCATCGAAATCATTCCATGCCCGATTGTCCGGGAGTCGGATGGATTGGCATTAAGTTCGAGAAATGTTTACTTATCGTCGGAAGAGCGGCAACAAGCGTTATCCTTAAACAAGTCCTTGCAGTTGGCACAGCGAATGGCGGGGGCGGGGGAAAGGGACGCGTCTACGATTCGCGCTGCGGTACTCAAGCAAATTCAAGAACAGCCGTTGGCAAGAATCGATTACGTGGAAATTCGGGATCCGGAGACGTTCCAGTCTCTAACCGCTTTGACAGGGACAGGCCTTTTGGCATTGGCTGTTCGCTTTGGGAACACGCGCTTGATCGACAATTGTTTGCTGGAAGCTCCGCCGCTTTAGCTTGCAGAGTTTAGTTGTATACAATGGGATAAAAAATGGTATCCGTTTCCGCGTTGAAATTCAAAAGTGAAATGTTTGATTTGGGGGTGAAATTGATGTTGCGTACAATGATGAAAGCAAAAATCCACCGTGCCCGCGTGACAGAAGCAAACTTGAATTACGTCGGGAGTATCACCATCGATGAAGAGATTTTGGAAGCTGTTGATATTCTGCCTAATGAAAAAGTGCAAATTGTCAACAATAACAATGGCGCTCGTTTGGAAACTTACGTGATCAAAGGCCCGCGGGGCTCCGGAGTGATTTGTCTGAACGGTGCGGCAGCCCGATTGGTGCAGGAAGGGGATATTGTGATCATTATTTCCTATGCCTTGGTCGATGATAAGGAGTTGCCGAATTTTAAGCCAATGATTGCTTTGATGAATGAAGATAACACGATTGCGGAAATTATTGAGGAAAAACATGGACAGACGGTATAAAGCAAAGCAAAAATAGAGCATACTACCAAAAAGATATCGCTTTTTGGGGGATCTTTATGTTTAAAAAGCAATTTGAACTTCTCGAACGTGCAGTTGGCAGAATTCAACAACAGCTGCAAACGGCTGACGCTGATCAAAAACTGTATTTGGCGGAAGAATTATTCGCGCTGCGGAATGTTTGCGACAGTTTTCTGGAAAAATGGATCGACTTTGACGAACATTGTTCAGACATTATTGAAACATATCAGTTGGATCAATTTGCATCGACAACTGCAGCCGAAGTGTCCGATTCTTCCACATCGGAATGGAATCAGTTTTTGACAAAACATATGTCAACTCCGATTCCCAAAGGATCGATAGCCAAGTTTCACGAACCGTTGGAAACGTCTTTACACGTCCGTTCCTTTCAAAAAGGTGTAGGGTTTTTTCAATTGTTGATGTATCCGGAAGCAATCCGGGAATTTGAACATGCCGTCGCACAGAATCAAGACCATTCGACTATTGCCCGCATGTATCTGGCCGTCGCCTGTGTGATGCAGGGGAGACGTGAGGAGGCGCGCAGACATCTAAAACTTTTACAACATGTGGCGAATGAACCCCTTGTATTAGCGACTGTATATCAGGCAAAAGGCGTTTTGGAGGCGCAGGAACGTCAGTATGGCGATGCGATTCGGCATTTTTCCCGGGCGCAGGAGATCATGCCGGAATTAAAAGACCTGTCTTTTAATTTGGGTGTTTGCCATTTTAAAACGGGAAAATACGTGCAGGCGCTGCAACAATTTATGCAAGCATTTCGCTCCAATCTGGAAGATTTGGAAGCAGGCGAATTATGTGCCAAATTATGGCGGTTCTTAGGGTACGCGGATGAGGGTAAAGGGTATGCGCTGCAGTTGGTGCAGCGGCAGCCGGAGCGCTCCGATTTTGTTTGCTTATTGGCAGAACTGGAACTTGAGCTTGGAAATTACGAAGAAGCTATAAAAAGCTATCAAAAAGCCTTATCCTTTGATCCTGCATGTGGACGGGCGTATTCCGGATTGGGATGGATTGCGTTATGGCGAGGAAACACGGATAAGGCCCGGGCATTTGTGCAAAAACACTTAAGCATCCAACCGAAAAGCAAAGAAGGGTTATTTTATTTTGGTTGGCTTTTGATACAACAGGGGGAACTGCAAAAAGCACAAAAGGTATTTGAGACGTTATTGCGGTATCATGCGGCAGAACCCTATGGACTGATTGGTCTTTCCCATATTTATGGCGAGTTGGGGGAAGCTTCCGCCGCGAGAGATCTATTGCATCGCGTGGTACGCAATAAAGATCCGAATATCAAACGCATCGCGCTGGTTCATTTGGGCCGGATCGCAATGGCGCAAAAACAGTACGAACAGTCCATGCGATATTTGAATGCTGCCTTGGGATTTGACAGTCATGCGGTTGAGACTTTATTCTATAAAGGATTAAACCATTATTTTATGGGAGATCATGAACGTGCGCAAGAGTATTGGAGCAAATGCGGGGAGCTTCAGCCACAATCGATTTGAAAATGACGGAAAAGAGTTTTGCGCGATCGACCTCTAAAATGTATGCGTTCCGAATCGTACAAGATATGGTGAACCTCCGTGGTTCGCCTTTTGTGGCTTCGCCGAAAAGCTTGGCGAAGCCAAGTTTTCTTTATAAAGGTGGGTTGTATGTTAGACTGCTACTCAGTGCTTATATGGCAAGAACCAATGGCAAGAGATGCCCAAACGGAGCATTGGACATTTACCGTGGGAATTGTGAAACAGGAGCAGATCGTGGAACAGTGCTCCTTTTCGGAACATCATGGCGATGCGAGTCAGTTTTTAAAGATGACGCAACAGTATCCTATGGTGACCGCCTGCGATTTGGAAATGATTCATATGATACGGACCTGGTGTGAAGATGAGGGGTATACATTTCCAAGCAATGCCTTCATTCATCTCCCGACAGTGGCGGCATACGTTTGGCCTGCCATGCAGTTTCAGTCATTTTCAGATGTCGTGGAGCAACTACAGCGCAGCCATTCGTTAAATCCGGAACATTTGGATGAAGCAGATATCGTCATCAATGTTTTTCAAATGATCCAGCATACGATTGCTGAATGGCCCTATCTTCTGCTGCAGCAGATCATGGAACTATCGTCTATGGTAGATTCCGGTTACCATCTGGTCGTGCAAACGATTTTTCAAAAAACTTCCTCTCTTACACATCTGCAAGCGCCAGAAGGCCGTCAAATCATTCAACAATTGTTATTCCGGGAGCGAGTCATTCAAGAGAAAACAGAAAGGGAGTCTGTTCCATTTGTCGTCAGTGATTGCCTGGATTCTATGGCAGCAGATGGACCGATGAAGCAACTGTTTCCCTCCTACCAGCCGCGGCAAGGACAGTTGGAAATGCTTCACCAGGTAGCACTGGCGCTGAACGATGGTCAGCATTTGATTGTAGAAGCGGGCACTGGCACTGGGAAATCGCTTGCGTATTTGATTCCGGCCGCACAGTTTGCCGCAAGTTCTGATGAAAAAGTCATTGTCGCCACGCATACCATTCATCTGCAAACACAGTTGTTGGAGCGGGACGTTCCCTTAGTCGAACAACTCCTGCAGCTTCCCGTACAATTTGCGGTGCTGAAAGGCCGGAACAATTACGTGTGCATGCGTAAAGTAGCGACATCATTGAATACACTTGGGCTTCTTTCTGACAAAAACATAGCGGCGTTTCTGATGAAAATGCTCGTGTGGCTAAAAGATACGCCAGCCGGCGACAGAGAAGAACTTCCGCTCTCGTTTGATGGACAGGAGCTGTGGGCGCAAATCCAGAGCGAAGCGGAAACTTGCATTAACAAAAAATGCCCGTGGTTTAAATATTGTTATTATCATCGTGCCAAGGCGGCTGCAAGTGGCGCTGATGTCGTCATTACCAATCATTCCCTTGTTCTGACCGATTTAAAAGCAGACCATAACATTTTGCCGGGATACGACCACTTAATTTTCGATGAGGCACATCATTTGGAAGACGGTGCAACCAAACATCTCGGAACGGAAATCCATTATTATCGCGTCATGGGCATATTGAACCGTTTGCACAAAGATGGGAAAACAGGCCAATTGCCTTTGCTTAAACAAACGTTCACACGCGTGTTTCATACAGAGCCGGAACGAATGGCGGCATGGACAAACAAAATCGATTCTGTCATGCAAGATTGTTTGACTCTGCGCCAAGCAACTGAGGAGATGTTTGACCTTTTGTCCCAATTTGTGGCAAGCCATACCGGGTCATCAGACGGCGGACGTTCTGTGCTGCGCATCCGCGCAAATGACCGCAAGGAAGAAAGTTGGCAGCCGATCGGCTTGTCCTTCGATAACTTTCAAGTGACACTGCAGTCTTTGCGCAAACATATCAAAGGACTGGAAGCAGGACTAGAGGACCTGGAATCGGAAGAATTGGAAGGCATGATCGAGGATGCGATCGGATTGGCGAAGGAAGTTGACCGGATCTGGGAAGATATGACCAACTTCTACCAGGCAACAGATGAAAATACGGTCACATGGATTGAACGTGAAGACAGAGGCCATAAAGGGATTGTCGGTATCTATACAGCACCGATTGATGTTGGTCCGCTGCTTGATCAAATGCTTTTTTCGAAAAAGCAGTCCATTATTCTGACATCTGCTACGTTTACTGTCAACAAAGGATTCCAACATGCTGTGCAGCGACTTGGTCTTTTGCGATCGCAAAAAGAAGAAGAGTTGCAAACATTAACGGTTGAATCGCCCTTTCGCTATTCCGAGCAGGCGTTATTATGTGTGCCGACAGACATGCCGGGCATGACAGAGGAGCCGGAACTGTTTATACGGGAATTATGTGACACGCTGGTCAAGCTTGGCCGTATCAGCAAAGGACGAATGCTCGTCCTGTTCACATCCTATAAAATGATGCATGAAGTTTACAAACAATCCTTTGACGCCTTTCAACAATTCGGGATTGCGTTATTCGCACAAGGGATCAATAGTTCCAATCGCCATCATTTAATCCAGACATTTAAAAATCATGAACAAGCGGTGTTATTCGGGACGAGCAGCTTCTGGGAAGGTGTGGATATTCCAGGCGAGCAGTTGTCCTGTCTGGCAATTGTCCGCCTGCCTTTCTGGCCGCCGAATCATCCGGTCATCGAAGCCCGTACAGAACTGCTGAAAGCAAAAGGCCATAACGCATTTTCTGAATATGCGGTACCGCAAGCCATTGTACGCTTCAAGCAGGGATTTGGCAGATTGGTTCGCTCCACGCAAGATGTCGGTGCTGTTGTCGTATTTGATCGAAGAATTGTCGATTCTTCCTATGGCAAACGATTTATCCAATCCCTTCCCAAGCCGCGCATGTTTCAAGGGACAAGACGGGAAATCTATGCGGCTGTCTATCATTGGCTGCGGCCGTAAACGACTGCAGCTCTTGCTTTGCAGAAAGCGAAAAAATGGAAAAATCATTTGACGAACAGGAACCATCAAATGTACGATGGTAATGGAAATGCGTTTGCATTCGGATGTCAGGGTATAGGAGGGGGTTAGTCTGCAATCCAAAACTCCAAAAATATCAGAAGCAGTTGTACGAAGATTACCGATTTATCTGAGGTATTTGCAACATTTGTTCGATATGAATATCCGGACGGTATCCTCTCATGAACTAGGGCAAAAATTAGACATGAATCCGGCTCAAATTCGGAAAGATCTTGCATATTTTGGCGAATTTGGGCGAAAAGGCATCGGGTATGAAGTCATTTACTTAATAGAAAAAATCAAACAGATCTTGAAACTGGATCGTACCATTCGAGTGGCTCTTGTAGGGGCAGGACATCTTGGGATTGCCATCAGCAATTATAATCAGTATTTAAAAGAAAACCTGACGATTACGGCCATCTTTGATACAGATCCGAAAAAAGTGGGTACAAGCATCGGCGCCATGAATATCTATCATTTGGATGAATTGTCAGCGATCGTCGCAAAACAAGAGATTGAGATGGGAATTATTACAGTTCCTGCATTTGCTGCACAGGAAGTCGTGAACAAACTTGTCGCTGCCGGTGTTCGAACCATCTTGAATTTTGCGCCTGTCACGCTCAAGGTACCCGCCAATGTTCATTTGCGCAACGCGGATTTGACGACAGAGTTGCAAAGTCTTGCCTATTATTTGTAATCGTGCGTGTTCAAAAAAGAAAGTTTTGACTGCTTTTTGAACATCCTCTAATAGGAAGATTTCAATACGATACGGATTTTTCGTTTTGCTTGTTTTGCTATCGTTTCAGACCAGGTTGTGTGCGGCTGCCTGGTCTGTTTGCGTTCGTCCATTTATTTGCATACCTGCATCCAAACCGCGATTCTTCTGCGCGTCGTCCGGAATGAATGATTGAAACACGAAAAAGAACGGCGTATTGACTTTGTTTCGACGTTTTTGGTTAAATGATACCATAACTGATCGAAAGGCATTTGAACACATATACACATTTACTTTACATATTGGAGCAATGAACATGAGTACAATACAAACACAGGCAAGCTATGGGATTATCGGCGGAACGGGCGTTTACCAACCGGATTTGTTGGAGCAGCCCAAGCAACACTCGATCGCAACGCCGTATGGAGATGTTTCTTTACACATTGGCCGACTGCAAGGAAAAACGGTTGCTTTTATGCCAAGGCATGGAAAAGGACATGCGGTGCCGCCGCATAAAGTCAATTACCGGGCGAATATTTGGGCATTGCGGTCGATCGGCGTGCAACAAATATTGGCAACTGCTGCCGTTGGCTCATTGCACGCAGGGTTGCAACCGGGGTCTTTGGTGCTTGTCGACCAATTTATCGATTTTACGAAACAGCGGCCTGTCACATTTTTTGAAGGGGAACAAGGGGTTGTTCATATTGATATGACTGACCCGTATTGCGGACGGTTGCGAGGAGAAGTGTCCAAAGCTGCCGACTGTTTGGGGATTGTCCTGCAGGCATCAGGAACCTATGTATGCACAGAAGGACCGCGTTTTGAGACGCCTGCAGAGATTCGGATGTTTGCCGGCTTTGGCGGCGATGTTGTCGGCATGACTTCCGTTCCCGAAGTGGTGCTGGCAAAGGAGCAGGAAATGTGCTATGCCACTGTTGCCATGGTGACCAATTACTGTGCCGGCATTTCGAAGGAAGCTTTGACACACCGGGAAGTTATGGAAGTCATGCAGGCAAATGTGGCAAACGTTCGCGAACTGTTTTATCAAGTGATCGAAGATTCGTCAGGGGAAAGAACCTGTCAATGCCCACATGCTCTGCATGAGTTGGGATCGTTGGCAAAATAGTCAGGATTGGGAGAACGCCGATGTTACAATCATTAAAGTTTTACGGTACGTCAATCGATATACTGGATCAGACAAAACTGCCGCAGGAAGAACGCTGGATCCATTGTACGACTGCGAAAGAAGTGGCGCGTTGCATCGTCGATATGAACGTCCGCGGCGCGCCGGCGATCGGCGCGGCTGCCGCATATGGCATTGCAATCGCCGCACAGGAACGCAAGCATTTCAATGCGGAAGACTTTGTCAAGAGTATGAATGAAGTCCTGGATCAGATGAGTCAGACACGGCCGACCGCCGTGAATTTATTTTGGGCCATCGAGCGCATGCGGGGCATTCTGAACTTGCCTCTTGCGACAGAAGAATTCGTGCGTCGATTGGTTGATGAAGCAGAGGCGATTGCGCGGGAAGATATCGTCGTCAATCGCAAAATCGGCGAGAACGGAGAAACGCTGATTCCGTCAGATGCAAGGATATTGACGCATTGCAATACGGGCACACTGGCAACGGTCGAATACGGAACGGCCCTTGGGGTAATCCGTTCCGCATTTGCCAAAGGCAAAGTCAGTCAAGTGTATGCGGATGAAACTCGCCCCTATTTGCAGGGCGCCCGGTTGACCGCGTTTGAGCTGCAAGCGGAACATATTCCTGTAACGATTGTCACAGACAGTATGGCCGGCTATTTGATGCAGCAAAACATGGTGGATCTTGTAATTGTCGGCGCCGATCGGGTGGCAAGCAATGGAGATACAGCCAATAAAATCGGCACCTATTCCTTGGCGGTCCTTGCCAATGCCCACAGGATACCGTTCTATGTTGCTGCGCCGATGTCAACCATCGATTGGAGCATGACAACGGGTGAAGCTATCGAGATCGAACAACGCTCCAGCGAAGAAGTTCTGACGTTTGGCGGACAACGGGTGGCTCCGCTTGGAGTTGATGCACTGCATCCGGCATTTGATGTGACGCCGCATCGGTTGATCACTGCAATCATTACGGAAAACGGCGTAATCCATCGCCCAAATAGCGAAGCGATGAAACAACTGGTAAAAGCATAAATGTAGATATAGGAATGGCAGAGGAGTCATGGGATTATGAAATTATTGATCGAACATGCCGCGATAGTCGCTTCGGCGACTGCCGCAATCATCGAAAACGGGTATATTGTTACGAACGGTTCCTACATCGAAAAAATCGGCAGCGGCGAGTGGCAAGATGCCAAAGATCGCTTTGATCAAGTGATCGACGCCGGCGGCTGTGTTGTGATGCCTGGACTGATCAATACGCATGGACATGCGGCGATGGCTTTGCTGCGCGGATATGCGGATGATTTGCCGTTGCAGGAATGGCTGCAAAACAAGATCTGGCCGCTGGAAGATCAATTGACGGCAGAAGATATTTATGTCGGTACGCAATTGGGCATATTAGAAATGTTGAAATCGGGTACGACCTGTTTTACCGATATGTATTTTTTTGAAGAGCAAGTGGCGCTGGCTGTTGAGCAATCCGGGATGCGTGCGGTACTGTCGCGCGGACTCATCGGATTTGGGGAGAAAGGGGAGTCGGCAAAACAGGAAGCGGTGGAATTCGTGGGCAAATATGAAGGATATGCAAACGGCAGAATTCGAACGATGCTTGGTCCGCATGCGCCTTATACATGTCCTCCTGAATACTTGCGGGGGATTGCCGAACTTTCCAAGGAACTGCAAGTGCCCATCCAAATCCATTTATCCGAGACTCGCAAAGAAGTTGCAGATTGTTTACAACAATACGGCAAAACGCCCATACAATTAGTAAAAGAAGTCGGTCTGCTGGATCGTCCGGTCATTGGCGCACATTGCGTGCATGTGACGGACGAGGATCTGGATATCATTGCGGCTTGCGGCATGGCGATCGCCCACAATCCCAACAGCAATTTAAAATTAGGCAGCGGCATTGCACCGCTTACGAAAATGCTGGAACGGGGGATTGTCGTAGGTCTTGGAACAGATGGAGCGGCCAGCAACAATCGCCTGGATATGTTTGAGGAAATGCGGATGGCTGCGATGATTCATAAAGGTCTGTTGGAAAATCCGCTGGCCATTTCTGCTTCCACAGCGCTGCATCTGGCCACAAAAGGCGGTGCGGATGCATTGTTTTTGGGGAATTCATTAGGAACTTTGACTGTGGGAAGTCTCGCCGACTTTATTATTGTAGATTTTCAAAAACCACATCTGCAACCGCGTCATGACATTCTTGCACACTTGGTGTATGCCGCAGCGGCCGGTGATGTACGAGATGTGATTATCGATGGTCGTGTCGTGATTCAAAACAAAGCATGTTTGACATTGGATGAGACGCAAATTTTCAAACAGGCAAACCAGATTGTAGATCGGTTGTTGCAACGGCAATGAATCGTTGGCGTTGATTCAGATAAGAAAATAAATCGTTGTTGATTCAGATAAGAATCAGATGGCGTAAACATTCCACCTGATTCAAGATTCACGTTATCTGTCACAAGAGACGCGGAATACGTGTTAAAATCGCTGGAGATCCTTGTGTGTCAATAATTTGAAGCGTTTATTGATGTGATTTAGGTTCCCGTACACGTTCCGGACGGAGATCTCTGACGATTGGATGGTGCGGCTTAGGACATAAGGTGCAGCCCACCATTCACCGGATTCCAGATAATGCAAAATACCAATCCGGGAAGCCATGTCGCGAGCGAATGTATGCACATCCTGTGGGATGTTTGACAGGTTCGCGTTCTGGTGGTGAACACTTGAAGGCTGTTGCATAACTCCCTTCACCCCCTCGTTGGTGTACAGATAGTATTGCCTAAGGGATTGGACGTATAAGAAAAGGTTTTTGCCAATCAAGGACGTATCCATCTTTACTGGCAAATAGGAGGAGGCGCCATGCGGATTTTATTGACAAATGACGATGGTATTTATGCGAAGGGCATTGAAGTATTGGCTGAACATTTATGCAAGCATACCGAACATCAAGTGACTGTTGTCGCTCCCGATCGCCAAAAAAGCGCCACCGGACACGCCATTACATTACATAAGCCGCTGCATGTGCATGAAGTCGACTTGGGCCTTCCCGTAACTGCATTCAAAATTAACGGCACGCCGGCTGATTGTGTAAAAATGGGCATGCATGTTTTGCTGGACGAACAGCCGGACATTGTGATCTCAGGTGTGAACGCCGGTTCGAACTTGGGGATGGATGTGTTCTACTCGGGGACAGTCTCGGCAGCAGTAGAAGCTGCGATGAATGGTATTCCGGCCGTTGCGGTCTCTGCATGCGGATATAAAAATTTTGCCTTTGCAGCTGCAGCCCAATTTGTAGAACGAATGATTCCAATGATCCAATCCCAACCGTTTGAAAAAAATCGGATTCTAAACATCAATGTCCCGCCCGCAAACGCGCCGATTCAGGGTGTGCGCGTGACAACACTTGGCGAACGGTCTTTCAGCACCAATTACGAGAAGCGTCTGGATCCTTTGGGGCGGTCCTATTATTGGCTGATCGGTGAAGAAATAACAACACAGAATGATCCGGAATCGGATGTGTCGGCTGTGCAAAGCGGATGGATTTCCATAACTCCATTACGTTTGACATTAACCGATGAAGCATGGATGAAACAATTGAAACAGTGGACGTTTCAGTAAGGCTTTCGAGAGAGGGAAGAGAAAAACTATGCCAGGGCAATTGGAGATTATTGCAACCAAAAAAGTGACAGCAACCGATGATCTGTATCAGTTGATCGATTTTCTAAACCGGAATTTGAAAGATAGGGATGTAGTGTTCGGCTTATCCAAAAGTGATGAAGCAAACAAACTGGTAGTGACAATCTATAGGACGGAATGACAGATGAAAACATTGAAACGGTGGTTCCTGGTCAGTCTCGTTCTCGTGATTTGCATTCTTGGTTTCGCCATTTGGTATGCCAACACCATTTTTGCAGCCCGTACCCAAACGCTCGTTCTCGCTGGCCAGCGCGTACTGGATTCGACGATTCTACAGACGATACAAACAGGGGAGATTTATACAGGCGGCCCCACAGAATATGTATTTTTCGGCAAAGATTCCTTAGGCAGGGACGTCTGGGCTTTTGCGACCGCACATTCGACATATGCGGAGCTTGCCGCAAACGGTTTGCAGCGGGATAAGATCCTGTCGATCGCCAAGCAGTCGCCTGTCGATATCGTCCAAGTCATACATGCGCTGCCTGGTCTCATTGATCCGCATGTGCAAACCCAATTTTCCAAAGTTGCACAAAGTAAACTCGTCTGGGAAGTGTATGGAAAAGACCAAAATGGACATGGAAAATATGCATACTTTGATTTTTACACCGGAAAATTGCTTTGGACCTATGTGCTGCACAATTGAATTCTTCTCTACACAGTAGAACTTTTTTTACAGTGAAACGTCTTTCCCGATGCGCCGAAATTGCCGTAAGAATTTCATGCAGGCATGTTCGGGATTTTTCAAGCAAATGACTCGATGTTTTCTAGTTTTTTCTACTGATCTTTCCTGAATTTCATGATATACTGATCGAGTGCTGATGTTATGTAAACCAATTTCCGGATTCGAGTTTTGTAATTTCTAATAGAATGCATGAAATATAAGTTTTAAGAAACCAGAACAATAGAGTTTCAAACATCGGAATTCGTAGAGGAGGGATGTATCGATGTCACGTATACGAATTATCCCGACACTTGTGGTGATCGTGATTACACTATCCATCTTATTCGGCGGTTGGGCGGTTTACAAGAATTTTGGACTCGAACATCCGGCGGAGCAGGCTTTGAAGCAGGTTCCATCTGTCCAAAGCGTGAAAGTCATGATCTCGAATCAAAATCGGACCGTGAAAGTTACTGTGTGGAATGTGCAAGATTTGCAGTCTACCTATCATAAAATCAAGCAAGTCGTGCTGCAATCGTTAGGCAGCGATACACAGATTCAGGTTGTCGATACGCGTTCAGAAGCTTTGGCACATTTGTATCAAACCTTGCAGCCTGTATTATATGAAGGCATTCACAAAGGCAATTACACGGAAATGATTCAAACGATCGAGAGTCGTGCCAAACAAGCAAACGTGGTTGCCAATGTTTCCATGGATTCGGCAAACGTATATATCCAATTGACGCAAGACAGCCATCAATTGGATGATATTATTCCATACAACAATCAACAGCAGGGGGTGAATCCATCGTGAAAGAATTGATGATCGGATTCGTTGCCGCAGTTTTGATTTTCCTCGCAAGTCTCGGTTTTAATATTGTACCGATCGTGTTTCTGATCGGGTTGTCCATTGCTTTATTGTTTATGATGGAGCGACGGACAACGGTCACAGGCGGAACCAAAAGCGCAGCAGTGAAGCATGCGATTGATTTTGCGCAAATTGGCGGTCAGGATACGGCGAAACGGGAGTTGATGGAAGCACTTGATTTCTTGAAACGCCGTGAAAAGATACAAGCATTGGGGATACGCCCATTAAAAGGCATTTTATTGACCGGCCCCCCGGGAACGGGAAAAACGTTGATGGCAAAAGCGGCAGCAACGTATACGGATTCAGCATTTGTATCAGCTTCCGGCAGTGAATTTGTCGAGATGTATGTCGGTGTAGGAGCGCAAAGGGTACGGGAATTGTTCAAAAAAGCCCGGATGCTTGCCAAAAAAGAAGGAAAAGACAGTGCGATCGTATTTATCGATGAGATTGACGTCGTCGGCGGCCGCCGGGGTGCGCAAAGCCATCAGGAATATGACCAGACCCTCAATCAGCTGTTGACGGAAATGGACGGAATGCAGACGACGCAATCGCCTTTTGTTTTGGTAGTAGCCGCAACCAATCGGGTCGATATCCTCGATTCTGCACTTCTTCGACCAGGACGTTTTGACCGTATGATTAAAGTGGATCTTCCGGATCGGGAAGGCCGGCTGCATATCCTTTCGATTCAGACGGGCAATAAGCCTTTGTCAAGTGATGTGAATCTTGAGCATGTGGCGCAAGAGACGTATGGATTTTCCGGCGCCCAGTTGGAAAGTTTGACGAACGAAGCAGCGATTATGGCCCTTAGGGAAGAGAAAGAAAGGATTGAACAGCAGCATTTCCGCGATGCGGTCGACAAAGTCTTGATGGGAGAAAAGACAGGACGGATTCCCAATCGGGAAGAATTGCGGCGAGTGGCGATTCATGAGTTGGGCCATGCCATCATCAGTGAATTGGTGCGACCGAATTCCGTTTCCCACATCACGATCGCACCCCGTGGAAATGCCCTTGGATTCGTCCGGCAGATTCCGGAAAAGGATAGCTATCTGTACACGATCGATCAATTGAACAACCAAATCAAAGTAGCCCTTGGCGGCACAATTGCCGAACAACTTTTGTACGGCAATCGCAGTACGGGGGCGCAAAACGATTTTCAACAAGCCTCCAATTTGGCTCGTACGGAAGTGGAATGCGGTTTGTCGAGAATCGGAATTGTCGATGCAGACAATTTGCCGCAAACGATCCTCGATGAAGAAATTCGCTTCATTCTGTCCGAGCGGGAAAAGGAAACGAAAGAATTGCTGGAACCGTTTGCGGAAGGAATTCGCGAATTGGCCCAATCGATTGTTCAGCATGAAAACATGACAGGTGATGAATTCAGAAATTGGTTGCAAAAGCAGCTTGGAATGTCTGAAGATATGGAGTTTACGACTGCAGAAACAGCAGCAAAACACGCGATTGACGACAACGGCGAAAGTCAACCGATTGCCGTATAATTTTTATACGATCAAAACATCTGAACGTTTTACAAAATCTTATTTTTGCGTTCAGGTGTTTTTTTTGTTATACTTTGCTTTGCGTATTTTGTTGTGCGGTTCGCTCAAGTTGGAGGGAGAATATGAGAAAGGCAACTATCGGAACCATTGGACAATTTGTCGATCAGGAAGTACTTATTGAAGGATGGTTACATAACAAACGCTCCAGTGGTAAAATACAGTTTTTGCAAATCCGGGACGGCTCCGGATTTATTCAAGGAGTTGTCGTAAAAGCGGAAGTGCCTGAGCAAGTCTTTCAGCTCTGCCATACGTTGACACAAGAGACTTCCATTCGCGCAACCGGATTGGTTCGCAAAGAAGACCGGGCGCCGAGCGGATTTGAAATGACTGTTACGAATGTAGAAGTAGTAGGCGATTCGGAGAATTATCCGATCACGCCGAAGGAGCATGGCGTCGATTTTTTGATGGATCACCGTCACCTCTGGATTCGTTCGCCCAGACAACGCGCTATCTTGAAGATTCGGGCGGAAATCATCAAAGCGATTCAAAGCTGCCTTGACAACGATGGTTTTACACTTGTAGATCCGCCGATTCTTACACCTTCTTCCTGCGAAGGAACGACCAATTTGTTTCATACCAAGTATTTTGAAGAAGATGCTTACCTGACACAGAGTGGTCAGTTGTATATGGAAGCAGCCGCTATGGCATTGGGACGAGTGTATTCGTTCGGACCGACATTCCGCGCGGAAAAATCAAAGACGCGCCGTCACTTGATCGAGTTTTGGATGATCGAACCGGAAATGGCGTTTGCGGATCATGATGAGAATTTGCGGATCCAGGAACAACTTGTCGCACACGTCGTTCAACATATTTTGGCACATTGCGCATTGGAATTAAAAACGATCGGCCGGGATATTTCCAAATTGGAGACTGTGAAAGCACCATTTCCGCGGATCTCGTATGATGATGCGATCAAATTCTTGCAAGCACGGGGCCACGATATAAAGTGGGGAGAAGATTTTGGCGCTCCTCATGAAACGGAGATTGCGTCTTCCTATGATCGACCGGTATTTATCGAACGCTATCCGGTTGGAATCAAGGCATTCTATATGAAACCCGATCCGAATCGTCCGGAAGTGGCCCTTTGTGCCGATATGTTGGCGCCGGAAGGATATGGGGAGATCATCGGCGGCAGTCAACGAATCGACGATCCGGTGCTTTTGCAAAAACGCTATGAAGAACACCAACTGCCTATGGAAGCTTATCAATGGTATATGGATTTACGGAAATACGGTTCTGTTCCACATTCCGGGTTTGGTCTTGGCCTTGAACGGGTGGTAGCTTGGATTTGCGGACTGGAGCACGTCCGTGAAACCATTCCATTCCCACGCCTTTTGTATCGATTGTATCCGTAATCGGGTGTCTGAACAAAAAAACCAAAGCCGTATGAGCGGAATCCACGAGGAGACAGTGACAGTGACCGGTTGCTGTCTCTTTCTATTCTTCCATTGTATTTCTGCTGTTTTTCCATAGGATATACGTGCTATACTAGATATGAGAAGGGGGCGCTGTCATGAATCTGTCTCATAATCGAATGGAATTGCCGATGGCCGCCTATTTCACCGTTCCATTTGTGTCTTTTCCTTCATTATTCATGATGGAATACCAGAATATAGGATTGAATGAAACGGAAATGATGCTGATTTTGCATATTTTGACGTTTCAACAAGTGGAGCAAAATGTGTTTCCGACGATGCCAGATTTGGCAGCACGCATGAGTATCGGCTCAGACGAAATTTTTACGGTCTTGCAGCGGCTTGTAAACCGTGGATACATAACGATTGTTCCCATGACGACAGACGGTCAGGTCAGTGAAAACTATGACTTGTCACCCGTAATCGGTATGTTGACACATCGTCTGCATCCGCAGCCGAACATGGCTCCGATTGAGCCCGTTCGGAGCAAAAACGTGTTTTCCGTATTTGAATCGGAGTTTGGACGTCCATTGACAGCGATTGAGTATGAACAAATTATCCAATGGCTGGATACGGATGGATATGATGAATTGATGATTCTTGAGGCGTTGCGAGAATCTGTCTTATCCGGTAAATATAATTTCAAATATATTGATCGCATTTTGTTTGAATGGGGAAAACAAAACATACGCACCATGCAGCAATTGCAAATGCACCGGGAAGAATATAAAAATAAAAAATCCGAATCCAAAAATCAGCAGCCAGCCAAACAAAATCATGAGAAACATGCGGCCGCGAAAAAAACCAATACCAGCAAATATGATGTTTTTTATGAATATTACCAGCAGGAAGCTTCCACTACCTGAAAAGAATCGCCAACCAATCCAGTTCGGATTGGTTTTTTTTATTTCAGGGAGAAAACAACGAGAATAGAGCGCCAAAACGGGGGAGGAAATCAGCGGCGAATCTTGATGAATTGTGACGAAAAATACAGTTGACACAGTGGGGTGTATTCGTTTACAATCACTATGAAATCGATTTATGAAACTGTTTCATAAATATTTGCAAGTTATGCATGAAAAAATCCCTTTGGGACTTATACGATTCCCTTCAAAGATTTATACTTTTTGATGATAGGATCAAAAAATGTGGGGGATATTAGGGATGAAAGTAACCATTCGCGATGTAGCGAATCATGCAGGCGTTTCGCCGGCAACAGTATCTCGGGTGTTAAATACGCCTGAATTGGTCAGTGAAGAAACAAAACAAGTGGTGCAAGAGGCGATCGCTGCGTTGGGATTTTCACCGAATGCGATTGCAAGAGGCCTGAGTGCGCAAAAAACGGATACGTTAGGTCTGTTGGTGCATGGTCTGAGCGATATGTTTTTCAGTGAACTTTATGTCGGTATCGAGGAAGTTGCCAGGAATAACGGAATGAAAGTGCTGTTGTTTGATTCACATCATGGATTGGATCGAGCACAAGATGGATTTACATTTCTAAAACAGCATCAGGTGGATGGGATTATTTTTACCAGTCGTCCGGTCACAGTTGACTACGACCCCATTCTGTCCCGATTGGGGATCCCCGTTGTGCTGACGCTGACACAAAGCTATGGGAAATTCCCGTTGACGGCATTCAAGGTGGATGACGTGCGGGCGTGTTTCGATGCAGTATCCTATCTTGTCTCTCGCGGTCATCGCCGCATTGGCATGATCTCCGGTCCGCTTGATGATATCATTGCCGGAGCCCCGCGCTTTGAGGGATATAAAAAAGGGTTGCAGCATGCATCGATCCCGTTTTGTGAAGATTGGAAGGAATTTGGGAATTATCGCTTTGAACATGGATACCTTGCCATGTCGCGATTGCTGGAGAAGCAGGAGCAAAATCAGTTGACAGCTGTTTTTGCAGCCAGCGACACGATGGCGATTGGCGCCATGCGCTGTCTTTATGATCGTGGTTTACGGGTACCAGACGATATCTCTGTGATGGGATTTGACAACTTGCGGATTGCCCAGATGGTGACACCAACATTGACTACGGTCGCACAGCCGATCAAGCAAATCGGAGAACTGGCGATTGAGTATTTGCTGCAGGCGATTCAAAATCAAAACGCCCAAATCGATGGCGGCATTCACTATCTGCCACACCGCATTGTCGAGCGGGAATCCGTTCGTATGATACCTGTTAACACATAAAAAACAAAACCCAAGATAAGGGGAGGTCAAACCATTATGTCATCATTCGTGAAAAAAGGTATGGTTTTAGGTGCAGCAGTCATGACTCTCGGCAGTCTGGTAGCCGGTTGCGGCGCGGCAACCAATAACACGCAGCAAGCGGCAGACAACAAAAACGCCAACAATACGGCAGCAACAGGAAACGGGCCCGTTGATTTTTCAAAAGCCAGCGGTTCCATCGTCTGGGCAGCTCCACCGATTACGAACAACGGCTTGCGCAAGACTCTCGTAGACACATTTAACAAAGAACATCCCAATATCAAAGTTACCTTGCAAAATCAAAACACCAATACGGATACCAACCGTGCCAGCCTGACGACGGCGATTGGCGGCGGCGCAACGACGCCTGATGTGTATATGGGTGATGTGGTATGGCCGGCGCAGTTTGCCCATTCCCAACTGGCAATGCCCCTTGATAAAGTATTGCCGGCTGATTTTTGGAACCGCTTCGCCAATGGTCTTGTAGATGGTGCGAAATATCAGGGAAAAGTGTATGCGGCACCGTTTTTCGCAGATACCGCTTTCCTCTTTTACCGCAAAGACTTGTTGGATAAAGCGGGATTGCCAGTACCGACAAGTTGGGAACAAGTACAGAAAGATGCACAAACATTGCAGAATAAGGGACTTGTAAAATTTGGATATGTATGGCAAGGGGCTTCCTATGAAGGATTGACTTGTGATTTTACAGAAATTTTGGCAGATGCCGGCGGAAAAGTGTTAGACAGCAGCGGCAAACCTGCCCTTGATTCACCGGAAGCGAAGAAAGCTTTGTCGTTCATGCGCGGCTTGATTACATCCAAAGTTTCTCCTGCGGCGGAAGATACGTTCAAAGAACCGGAATCCATGAATGTATTTAATAATGGGGATGCGGCATTCCTCAGGAACTGGTCGTATGCTTGGACAAGTTCGCAAAATCCGAAAGACTCGAAAGTGGTCGGAAAAGTCGGCGTTACTGTTTTGCCGACATTCGGCGGCGGTGCGGGTTATAGTTCGGTCGGCGGTTGGGATTTGTTTGTCAACCCGCATACCAAGAACGTGCCGGCAACATTGGCGTTTATTGACTGGATGACAGGAAAAGAAGCACAAACGATCATGGCAAAACAATTTTCCGAGATTCCGACAAACAAAGACGTGCAAAATGATCCGAACGTGAAAAAGGTTAGTCCTATCTTTAATATAGTAAGTCAGACGAAATTCGTTTCCCGTCCAAGCCAGAATCCGAATTATGCGCAAATTTCCCAAGCTCTGTATACCAATGTGAACCAGGCATTGTCTGGCGGCATTAGTGTTGATGACGCTCTGAAAAAAGCGCAGCAAGCGATTCAATCTTCAGCAAGTTCCGGCGGACTATAAACCGTTTGGGCAGCGATCAATGACAGATCGGCGTTGACAAATCCGAAAGGCAAATGAGAGATAGCAGTTCTGATCAGGCGTTGGCGCATTCTTGCGCCTTCGCTATTTACTTTTTGAGGTGGTGCAGCAAACGTATGAATGAACGCAAAATGGAAAAAAGGGCCGGGTATTCGCTCATGCTGCCGGCATTGCTGGTTATTGGATTGGTTACGATTTTTCCGATTCTCTATTCCGTCTGGATGAGCCTGAATGACATTCGCCTTACAACAAACGGATTTTTGATGAAATTTATCGGTTTTTCCAATTACAACGTGATTTTTTCGTCTCCTGTATATTGGCATAGCGTCTGGTTTACCGTTTATTATGCGATTGTAACAGTTGTTGCCGAATTGGTAATCGGCATGATGATCGCACTTGCGATCAACGGAATTGAAAAGTTAAAAGACGTTTCACTCGTGGTGATGTTGATTCCATGGTCTCTGATCACGGTCATTTCCGCACAGATGTGGGCGTACATCTACAACGGCGTCTATGGGGTCTTGAATTACATTTTGCAAGTACTGCATGTAATCGGCGCGCCTGTCACGTGGCTTGGGACATCGACGAGTGCGGTCATAGCGATGATGGTTGCCGATATCTGGAAAACCACACCGTTTGTTGTCATCATTCTGTTGGGCGGACTGCAGATGTTGTCAAAAGAATATTTTGAAGCTGCCTATATGGACGGCGCCAATCGCTGGCAGACGTTCTGGAGCGTGACATTCCCGCTGTTGCGCAGCAGTATCGCACTTGCCGGATTGTTCCGCATTTTGCAAGCGTTTGGAATTTTTGATTTGCCGTTCGTACTTACAGGCGGCGGCCCTGGCACGACTACGCAGTCCCTGGCGATTCTCGGTGAACAGGCGCTCTTTCAAAATCTCCATTTTGGCGTCGGTTCCGCCATTGCCGTCAGTACGGTTGCTCTTGTGTTGATTTCCTGTTTGATCTTTTTATCGGCATTTCGCTCATTGGTGGAAGGAGAATCGGCATGATCCAGTCAAAATCGCGAAAAGTGTTCGGATATTTCGTCTTGCTCTTTTTTCTGTTGCTTATCATTCTTCCGTTTTATTGGATGGTCGTCACATCGTTTAAACCCAACACGGAAATCAGCGTGTATCCGCCAACCCTGTTGCCGACACAATGGACGTTCCAGCATTATACGGAGGCGTTTACGCATTTTCATTTTCAGGTGTACATCATCAATAGCGTGATTGTGTCAATCGTCTCAACATTTCTTGTCTTGTTCTTTTCCAGTATGGCAGGTTTTGCTGTCGCTTCCTTGCCGATCCGCAACAAGACGGCCATCATGATTGTGCTTTTGGTCATATCCATGTTCCCGCCGATTGCCATCATATCGCCGTTGTACATGCTGCTTCGTTCATTGGGCTGGTTGAATTCCTATCAAGCGCTGATCGTTCCATATGTTGCATTTAACTTGCCGTTTGCCATTTGGATCATGCGCAATTACTTCTTGCAAGTGCCAAAAGCGTTGTTTGAAGCGGCCAAAGTGGATGGCGCCACCGTTTTTCAAACCTTTTACCGGATTTATTTGCCGATCACTACGCCAGGCTTGTTTACAGCGTCTGTCTTTACATTTGTGGCTGCCTGGACAGAATTTTTCATGGCCCTTGTGTTCAACTCATCCGATGCGATGCGCACCATTCCGGTGGGAATCGCGTTGTTCAGCGGCCAATATGATGTGCCGTATGGAACGATTTTTGCGGGTTCTGTCGTATCTGTGATTCCGATCTTTATATTGGTCATCATTTTCCGCAAATGGATCGTATCCGGATTGACGGCTGGTGCTGTCAAAGGGTAAGTCCGGCATTGCCATTGAACGAAAACAGACATTCAGATAGAAAAAACAATCAGATAAGAAAAAGCGGATCTAGGAGAGAAACAATGAAAAAAACATGGTGGAAAGAAGCGGTCGTATATCAAATCTATCCGAGAAGCTTTCAAGACAGCAATGGAGATGGGATCGGCGATTTGCAAGGAATTTTAGCAAAACTGGATTATTTAAAAGATTTGGGGATTGATGTCATCTGGCTGAGTCCGATTTACAAATCGCCCAACGATGACAACGGTTATGATATCAGCGATTATTATGACATTATGGACGAGTTTGGAACAATGGAGGATTTTGACCGGTTATTGGCAGAAGTACACAATCGCGGAATGAAATTGATCATGGATCTGGTTGTGAATCATACTTCCGATGAACATCCCTGGTTTATTGAATCGCGATCATCCAAAGACAATGCCAAACGGGATTATTATATATGGCGTCACGGCAAGGAAGGGAAAGAGCCAAACAATTGGGAATCGTTTTTCAGCGGTTCCGTCTGGGAATACGATGAAACGACTGATGAATACTATCTGCATTTATTCTCCAAGAAACAACCGGATTTGAATTGGGAAAATCCTGCAGTCATAGATGAAATTCATAAAATGGTCAAGTGGTGGCTGGACAAAGGCATTGACGGATTCCGTGTCGATGCGATCAATCATATCGGAAAAGCGGACGGACTGCCGGACGATCCGCATCCGGAAGAAAATTTCTGGACGGTCGGATATCGTTATTTTGCCAATCTGCCGAAAGTTCATAAACAAATCCGATCCTTGCATCAAGAAGTATTGAGCCGCTACGATATCATGACAGTCGGCGAGACGTCAGGTGTCGGTCCTACAGAAGCATTGCTGTATGTAGAAGAGGGCCGCGAGGAATTTAATATGGTGTTTCAGTTTGAACATATGTCGATCGATTCCGGACCAGGCGGCAAATGGGATGTACGCCCTTGGAGCCTGCTTGATCTAAAGTCGGTCATGGGCAAATGGCAAAAGGAATTATACGGCAGAGGCTGGAATGCTCTTTATTTCAACAACCATGACCAGCCGAGAGCCGTTTCCCGCTTCGGCGACGATGCGAAATACTGGAAAGAATCGGCCAAATTATTGGCTACTTATATTCATACGTTATGTGGTACTCCTTACGTTTATCAAGGGGAAGAGATCGGCATGACGAATGTGGCGTTTGACACGATCGATGCATATCGAGATGTAGAAATTTTAAACATGTACAAAGAAAAAGCAGTAGAGCAAGGGCAGGATGCAAAAACTGTCATGCACAGCATTTATGCAAAAGGGCGGGACAATTCCCGCACACCGATGCAATGGGATGCCGGTTTGCAAGCAGGGTTTACAACCGGAACGCCCTGGATCCAAGTGAATCCGAATTACACCCGGATCAACGTCAAGCAGCAATTGCAGGATTCCGATTCGATTCTCGCCTATTACCGGCAATTGATTCGCTTGCGCAAACAACATGAAGTCATGGTATATGGAGACTATCAGTTGATTTTGGCCGATCATCCGGAGATTTATGCATATACGAGAACGTTCGGCGATGCGCATCTTCTGGTTGTATTGAATTTCTTTGCAGGTACGCCGGTGTTCCAGTTGCCTGCACAGCTTGAGCTTCGCAGCTTCAAGCTTTTGATCAGCAATTACCCGGAAGATTCCGCAACAAACATCGAAACATTTACACTCCGGCCTTACGAAGCGCGCGTATACGCATATGAAAACGAGCATGAAAAAACAAAAAACATTGGTTCAAAATGAAAAATTGAAAATCAAAAGTCTCCATACGGAGACTTTTTTACTCGATCAATCGAATTGTTAGCGGTCGATCCTATAAATACAGACGTATTAAAGGAGTTATGTCAGCAATGAAGCGAACCTGGTGGAAAGAAGCGGTTGTGTACCAAGTGTATTGGCGCAGCTTTTACGATACGGATGGGGATGGCATCGGGGATTTGCAAGGGGTCATCGAGAAATTGGATTACATCAAAGAGCTGGGCGTTGATGTGATTTGGCTGAACCCTTGCTATGATTCGCCGGATGTGGATAACGGCTATGATATTCGCGATTATTATTCGATTATGGAAAAAGCGGGAACATTTGCTTTGTGGCAGCAGCTGTTGGCGGAAGTTCACAAGCGGGGGATGAAACTGATCATGGATCTGGTCGTGAATCACACGTCCGATGAACATTCCTGGTTTGTGGAATCCCGTTCGTCCAAATCCAATCCAAAGCGGGACTATTACATTTGGAAAGATGCCAAAGCAGGAGCGCCCCCCAACAATTGGCGGTCTTATTTTACGCCATCTGCCTGGGAATATGATGAAACAACAGATGCCTATTATTTTCATTCCTTTGCCGTCGAACAGCCGGATTTAAATTGGGAAAATCCGAATGTTCGGAAAGAAATTTATCAAATGATGCGATTTTGGCTGGATCAGGGAATTGACGGATTCCGCTTGGATGCCATTGCTCTCTTGGCCAAGCCAAACGGATTTCCCGATGCGGAAAATCCCGATGATATTCGCTATCTGACCAACAATCCGGGGATTCATAAGTTTTTGCGGGAAATGAATGAGGAAGTGCTATGTCATTATGATATTCTGACGGTTGGCGAAGCCGCCTTTGTAACGCCGAAGGAAGGTCTCTTGTACGTGGGGGAAGATCGGGATGAATTGCATACGATCTTTCATTTCGAAATCTGTGATGAAATGCCCAAGTGGGACATGCTGCGCTTCAAGGAGATCCAGCAGCGTTGGTATCAAGGATTATGGGGGAAAGGTTGGAATTCCCAGTTCTTAAACAATCATGACCATACGCGGCAAGTCAGCCGCTATGGAAATGATCGGGAGTATCGGATCGAATCGGCCAAGCTTTTGGCGACGATGATCCATACGTTGCCGGGAACTCCCTATATTTATCAAGGGGAAGAAATCGGAATGACTGCCGTCTATTTCCCGTCGATTGAAGAATACAAAGATATTGCGGTCAAAAACAAATATACAGAAGAAGTGGCAAAAGGGGGGAGTCCCAAGGAAGTGTTGGAAACGCTGCGTCCATTGGCCCGTGACAACTCGCGCACGCCGATGCAGTGGGATGATTCCGGGAATGCCGGGTTTACGAAAGGGGAGCCCTGGATTCAAGTCAATCCCAATTATACAGAAATCAATGTGGAAAAAGATTTGGCAGATTCGAACTCTGTCCTCGCCTTTTATAAGCAGTTGATTCAATTGCGGAAACAACATCCGGTCATGGTGTATGGAGAATATCAAGACGTGTCGGATGGGGATCTCCATATCTATGCATATGCTCGCACATGGGAGGACGTTTGCTGGCTGATTGTTCTCAACCATTCGGATTGCGACCGTTCGTTTTCCGTTCCCAAGGAATATAGAAATCCCGACAAACTCCTTTTGGCCAATTATCCGGAAACTTCTTTCGCAAATCCTTTGGATACGATTCTTTTGCGTCCGCATGAAGCGAGAATCTATGCGTTTCAACAAAATGCCGGCAAATGAACAGAAGGATGCACAGAAGGATGCACATAGGGGCGCCGCCAACCAAATGACGTAAAATCCACCATAATAAAAATTATGGGAATATAAAAAGCCGGAATCCTTAAATTAAGAGATTCCGGCTTTTATGTTTTCGATTATGAAAGTGAAATTGTGTGATATACCGAAATCAGTATGATGAATACTTTAAAACTGCGGCAAATTTTCAATCGCCTGCTGTTTTTTGCTTTTTAATATATGTGTATAAATCTGGGTCGTAGAAATATCTGCATGTCCCAGCAGTTCCTGGATGGTGCGCAGATCGGCTCCGTTTTCCAGAAGCAGCGATGCATAGGAATGACGGAGTTTATGCGGTGTCAGGCGGCGTTTCTTTTCCATGGGAAGATCGGCCCGTCCGGCATATGTTTTGATGATGCCCTGAATGTTTCTAGGCACCATCGGCTGCAGGGATTTGGTCAGCCAAATACATCCATGCTCAGGCTCAGGCTTTGGACGTACGTTCATATATTGCTCCAATCGTCTGAGATCAATTTCCCGCATGGGAATATCCCGATCTTTGTCTCCTTTGCCGAGGATCCTGGCAGTGCCGCTCGATATCAATGTCTCATAGCGCTCGACTGTCATGTTGCAGAGCTCCGAAATGCGCACGCCTGTACCGAGGATAAAGCTGAAAAGGGCAATATCCCGTTCTTTCATCCAATCCTTGCGGCCGCCCCGTTTGTCGTCCCGCTTGAAAATCGCTTCCAGAAACGCAATCGCTTCATGGATTTCCAAAAAGATTGGCAATTTATCTTGTTTAACCACTTTTTCCCGAATGGCTGACTCCTCATGATAGGGATTATCGGATGCTGCGATTACTTTTACATCAATCACAAGAAATTGAAAAAACTGGCGCAAAGCAATCCGCCTGCGCTGAATGGTCGTTTGTGCATTTCCCCTCTGTAGTGTCAGATGATGATTAAAATAGGTATACATATGTTCCCGGCGAATGGCCGGCACATCTTGCACGGAAGGATACGCAATCGCCAAATACTCAAAAAACAGCCGAATATCCCGTCCGTAATTCTCGATGGTTTTGGCCGCTTTCCCTTTTCCAAGCAATGTCCCCAGGTATAAATCAAGATAATGAAGGAATGGATTTGGAATTTGAATCTCTTTTTGCTGTTCCATCAAAACTTCTCTCCCAAACATCGTTGATTTGTCTTGTTTTCTCTTATTCTAGTAGATCATAACGGGTCTGGTCAAAATCAGTGAAAGTCAAATCGGCACTTGATATGTAAAAACAATAGAATCGAGATGCACGATGTGAATTTTCCAGATCCACTGTATTTGTTCGATAAGTTGTATGCAATAATGTAAAAAACGCGCCGCATATTTTCGAGGGGGATATCGTATACAAACATTTGCGGAAATTTATCAAAGACTATACAATGACATTTGAAAAAGAGATCGGACATTATACGATGGAGTCTTTATCAGCCAAGCGCATTCATTTAATGACCAAAACATCCCGATCCTTTTTCAGCGGCGTCATTGTCATACCTGCATATCTCACCAAAGGATTGGAATTTGATGGAGTACTTCTCTATAATGCAGGTGCAAACGTTTACCAGCGAAAGTCGGATCGCAAATTGCTTTATACGGCATGTACGCGGGCATTGCATGACTTTTTCGTATATTATGCGGGAGAATTGACGCAACTTTTGGCTGAGGCAATGGATCAGCCGGTAAAAATCAGTTGATTCGAGAAATAAAGGAGTTTCCCATGAATGATCGTATCCCATCACCGTTCCTTCTGTTTGATTTTACTGATGAAAATGGCTGTCGACAACCGCTGTTGTTCCGTGACCCCATTCAAATCTTTGCAGTCTATTCAATCGAAGATGTGTATCCAACGCTATGTGCGATTCAAATGGAAGTAAACAAAGGGCTGTATGCGGCAGGATTTCTCACCTATGAGGCAGCCCCCGCGTTTGATCCGGCATTTTCTGCCGCGCACTCCCATAAGCTTCCATTGGCTTGGTTCGGTATCTTTCAAGAGCCTTTGCAGGAACCCCATGCGGTGTTAGCAAAGCCTTTTGCCGGCACAGGAGAATTTCATTTCATGCCATGGGAGTCCACTGTTTCAAAAGAGGAATATGCGTCCAAGATGCAACGCATCAAAGATGCGATAGGCCGCGGGGAAACATATCAGCTCAATTACACGATGCGGCTGCGTTCCCATTTTTCCGGTGACGATTTTGCGTATTACCAGTTGTTGCGCGCTGCCCAAAAAGGGAATTATTCCGCCTATTTGAATATCGGCTCACATCGGATACTCTCGGCTTCTCCTGAACTGTTTTTTCATGTAAAGGATCGGCAGGTCGCCACTCGCCCAATGAAAGGCACTGCCAAGCGGGGCCGCTGGTTTGAAGAGGATCAGGAAATGGCGGCATGGCTGCAAGCTTCCGACAAAAACCGGGCGGAAAATGTGATGATTGTGGATTTATTGCGAAATGATATCGGCCGTATTGCAGAAACCGGGTCTGTTCATGTACCTGCACTGTTCGAACTGGAACGCTATCCTACCGTATTTCAACTGACATCGACGGTCGTGGGCCAGTTGCACACGCATGCAACATGGATCGATGTGCTGCAAGCCTTGTTTCCATGCGGCTCTATTACCGGCGCTCCGAAAATCCGCACCATGGAACTGATTTCCGAATGGGAAACGGCTCCGCGGGAATTATACTGCGGAACGATTGGACTGATCAAACCAAACGGCAATGCGGTCTTCAATGTTGCCATTCGCACCATGATCCTGGATGCAGCCACCGGTATGGCCGAATACGGGGTTGGCGGAGGGATTACCTGGGATTCGGCAGTCGAGGAGGAGTATGTGGAAGCGTTCGCCAAAGCTGCCCTGCTCACGGAAGAAATGCCGACATTTGAGTTGCTGGAAACGCTGAAAATGGAACAGAGAAACTATATTTTGTTCAAGCGCCATTTGGAACGGTTGCAAAAATCTGCCCAGTATTTTGCGATTCCTCTCGATTTGGACCATGTAAAATGCAAGCTAACGGACTATGCCAACTCGTTTTCAGCCGAGGAAGTACGCCGTGTAAGGCTGCTTGTGACACAAAGCGGTCAAGTTCGAATCGAGAGCACACCGCTTCCGGCAATCCTTGCTGCAAGTTCCGGAGAATCAAAAGCTGTTGCTCTTGCGCAAACGGCGATTTCCAAAAACAATCGATTTCTCTACCATAAAACTACACATCGGTCGATGTATGAAGCACATCGATCTGCATCGGATCGGATATTTGATGTTCTGTTATGGAATGAAGACGAGGAAATTACCGAATTTATAAACGGGAATGTCGTCGTTCAAATCGATGGACAAAAACTGACTCCACCCGTCGCATGCGGACTGTTGCCGGGAACGATGCGGGCGCAACTGCTCGCGGATGGACGCATCGAGGAAAAGCGTCTCACCCGCTCGGACATCCGGCGGGCAGAGCACATATGGTTTATCAATAGTGTGCGCGGATGTGTGCCCGTGCATCTCGAAGAATAAAAATTTGAAAAGTGCAGCGCAAAACATCCGGCAACACTTCCATTTGGCCGGGAAATAACATATAATCCTAGTGAAAATAGGGGGTAGCAGATAGATGATCAGTACAAATGGCATTACGCTGCGTTATGGAAAACGCGCATTGTTTGAAGATGTCTCGATCAAATTTACGCCGGGCAATTGTTACGGGCTGATCGGTGCAAATGGAGCGGGGAAATCCACATTTCTAAAAATATTGTGTGGAGAAATCGAACCGACCAATGGAGAAGTGATTGTCACTCCGGGTTCCAGGGTGGCTGTTTTAAAGCAAAATCACTTCGAATTTGATGAGTATGAAGTCCTCAAAACAGTGATCATGGGGCATCGCAAGCTTTATGAAATCATGGAAGAGCGGGATGCCATCTACGCAAAAGGAGAATTTACCGATGCGGATGGCATGCGGGCAGGGGAACTGGAAGCGGAATTTGCCGATCTGAATGGCTGGGAAGCGGAACCGGAAGCTGCTGAACTTTTACAGGGACTTGGCATCGATGTTGCGTGCCACCAAATGAAAATGAAAGAGTTGGACGGGAATCAAAAGGTACGCGTATTGCTGGCCCAGGCATTATTCGGAAATCCGGATATTCTGCTCCTTGACGAGCCGACGAACCACCTGGATCGGGAATCCATTCAATGGCTGGAAAATTTCCTTTACGACTATGAAAATACGGTGATCGTGGTTTCCCATGACAGACATTTTCTCAATCAGGTTTGCACACATATTGCAGATATCGATTTCGGCAAAATCCAGTTGTATGTGGGCAACTATGATTTCTGGTACGAATCCAGCCAATTGGCGCTTAAGCTGGCGAAAAACGCCAACAAGAAAAAGGAAGAAAAGATCAAGGAGCTGGAAGAGTTCATCCGCCGATTCAGCGCAAATGCGTCCAAGTCGAAGCAAGCGACATCAAGGAAAAAACAGCTGGATAAAATTTCATTGGACGATATCAAGCCATCCTCTCGGAAATATCCGTTTATCGACTTCAAGCCGGATCGGGAGCTCGGAAACGATGTTCTGTCTGTTGCGGGATTAACTGTATCGCTAAACGGCGAGAAAATATTGGACAACATCAGTTTTACGGTGAACCGGGGCGATAAAATCGCACTCGCAGGGACGAATGAGTTGGCCAAAACCGCGTTATTCCGTACATTAATGGGGGAAATCACTCCTGACAGCGGAGAATTCAAGTGGGGGATTACGACATCGCAAGCGTATTTCCCAAAAGACAACGAGGAATTTTTTGCTACGGACTTAAATCTGATCGAATGGCTGCGACAATATTCAAAAGAACAGGACGAAACGTATATTCGCGGCTTCTTGGGACGCATGCTGTTTTCTGGCGATGAATCGTTGAAAAAGGCTAGCGTACTGTCCGGGGGCGAGAAAGTGCGCTGCATGTTTTCCAAAATGATGTGCACAGGAGCGAATGTACTGCTGTTGGACGAGCCGACAAATCATCTGGATCTCGAATCCATAACCGCTCTCAACAATGCACTGATGCAATTCCAGGGAGCCGTTTTGCTGGCATCCCACGACCATCAACTAATACAGACAATTGCCAATCGGATCATTGAAATCACTCCGAACGGAATCATTGACAGATCGATGACCTACGATGAATATCTCGAGAATGCACATGTCAAAGAATTGCAGGAAAGTTTGTATCGGTGATTTTAATCGATTGCTAAACTGGCAAAAACAGCTCAAATGGCCTTTACATGGAATTTTGAGCTGTTTTTTATTCGAAAATGAAGTATGTTCCATGCAAGACAGGAAAGAATAGGGGAGGCAGGTAAACGCAGAAAGGGAAGATAGAAAGATGGATACTGTAACACATCATCTGGAAGTCATCAGAAATTTACTGAAGAGCAATGGCGGGCCCCGTCATGATATGACATTATCGGAAGCGGTTAAAAAACAGGTGCATCCGCTGCTGGACGAAACCGCGGGACCGGTGAAAGAGCAATTGCTTGAATTAATGGAGCAAGCGGATTTATTGCATGAATATCGGACAGATGTGGCGGTAATCGGGGAACTGGAAACAAAGGATGCGTTTCGCGAGCAGATTATCTCACATATGTTTGATTTGCTGCAGGCAATCAAAGGAGCGGAATAGCAACGCTTCTGGCGCTTGCTGCTCCTGCTTTTTCGATTATTGCTGGACAGAATAAAAAAGCTGCAAGGCGATTTCGCATACGTTGTCCGTTTGATTTTTGTAAACATGATGCGTATCTGCGGAAAATGAGAGAGAATCACCCTGTTCCAGCGTACAGGTCTCAGCGCCAATTTCGATGGTAAGCGTCCCGGAATAGACGGTAATGGATTCAATCACTCCCAAGCCATGAGGCTCGGAATCATGATTGCAGCCTGGCAACAAACGGATGCGAAAGGTTTCCAGAGGAACACCTGGCGCTGCAAACGTATTATACGTTTGAAAACGGCCGTGATCTTCTTGCAATAAAGGTTGTTCCTCAACGCGAAAAATTTTTACAGACGGATTTTCTACAAGAAATGCCGTGAATGGAACCTGCAGTCCAAACGCGATTTTTGAAAGTGTTGCAACTGTCGGATTGGATGTGCCGCGTTCGATTTGTCCAAGCATCGGTTTGCTGACGCCGGTCAGTTCCGCCAGGTCATCCAGCGATAATTTCCGCTGCTGTCGATAGAAACGCAAACGTTGGCCGATTCGCATTGATAAATCTTTCTCCATTTGAACACTCCTCGATCCAAATCTTTTATCACCAAACCCAATCTTTTCACACATTACATAGTATATTTGGATTGAATTGTAGGAAAAATTCTGTAAATACACCAAACACTTGACCCTCAAAATCGTATGTTATATGATACATTTTGAATAATATAACATACAAAGAGGGGCACAAACGATTATGTTAAGTTATACTTCCACAAGTATAGCACAAAACACTTCTCCACTTCGAAAAGAGTTTATTCGTGCTGCAGTTGATACGGTTCCGCTTTCCTTAAACGTGTTTGCGTATGGTCTTGCTTTTGGGGCGCTGGCGAATAATGCAACACATCTCACGCTAGTTCAGACGATTGCCATGTCATTTTTTGTATTTGCAGGCCCCGCCCAATTTTCCGTGCTTACGCTTTTGAAGCAAGATGCATCTTTTTTGACGATGTTTATAAGCACTCTACTGATCAACGCACGCTATATCATTTATGGATTGTCATTGGGGCGGGCGATGCGCGAGACTCCCAAACGTCATTTTGCCTGGTTGTCACATGGACTGACAGATGAGAGTTACAGCATGGCGATGGTGAATGTCAAAAACGGTCTGGTTGACGCCGGTTATTTTGCCGGTGCAGCAAGCCCCATATTTTTCTCTTGGTTGGCAAGTGGGGCGCTTGGATTTGAACTGGGGGGATTGATTCACGATCCGAAGCAATTTGGACTGGATTTTGTTTTTATCGGGGCTTTTATTGGTTTATTGGTCGCTCAGCTGCAGCATCATCGCCACGTTTTCGCAGGATTGGCAGCTGCAGTCACATCGGTTCTGGCGTATCATTGGTTCGGAACAACGGGCGCTGTGTTTGCAGGTGCGCTTGTCGCTTTTCTTGTAGGAGTGTGTTCGGAATGACATCCATGACCATTTTTCTTGCCATTGGTTTTGCTGCTCTTGCCACGTATCTTGTACGATTTTCAGGACTTCTGCTGGGGCGTTTTATCCGCGTTACGCCCAAAATCGAGCAAGGTCTTCATTATGTTCCCATCGGTGTTTTTGCTGCTTTAATCACGCCTTCCATAGTCCTGCAACCTGGGACCGCAGGACATCCGGATTGGAAACTGTGGTTGACGAGCATTGTCGCACTTTGTATCGCTTGGCTGTCCAAGAGCCCATTGTGGACGATGATTGTCGGTGTTGTCGGCATCGCGCTGCTGCGGCTGTTTTAACAATCGGAAGCATGATGAATCGGCAATTGAATGGTAAATAGGGTTCCGACGCCTTTTTCTGAAGAAACCGAAATTTTCCCTTTATGATTTTCAATAATGCGGTAAGAAACAGATAAGCCAAGTCCTAAACCATCTTCTTTTGTTGTAAAGAAGGGATTCACGATATGCTTGATTTCATCTTCTGTCATTCCGCTGCCATTGTCATGAATTTGAATGACCGCACATTGTGTGTGCGGGTCCTGTTTTAACGACACCACAATCCTGCCTCGCCTCGATCCGATGGCTTCAATCGCATTTTGGATTACATTAATAAATACTTGCTTCATTTGAATCGGATCAATAAAAAGCGGAAGCGGCTCCGTATGAAAATCGGTATCGAGAGTGATGCCATTCAGAATGGTTTGGCTTTCCATCAATTGAACCGTCTCTGTCAGAACGTTTTGGGCAATACAAAGTTTTCGATCCGGTACACTCGGCTTTGCCATAAGAACAAAATCGGTTACCAATTTATTTACACGTTGAAGTTCCAGATACATGATATCTGCATAGGGAATCTCCTGTTGTGTTTTCCTTGCGCGCTCCATTAATAATTGCATGAATCCCATGATGGATGTAAGGGGGTTGCGTATCTCATGAGCAAAACCGGCGGCCATTTTTCCGATGGCGGAATACTTTTCTGAAACGATGACTTGTTTTTCCAGTTCACAACGATCGGTGATATCGCGAAATTGAGCGTATGCACCCATTAACTCATGATGATCGTCATAAATTGGCAATGCATCGAACAGCAAAATAAATTTTTGGCCACTTCCATTTGTAATTGTGAGTTCCACATCTTCAAATTTTTCCCCCTGACGCAATACCTCGAACAAATATTGACCGATGGGCTCCAAAGAAAATACAGACTGACACAGGACATCTTTTTTCTCATAACAGGTGATTTGTTCAGCAAATTGATTGAATTCTGTAATGGATCCAAACTTGTCTGTGATAATGATGCCGCTGCGAAGGGTATTTAACATAATATGTGTCAGTAAATGCTGCGTGCGATTTTTCCGTCGCAGCAATATTTCCCGTTCCATGGAGTCTACCATATTGGATAAAAGAGACAGTGGAAATGGGCTTTGAAACTGAACAGATGTCATGATTGCTACAGTTCCCGCCAAACCGTTGATGTCTGAGAAAGAAAAAGGAACACCATAACATGCCGAATCATGGAGAAAATGATGATAATGACCGTCTCCGATGATTTCAATCGGTTTCCTTTCTTGCAGGGAAAGGGAAATTACATTCGTTCCCATATCTTTTTCATTCATTTGAATGCCAATGGTGATACCCGTTTGGACCATCATCATTTTCATCGATTCGTCGCCATATATTTCAAGAATATAGCCTGCATCGTCTGTAATTAAAATAACGAGCGGCGTATTGTTTAACAAAGATAATATTCTGTCACTGAAAAATCTGGCTACAGAAAGGATTTCACCATATTTTATCTGCTGTCTGATCAATTGGGAATGTGAAAGCACGTGTGCTGGAACAGGAAACTTTGCAGGATCCAGGCCTGCTGCTTTACAACGATTTCTTGATTCAACCAAATAGCTGGGTTCTGTTTCCATGAAGAATCTCCTTCAAACTTCCCGAGAAATTTTTAATACATGTGTGTAAAGATCACAATTCTATATTGTAACAATTTGTATGCAAAGTTTGAAGAGAAATTTTTTGGAGTGTCCCGAACGGCTGGTTCAAAAATAGGGGTGAAAAAATGAGGAAAATTGGTTATATTAATGAATATTTCCAAAGCCGGTGGATTAGACGTATTTATACGTCTGGATTCTTGATTAGTTAACATAAAATATATTATGTGCTTATATACGTGATCCAAGTGTATCCATCATGGATTGAGAGAAGGAATTTCGTTGAGTCCGGAACTGGAAGCAAAAATTATATTTTCCATAAAACGTTTGAGAGAATTAATGGAAGAAGGATCCATTTCAGACAATGAGTATCGGCGCTTGCTTTGGAATTATACTTCGAAACTCCAGAGCCTAATGGATCAAGAAACATTCGAACAACTTTTGCAAAAGGCTTTTCATGAATAGAAAAATAGTAAAAAAAAAGAAACTCGAACGAGTTTCTTTTTATGACAAGAACTGAGCAATCATTTGGCTTAATGTATCGAAATCAATGTAACTGTTAACGACAAGGATCGGCAACAATGGAAGAGCAATCGCAGCAAGAATCATACCTTTACTAAAAGAAATCACATGTTTCATCTTCAGCACCCCTATTCCTATTTGTTGTGCGACTTTTTCAGCCGCATTTCTCTTTACAATCAATATACGTTTGAAAAGATCCGGATGCATTATGTTTTAACGAGTATTTTAAAATAGAAAACCAAATGAAACAACTGTTTCTATATGTGAAATTTTTGTGAATAAATGATTTAGCATCAAATTCAAGCGCTTACAGCATTGATTCTATAAGATCCCTCTTATTTACTAACTTTTCTATATAAAATCTTGATATAGATATACAACATTGTGAGTTCCTGTGATATCTTGAACTGGTATAAAAAAATCAAAGAGACGCGGTTCATTTGATACACGTATCGTGCATGGAGGTGCGAATTCGGTGTTCGTCATTCTTGCGGAGAAACCGAGTGTGGCGACTGGTATCGCTGCGATGTTAGGGGAAATCGAACTCCCAAATGGGGAGATTTTGAAAACGGATCATATGACAAATCCCAAATATGACCGTTTGATTAAAGGAGCAAGGAAAGATGGCTACTTTAAAGGAAAAAAGCATATTGTGACATATGCATTTGGCCATCTTCTCACTTTAAGGGAACCGGATGAAGTGAATCCATCGTTAAAATCCTGGAAAATGGAGACACTGCCGTTTCATATTGAGAACATCCCCTTAAAAATTACAGGTGGAGCTACGTACGCAAATAACAAAAAACAGCTGGATACGCTGAAAAAGTTATGCAATGATCCGAAAACCGAGAAAATTATTGTCGCTACGGATGCCGGGCGGGAAGGTGAACATATTTTTCGAACCATTTACAACTACATTCGGTGCAAAAAGCCGTTTGAGCGAATGTGGATCAAAGACCAAACGGAAGATGGGCTTCGTAAAGCTTACCTGGATCGTAAAAGCGGCAAAGCATACGATAATTTGGCCAGTGCGGCAAAATCCCGTGCCGAAGCCGATTACTTGGTGGGGATGAATATAACCCGCGCCATGACGATTCGGTTTGGGGGCTATAAAAATGTTTTAAGTATCGGTCGCGTGCAAACGCCAACACTTGCCATTTTGGTGCAACGAGAACTGGAAATACTCAACTTTAAGCCTGAAAACTACTGGACGCTAACCGTTACGTTTGAGGCAAAAAAAGGCACATATGAAAGTGCCTGGTTTAAAGAAAGGAACGGAGAAAAACAAGAACGATTTAAAACAGAGCACGAAGGAAACGTGATACTTCAAAAAGTCCAGGGAAAGCCAGGGACAATCACGTCTCTTTCCACAAAAGAAGAGAAGGAGGGAAATCCCAAACTTTTCGATTTAACGGAATTGCAGCGGACGGCGGGAAAAATATTCGGATATTCTGCGTCCAATACGTTGAAATATGCCCAAGCCCTCTATGACGAACACAAACTGATTACATACCCCCGCACAGCAAGCCGATACATTGCCAGCGGAACAGGAAAAACGGTGACCACTCGATTGCAGGCGCTGCAATCCATTTATCCTTTTGCGCAAAAAGCGTTGCAAAACAATTGGGTTATGGCAAAAACGTTCATTGATGATTCCAAGACAACCGATCACGAAGCGATCCTGCCAACAGCCAAAACGCCGCATCTGGAAAAACTTTCTCCGGAAGAGAAACATGTGTACGAATTGATTGTAAAACGCTTTGTCGCAGCCTTTTTTCCGCCCTGTATCTGGGAAATCACAAATGTCGTTACGATCGTAGAGGGAGAGACGTTTGCTGCAAACGGAAAAACCGTAAAACAGATCGGATGGCGGGAAGTAGAAGGCACACCAAACGCAAAAATTCTTCCTCTTGTTTCACGTCAGGAAACGGTGAATGGCAAAGATGCGAAACTGATGGCAAAGCAAACCCAACCACCCAAGCGCTATGACTCGACAGAACTTGTCAAAGCAATGGCAAATGCGGGAAAGTTTGTAGAAGATCAAGATGCAAAGGATATTCTCAAAGAAGTTGAAGGAATTGGAACTGTCGCAACACGTGCGGGAATCATTGACGAATTAAAAAAACGGGGATATGTAAAAGAAGAGAAAAAATTGCTTCGACCAACGCCTGAAAAAGGCATGGCGCTTTTCGAGGTTTTACCAGTAGAGATCTTGAAATCTCCACAAATGACGGCTGAGTGGGAAATGAAACTAGGAGAAATTGAGCAGGGAAAACGCTCATACCAGCAGTTCATGAAAGAGATGCAAGCAGTGATTCAAACAATGGTGTCGCAAGTTCAAACTTCTGCAGGAGTCAAATTGAACTCCGGCGAGCGCAAGCAAACGGCTGCAAAACCCGGATTGTCGACAAAAAAAATAAAACCTGGCGTTTCCGGCGGGAGAAAAGAATTAGGAATCTGCCCTGCCTGCAAAAAAGGCAAGATTCTTGAATACGAAAAAGCGTACGGTTGTTCAGAATATCAGTCCGGATGCAAATTCGCCATTTGGAAAAATGCGATTGAGAAATTCGGGAAGAAGAAAATTACCCTGACAGAGGCCAAGCAGTTGATTGCAAAGGGGCAAACAGCCAAAAAAGTAAAACTTCATTCAAACGCCAAAAATAAAGATTTTGAAGCATATATTGCGTTGGAAAAGGAACGATTGACTCTGAAGTTTTCATAAAACGGGAAAGCTATGTGCAATCCCGTTTTTCGCATGTTGTTCGAACCGAGATCGTTAATTTTTGACAACCTAATGACCCTTGCGACTCTTAGAACTTTTATGACTTTTGGAGCCTTTAGAGCCTTTTGAGCCTTTTGAGCCTTTTGAGCCTTTAGAGCCTTTTGAGCCTTTTGAGCCTTTTGAGCCTTTTGAGCCTTTTGAGCCTTTAGAGCCTTTAGAGCCTTTAGAGCCTTTAGAGCCTTTAGAGCCTTTAGAGCCTTTTGAGCCTTTTGAGCCTTTTGAGCCTTTTGAGCCTTTAGAGGCTTTTGAGCCTTTGGAGCCTTTGGAGCCTTTGGAGCCTTTGAAACCTTTGGAACCTTTGGAACCTTTGGAACCTTTGGAACCTTTAGAACCTTTAGAACCTTTAGAACCTTTGGAACCTTTGGAGCCTTTGGAGCCTTTGGAACCCTTGCCCTTTAGTTCCACCGGGTTTTGTATTAAAAATTCGCCAAGTCCAGATTCAATCGCCTGTTCCACTAACTCCTGCATATTAGGTTCAGTTAAAACGCTCATGTTTTATCACCTTTCCATTCCTATCCCTTCTATATACATCGTTTAAGGGTATAGTATTTTATGCCGAAAGCTGTGATTTTGCATGATTTCCTTTAAAAATAAGCAAGTGTCCGGTGTAAACCATACGAACAGCATGACATAGCATAACAAAAGGAATGTATGGAGAGGTGAGACTTATGTCAGCACCGGAAAAAGATGATGTACGAACATATTCCTTGTTTATTCATCCCAAAGATTTGGCAACTTTAAAAAATGATGTATGGAGCGATGAAACGGTTCCTGCAAAATGGAAAATCGGGAAGAAACAAAAGGAAATCGAAATTTCCTATCGTGGCGCTTATACGCGGAATTTGCCGAGAAAATCATTTCGGATGGAATGCAAAAATCCCCCATTGCTTTTTGGCGCCCGTGAGATGCACTGGAATGCGGAGTATAACGATCCATCCTTAATGCGCACAAAACTTTCCTTTGAATTTTTTGAAAATATCGGTGTGTTGACTCCTGCCGCTCAACATGTGTTGCTCAAATTGAACGGTTCGATTCTCGGGCTTTATTTGCAGATCGAATCTGTCGATGATTGCTTCCTGCAGAAACGAGGAATGCCGGAAGGAGCCATTTATTATGCTTCCAATGATGATGCAAACTTTTCATTGCTGAGTCCTGACGATGATGCAGTGAAAAAATCCTTGCTGGATGGATATACCAGAAAGCTTGGAAATGAAACGGATGATGCGTATTTGCGTACATTTATTTATCGCATTAACACCATTCCCCGTGCGGATTTTGCCAGGGAAATCATGCAGTTTCTGGATGTGGATCTGTATTTGCGCTGGTTAACCGGAGTGGTATGTACGCAAAACTTTGATGGCTTTATTCAAAATTACGCACTCTATGCAAATAAGGCTGCAGGTCAATTTCAAATGATCCCGTGGGATTATGACGCCACTTGGGGAAGAGATGTCAAAGGCAGGCCAATGGAATATGATTACGTGCCGATTGAAGGATACAATACACTTACTGCCCGTATTCTTGATATACCGGAGTTTCGGCATAAATATCGGAAGCTGCTTGAAGAAGTTCTGGAAACACATTTTACTTTAAAATGTCTCGAACATAGGATTGAGTCCTTGCATGATGCTCTTCGTCCGTATATTTTATCAGATCCATATCGAGGAAAACAAATCGGGGCATTTGATTCGGAAGTCAATGTGATTTTAACCTTTATTTCCAAGCGCAATCTTTATTTGCGGGAGAACTTGCCAAAACTAGGCGATTGAATATTTTCATAGGATTCGTTAGGCAAAATGGTCATTCACCTAACACAAGTATATGAAGCGCCTGAATACTGTGTAGTATCCAGTTCAGCTAATTGCCATATTGAAAATGCACATTTACGCCTAGGAGGGTTATAAATGGATTTCAGTTTTTTAAATAATTCGATTGGGAAAATGGTACAGATTGAGCGCGGAGGACCGAATAAAATTGTGGGGAAGCTGCTCAAAATTCAAGGAGACTTTCTCACCCTTGAAAAAGAAAACGGAGAAATTACGTATGTGTATACACTGCATGTGAAAACATTGGCAGAACCCATTATGGAAGAAATTCAAATGACACAGGTTCCTGCACCCGTATACAATCCTAATCCTCCATACACGCCTGTACCGATCGAACCCCAGCCGCCGATCATTGAAGCGGCAAGCTTTGTAGAACTGTTGACGAATTTGCAAAACCGGTTGGTTCGTGTAAACCAAGGAGGAGAAGCGCTTGATGGAGTAGTGACAGATATACGCTCCGTTGCCGGCTCCGAGTCTGTTACCCTGATCCATGCCATGAAAGATTTTGTACACATGCCGATACAGCATATCAAAAGTGTAACAGTCTTGTATCAGAAACAGGAAGATAAGAAAGCGGATGAAAAAAAGCAAGAACAAGTAAAAGGGAATAACGATCAAAAGAAACCCCAATGAAAAATAGAATGGTAAGAGGGTTGAGAATGTGAAACAATTATTAGAACCATTCTTAAACACGGTCGTTCAAATTGCACAAACAGATGAGATAGGGATGAATGGCGTTCTTGTAAATGTGCAGTCAGATTATGCGAGTCTGTTGACAAAGGATAATACACTCATTCATTATCCGTATTCACAAATCAAATCGATTATCACAAACATAACAGAACTTCCGAAAATTGTCCCGATTCCTGAAATGAATCTGCCTGAAACATTTTTTGAGCTGCTTTCAACAATGCTCCAGATGTTCGTGCAAATCGAGCATGGAAAAGATTCAAAACTGGGTGTTTTGCATGGCATTACTGACAATTCTATCAGTCTGATTCTGAATATGAAGGAAATCATCCACTTTCCCAAAGAGCAAGTCAAAAATGTCGCTCCCATCTTTAGAATCGCTTCATCTTCCAAAACAACTGCGACGACTCAACTTTCAGATCCTTCAGGAACTTCAGGAACTTCAGGAACTTCAGGAACTTCAGGAACCGCGAAGAAAGAAAAATCGGGCAGTGCGGAATTCACTTCAGCAAATGGCGAAGGAGATTCCATTGAATTGGCTACTGACGACAGAAACAATACTCCCGTCCGAAAAACAGTCTATGATGAAAGCAAATCTTCTTATGATGAAAGCAAATCTTCTTTTGAACGAATCGAATATTTTGACGAGAATTGCGAATTAAGCTGCGAAAACTCCGGAATGGTTCCGTTGCTCTTATTCGGTTCCAAACACAAAATGAAACGCAGACGAATCAAAAAACAACCGGATCCATATATTCCAAGCAGGCATTTTCCAGGCAAGCAGATGTACAGTGACAGTACGATGTTTTGGTCGAAAAATCATTCAGCAAAATACCCTTCCTTAGTCATTGACAACAAAACATTTCAAAAAAAATATAGATAAAGAATTTTTAATAAAAACTCTGAATATTAGAAAGGAATTCCAAGTAAAAGCCATTCCCGAAAAGCAGTACGCAGGAAATGGCTTTTTCATGCAGCATTGCATGTGGCGGAACTTGTTGCTGTCATTAATTTATTGCTAACGTTAAGGAATAAACAGTGTTTTTAAATGCTGCAGATTCCAATGTACTTGTTCACCATTTGCAACGACCAATTCCAACAAGTTGTTGTCAACATTTACTTGTTTTAAAAGTCCAATCTTATTGGGATGGTCGCCCAGATCAAAAACGGCCAGCTTACCTTCCATTTTCTTGCACTGGTCCCGAAATGTGCGTGCCAATGAAACGTTGGCAGGATGGAATGGTATCGTATCATGATTCAGTTGGTATGGTGTATCGTTGGCAGAGTAGGGAATCAGCCATTTTAAATGGTTCATGGAAACGTATACGGTTTTATATACGGGGGAGTGGAAAACAAAGTAATCATTCATGATACTCGTCAGATACCCATGCAATGTCTTATTTCCAGTCACATAAATTTCAATAAAGCTCCCTTTGGCATGATTCAATATTTTGCGAAAAGAAATCGTTTCGGATTCTTTTTCGGATTCTTCCTTGATTGGCAACTCGCCGATCGGATCCAACTCCGTTCCTTTCCATTGGCTTAATTTTATCTGTTGGATGTGTACGATGGGGATATACAAAAAGCGTTTATTATAAACCGTGAGAATATCCAACCCATAATCGATTAAAATTCCTTGAAAACAATTGTTTCCCGATATCTCTACATCGACCAGTTTTCCCAGAAGAGTTTGCAGATTGCTCATCGTTATTGTTCCTTTCTACGCAAATCCGTTTATTTAAAAAATGATGCGTACCCAGAAATACAGACAAACCAATGTAAACAATACGGTAATCGGGATGACCAGAAATGAAATTTTTATATAGTGGAGCCATCCGATTTTTACATGTTCCTGATTCAGCTTGTGCATCCAAATCAGCGTTGCCAAAGTTCCGATCGGCAAGAGCAAGGAGCCGATATCGCTTCCAATCACATTCGCCACATATGCGATTTTTAACGAAGTCGGATCTAATCCCATGTTTGTCAAGGCGAGTGTTCCAATCATGAGTGCAGGATGATTGTTAAACAAATCTGACATAAAGGTGACTAAAACACCCATAATGACAATGGCATGGAATACACTTTGTGTTACAAATGGCTGCAAAAAATCAGTCAAAAATTGTGTCAGTCCGATTTTATGCAGACCGTAGATGATTACATACATTCCAAATGCAAATAGAAAAATGTGCCAAGGAGTTTTTTTTACGATGTCGACCGGCGGCATCTTGAAGTACAGCCATCTCCAGGCGAGCAGCAAAGCAGATCCAATCACAGCCGTTAAAGGTACGGGTATGCCAAAATAGGATGCGACAAATAAGCTGAGCCGAACTGCTACTACATATGAAAATAAGTTGCGGATCCATTTGGTTTGTTTGTTTTTCGATAGTGGAATGTTCGATTCTTCCTTTGGCAACTTGGGCGGTGATTTCAGCGGATGATGAAAATGCAAGCCGTAAGAAATCGGTTGCTTTGCAATTGGTTGGCGATATTGCATCGGCAATCTATGGGGAAGTTCCCGATAATAGTATGCAAATAATAGAAGAACCAAGAGCATCAATCCAAGTGTGGCCGGTACAAATAATAGGGCAGAGTACATATATAGACTCATTCCTACGATTTTTAACGAAATAAGATTGACGATATTGCTTACCCCAATCGGTGCGCTTGCCGCAGTAGTAATTAAAGCTCCGCTGATCAGATATGGAATTTTCTGATGAGGTTTTAATCCTACATGTTTTAGCAACTGCAATAAAATCGGCGTAGTAATGAAAATGCCTCCATCATTATTAAAAAACAGTGTCATGAAAAAACAGAGTAGATTGATATACCAGAATAATCGTATTCCAGAACCTTTCGCTTTTCGGGAAATCCAATCCACCACCCATTGAAAAAAACCAAAGCTCTCAAATACAATCGCCATCATGAATGTCGCTACGATTGTCGTTGCCGCACCACCGACCGTAGTGACGATAACCCCTAAATCCGATCGAGTAATGCTGCCGCTCATAATCACTACAATCGCCCCAAGCATTGCCGGAATCGCCTCGTTCAATCCCCGCGGCCGCCAAAAAATAAAGAGTATGGTTATTAAAAACGTAATGACCGTTAGAAATACTGTCAAATCAGACATTTTTCATCATTCCCTAACTGTTTCGATCATTTGAATCGGTTTCTCTTTGATGAATCTGTTTCTCTTTGAGACGTTTGTGCATGAATTAGGCGGATTGCTTTCCGAGTTATTTCACCTCGGTTGACAGTTGTGCTATATGTATACGTATCGCATATCCTGCATGTACTAAACGAATATCTTTTTTTGAAAAATTCTAACATTTGCCTAAATAGGTGAAAGTGGTTGTTTTATGGAAGGGTGATTAAAACGAGTATTGAAATTTAATATGAATATATTGTAGTATATATATATTATAAAATCCTAATATGATTATAAGAGGTGTTTCCGTTTGGACAATTCTGTCTCGTATCTGATCCTTCTCCCTTTAGGAATGCTTTTGTTTGGAGTTCTTATTACCGTTGTTTTGCAACGGTTTTCCAAATGGGGTGTTCGGATTGGAAATGGTTTTGCTTGCGTTTCATCCGGATTTTTGCTTGTCGGAGCGATGGAGGGGTGGTCAAACGGGTCGATCCGACTCTTGCACGTCAAAGGGTATCTGCCATTTGCATCGCTAGATTTCAGGATGGATGCTTTTTCGGCACTTTTTCTTTTCCTAATCGCTCTGATCGGACTGCTTGCAACCGTTTACGGGATCGGATACTCTAAGGAATTTGAAGAGGGAAAGTCAATTGTATTGCTTTCTGCAGGATTGCAAGGATTTATTTTTTCAATGGCTGCCGTTGTCTTGGCAGGCAATGTGTTTACTTTTCTGGTTTTTTGGGAGCTTATGTCGATTATCTCGTATTTTCTGGTGATGTTCGAGCATGAAAAAGCGGATGTACAGAGATCCGGTTTTGTTTACATCGTCATGACACATCTGGGCACAGTCTTTTTAATGATCGGATTTTTTATTCTCTCTACATATGCACACAGTGATTCCTTTTCAGAGTTTCAGCATCTGCAAATGCCGCAAGCGATGAAAACACTTGTATTTGTCTGTGCACTCATTGGATTTGGCACAAAAGCGGGACTTGTTCCATTGCATGTCTGGCTTCCAAAAGCGCATCCTGTAGCACCGAGCCATGTTTCCGCACTGATGTCGGGCGTAATGATTAAAACAGCCGCATATGGATTTATGCTCATTGTCTTTCAATTTTTGCAGCCGGCGACTGTATCCGCATCAGATGCCGGCTCATTTCGGAGCTTTGGGGCAGCCGTTCTGATCCTTGGCGGGATTACAGCCATTTATGGCATTCTGTATGCCTTGAATGTCTCTGATTTTAAACGCATGCTGGCATATAGCAGCATTGAAAATATGGGCATTGTTTTTTTGGGTTTCGGTGCATCCCTTTTGTTTGATTCCTATCAACATCAATCATTGGCTGCCTTCGCTTTGCTTGCCGCCATGATCCATCTTATCAACCACGCAGTTTTTAAAAGTCTATTATTTTTAGGGGCTGGCGCAATTTTAAATGCGACACATGTGAAACATATGGATCTCCTTGGGGGATTGATCCGTAAAATGCCTTGGACGGCTCTTTTCGTACTCGTCGGATTTTTGTCCATTTCGGCTCTGCCGCCGTTCAACGGCTTTATCGGTGAATGGCTTTTGCTGCAATCGTTGTTCGCACTTAGCACCATTTCCGATTGGTCAGGATCGTTGTTCGGCATTCTTGGTCTTTCCGCCCTCGTATTGACGGGTGCCTTGGTTGCCATGCTGGGAGTAAAAGCGTTTGCCGCTTCATTTTTGGCATTGCCGCGTTCCGAACATGCCGAGCATGCGCAGGAAGTGTCGTTCACCATGCGGGTATCGATGGCAATGTTGGCGGCGGCATGTATCGTATTGGGAATCATTCCGTCCATAGTTCTTCGTCAGGCCGGCATTTCTTTGGCTGCATTGCGTCCGTTATCGGTTGCGCCAACATCGATTCCTTGGTTTATGCCATTGCACGGAGCAGACAGCGGACCGCAAATGGGGATCGGTCATGTATTGTTCATCGTGCTTGTTGCGATCGGTGTTTCCTGGCTTTTCACTCGAGTGTTCGGCGGAAAGACAAAACGAATGAAAGTGGAAACCTGGACATGCGGGGGGACACTGGTGCCGCGGATGTCGTATACGGCTACCGGCTTTACAAAACCGATCCGTGTCGTATTTGACAAGATTCTGCTGCCGTCACGACAATTAAAGGCGGCAAAACCAGATCACGCACGCTATTTTATTCCAAAATACATATACAACAGTCGTGTGCGCAATATTTGGGAAGAGACTCTGTACAAACCGGTCATGTTCGTTGTCGTTTGGGTCTCCAAGCAAATTCGAGTGATGCAAAATGGACATCTCCAGACATATTTGGTTTATCTATTCGCAACGTTACTTTTGGTTCTGTTGCTAGTCAAGAAATGAGGGATTGCCGGTGTCAGTTTACTATGGATTGTTGCAAACGTGTTTCCTGTTGCTCTTCGCGCCTCTCTTACATGGGATCATTCGCAAGACAAAGGCTCTTTTGCAAGGAAGAATCGGACCATCCTTGTTCCAATCCTACCATGATTTGCGAAAATATATGTGCAAGGACTCCATGGTATCGGAACATGCATCGTGGATTTTCTCCATAACTCCTTATGTATGTTTTGGTCTTATGACAGCAGCAACTACTTTGATCCCGTTACTATCTGCAAACAGTTGGTTTTCCATGACAGGTGACTTTATCCTCATTGTTTATATGTTTGGATTGTCGCGCATTTTTACTGCACTGGCGGGCATGGATACTGGAGGATCCTTCGGCGGAATGGGGGCAAGCCGGGATATGTTCCTTTCCGGTCTTGCCGAACCCGTTTTATTTATAACGTTTGTTGCGATTGCATGGCCCATGAAAACAACAAATTTGTCCCATGTTGTCGGATACCTTTCGGATCACGGCGTTTCCTTTGTCGCACCGTCGTATTGGATGATCGTTCTTGCATTTTTTCTTATTCTATTGACGGAAACCGGTCGTCTTCCCATCGACAATCCGGATACACATTTGGAATTGACGATGATTCACGAAGGGATGCTGTTGGAGTATTCGGGCAAGCAACTGGGATTGATGCTGTGGAGTGCATGGTTGAAGCAGGTATTGCTGTTTGCTTTATTCCTGGATTTTTGTTTTCCCTATGGAATCATTGCGGTTTTAACCCCGTTTTCCTTCTTGTTGGCAATTGGTTCGTTTGCGATCAAAACGATTGTACTTGGAGTGATTGTTGCGTTTGTAGAAATGTCCTACGCGAAAATGCGATTATTCAAGGTACCCCAGATGCTGACAGCTGCGTTTTTCATTGCAATCTTTGCAGTCGTATCCGAATTTTGGAGGTAGAGATGTGCTTATAAGCGATATGTTTGATGTGTTGTCATTTGCTTTAATGATTTGCTCCATCGCGATCGTTGGATGTCAAAGGATTGTGACAGCGATTCGCATCTTGGCTTTACAATCCTTTATTTTGGGAGGTGTTGCGATTGCAACAGCATATCGTACACATGTAACGGAGTTGTACGGCATTGCGTTTTTGACGATTCTTTTAAAAGGAATCATCATTCCCTGGATTCTGCATTTCACGATGCGCAAGATTGGCTTGTATCGTCAAACGGAAAAAGTATTTTCACGTGAATGGTCGATTTTGATTTCAACTGCTTTACTGATTGTTGGATATTCTGCCATCTATCGGCTAGGGTTGAATGATACGTATATTGAAAAACAATATTTGCCGATTTCCATTGCGATCCTTTTGATCGGATTGTTTGTCATGATGACACACAAAAAAGCGGTCATGCAGGGAATCGGGCTGATCGTAATGGAGAACGGTCTGTTTCTTACGGCGCTTTCCATGACATACGGCATGCCGTCCTTGGTAGAGATCGGCGTATTTTTTGACGTTGTTGTCGCAGTTGTCTTGATCAGTACGCTCACACGTCGAATGGAGCAAATGTTTCAAAGTACGAATACCGACCAGTTGCGTCGCTTGAAAGGATGAGTTTCATGATTGAGCTTTGGGTGGTGTGGACCCCCGTTTTAACTGCATGCATACTCCTTTTGTTGAAAGAGCGGAGCAAAATGGAATGGATCCATATTGCAGGCAGTTTGGCGACGACGGCATTCAGTCTTCGAACGGTATGGGATGTCTTGATACACGGCGCAATAGAAAGCCCGGGAGGCTTTTTTTATGTAGACTCTTTAAGTGGAGTTGTACTTGTAAGCATCGCAATTGTCGGTTTTACGGCTGCTTTGCATTCGATCAGCTATATTCGAAAGGAAATACAAGAGGGGAGTTTGCAATACAACCAGATCAAGCGCTATTACGTTTTGTTTCATTTGTTCATCGCCACGATGGTATTGGTTTGTATGGTAAACAATATGGGGATGTTATGGGTTGCGATTGAAGCCACAACGATTGTTTCCGCATTTTTGGTGGCCATCTATCGAAAAGGAGAGGCGATTGAAGCAGCCTGGAAATACCTGATGGTTTGCAGTGCCGGCATTGCGATCGCTCTGCTTGGCGTCATTCTCGTATATGCATCATCGGTTCGCTCTTTGGGTTCCGCTAATGAAGTCTTAAACTGGACACTCTTGCATTCCGCTACGAATCACCTCGATGCAAGGTTTATGGTATTGGCTTTTGTCTGTATCATGATCGGATTCGGTACAAAAGTTGGACTTGCACCCATGCATTCCTGGCTGCCTGACGCCCACAGCCAAGCTCCGGCCCCCATCAGCGCCGTTTTGTCCGGTGTTTTGCTGAACTGTGCAATGCTAGGTTTGATTCGCTTCGGCATCGTAACAAGCCATGCTGTCGGGGCAGCGTTTGTTCAACATCTGTTTATCGGTTTTGGCATCATATCCATATTCATTGCCATCCCGTTTATCATCGTACAACAAGATTTTAAACGCATGCTCGCATTTTCAACGGTCGAGCACATGGGAATCATCGCGGTTGCGATCGGAATCGGCGGGAAGATCGGTTGGACGGCTGCCTTGATCCAGATGTTTCATCATTCCATGGCAAAATCCATGCTGTTTTTGGCATCCGGAAACATCGCACAGAAATATCATACGAAACACATCGCCCGTGTTTCGGGAATCATGAAAGTCATGCCTTATACGGGTGTCGTCTTTTTGATTGGTGGACTTGCGATCACAGGTGTTCCTCCCATGAGCATTTTTACAAGCGAATTTGGAATCATTACGGCAGGGTTTGCACAAGGACATGCAGTTTTGGCAAGTACGCTTGTACTGTTTGTTGCGATTATATTCGGTGCCATGATGTTTCATATGGCAAAAATGGCATTTGGCGAGAAAAGGGAACGAATGGATATTGGCGAAGTGGGAAGATTATCGACCGTTTCGCTCTTCATTCCACTGGCGTTTGTTTTGCTTCTCGGACTTTATATGCCGGAAACGGGCCAACAGTTGTTTCAACAGGCGATGTTAGTAATCGAAGGAAGTGGTAAGTAATGGAGACTATCATTCGGGCAGATCGTTTTGAATTGCCTGCAGTTTGTTCCCGGATTCTCTTGACTGGCGCGCGTTTTCTTACGATGGTTGCGACGGATGAAATCGAAGCGGGTGTCGATCGCTTTGTTTTGCGGTATTTCTTTCTTGTTCCTATGGAAACAGAAATCGTCATCGTGGAATCGTTGGTTCCCGTGAGAGACCCTTCTTTTGCATCGGTGACGCCCGTTTTACCGGCAGCTTCCTGGTATGAACGGGAGATCCATGATCTTTTTGGCATTCATCCGCAACAGCATCCCGATCTGAGACCGTTGATCTTGCATGAGGATTGGCCAACGCATGTATATCCGCTGCGCCGCGAATATCCGGTGCAAATGAAACAGCCGCGCATCGAAGGAAAATTCATATATCCGCAGGTAGAAGGGGAGGGTGTTTTTGAAGTTCCCGTAGGACCCATACACGCAGGAATCATTGAACCGGGGCATTTTCGGTTTCAAGTGATGGGGGATTCTGTTTTGCATTTGGAAGCAAAGTTGTTTTATACGCATCGCGGGATTGAGAAGCGGAGTGAAGGGATGCCGCTGAAAAGAGGCTTATTTTTGGCGGAACGAATTTGCGGTGTCTGTTCCGTATCCCATGCGTTGTCGTATTCCCAAGCCGTTGAACACATCGCCGGCATAACGGTTTCTCCGCGAGCCGCCTATATTCGTACGATCGTTGCTGAATTGGAGCGGCTCTACAACCATGTTGGGGATATCGGAAATATCTGCGCCGGCGTTGGATTTGCATATGGCTCCAATCATGGAGCCCGTCTGAAAGAAACACTGATGCAATTGAATGACCGCGTGACAGGTCATCGATACCTGCGCGGAATGATTGATTTAGGCGGGGTTCGCAAGGATTTGACGATACAGAACCAAGAAGATATTTTACAAGTTCTGCAGGATGTGCAAAAAAATTTGCAAGAAATCGTAGATGTCATACTAGCAAACGATATTGTTATCGATCGTTTTGCAAATACGGGCCGTCTGGAACAAGAGATTGCCAAGGCGTTTGCCGCTACAGGTCCGACTGCCCGGGCTTCCGGTCTGGAAGTCGATGCCCGTGTAGATTTCCCGTATGCTGCGTATGAGCATTTCGATATCGCCGTACCAACTCTTGCGGAAGGCGATGTGCTGGCACGTTATCGCATTCGGATACTCGAAGCAAATCAATCCATCCGAATCTTGCAAGAGGCAATCGAAACACTTCCAGAAGGGGATTTGCAGATCCACATCCCCAATTTGGAACCCTATCAATATGGAATCGGGATTACTGAATCCCCACGGGGCGAAACTATACACTTTTTAATGATCGGAAAGGGAAATACGATTTATCGGTACCGTGTGCGATCCGCATCCTATGCCAATTGGCCGGTTGTCCCTTTTACCGTTCCCGGTACGATCATTGCTGATTTTCCGCTCATTAATAAAAGTTTTGAACTATGTTACGCATGTTGTGATCGATAATTTCATTCATTCTTTCTATCTTTCTATGTAGAGCTGCATAATAGAGTTTCACATAATAGAATTGCATAGAATTTCCAGAGGTGACTGCAAATGTATCAAGTAGTAAAGAGATTGCTTCAGTCAGGAATCGGAACGGTCAAAAAGAACGAATTGATGAGCTCTGTGATCGCAGGGGCGGGAAGACCTGTTTTCCATCAGGAAAGATGCGACGGCTGTGGAGAGTGTGCATCTGCTTGTCCTACAGATGCGATTTCCTTAGAAGAAACTGGAAAAAACTCAAAATGCTTAACCATTTTTTATGCTGCTTGTATCTCGTGTGGTGAATGTGTTACAGTTTGCAAAGATTCAGCGTTTCATATGTCGAGGGAACTGTCCGCCCCTTCCGCAAGTCTGAGGGAACTGCAAGAGGAGTTTGTCGTCATGACAAAAGAGCCGATATTGGAGGTGTAATCATGCAACAGACACTGGAGCGATTATCGAATGTCATTCGGAAACATTTCCAAAGATCTCTGCATATTCGACATCTGGATTCCGGTTCATGCAACGGTTGTGAATGGGAAGCTGCGGCGCTGTTAAATCCGGTGTACGATATCCAACGATTTGGAATTGATTTTGTAGCATCACCGCGCCATGCGGATGTATTGCTTGTCACGGGTGGTGTCACACGGAATTTGGAAGAGGCGGTGCGAAAAACATATGAAGCTACTTCATCCCCAAAAATTGTCCTTGCAGTCGGTGCGTGTGCATGTGGGGGAGGGATGATCGGCGAAACGTATGCAAATTATGGGGGATTGGATCAAATCATTCCTGTATCTGTATATATCCCAGGATGCCCTCCGCGTCCACAGGCAATTTTGCAAGGTCTTTTATTAGCAATCGAAACATATGCAGCAAAAACGTATGAAAAAAGCAAAATCATGTTAAAAATCTGAATCAAAAGGAGCGCTCCAGATGCCACATGAATTGCAAATATTTAAAGCGGAGTTTTTTAAAGCGTTGAGCAATCCGTTGCGGATTCGAATCCTTGAACTTCTTCGTGATGGAGATAAATATGTACATGAGCTGCAGGAACACATGAACGTGGATAGTTCGGTAGTCTCGCAACAGCTTTCCATCCTGCGCAACAAAGATATTGTATATGGTAGTAAAGACGGGGCAAAGGTCATGTATACGGTCGTTGATCCGATCATTTTCGATATGTTGGATTTGGCCAAACAACTTTTTAACAATCGTCTTAAAAATACCATCCAATTATTAGAAAAGATTGATGAATAGGTTCTGAAAGACTGCTGAAGTAATCCACAAAATTAGAATTTTTTTCACATAGAATTCACTTGATTTAATATATTTTTACAAAATACATCATATAACCTGTGTTATGCGATGTATTTTATTTATATAAAATTGACCATTTTCAAGATTCTTTCGCGAAGTGTTGTATAAATGTCGGACGACAAGTAAATCCCCCATTCACGTTGAGTTATTACAAGCGTCACATATGAATGGTAACTAATTTGCGACATAATAATACCCCCATTGCTGTCCGATGAGCCAAATGGGCAAGTTTTGGGAATTCTGATTCGTTTTGCGTTTTAGGTGTTTCTTCATTCCAGTCGTCTTTTTCAATGTACATTCTCACGGTTTTTCGATCATGACCAGCTTCCTGTGAGATCTGTGAAAATTTGTAGTCCCGCTCTTTTCCCGTGTGCGATTGTTGTTTTCGTTATATAACTGTAGCAGCATTATTACGCTATAGATCCCCTTTAGTGCAATAGGCTACGATATTTAGGTGGACTTGAAAAACTTTAACTTGAAAACGCAGTTATCCCGATAGTAACGGCGAACACAATTAAAACAACACCAAGTCCTCGGTCAAACCAATGCATATATTTTTGATACATGTTTCTGAAATAATTATTTGAAATAAGTACCGCTAACGAGACAAACCAAAGACCAATAGCAAAAATGGTTTCTCCACCATATACCCATCGCACCCAATCGGAAGTGTTGTGTCCGAGAAATTGAGAAAACACACTTAAAAAAAATAAAGGAGCCTTTGGATTTAAAAGGTTACATAAAAATCCCTCACGAAAACCTTCTCTTATAGAGGGTTTCAATTTCTGTTCTATGCTTATTTCATTTGAACTTTCAGATTGTGCTTTCGAACGAATACCTTTATACCCTAACCATAGTAAATAGATAGCCCCAGCAAGTTTAATGATATTAAAAAGACTTGGAAATTTTTTTATAATAATTGTAAAACCCAAAATGGTGTACGTAACATGAACAATTAATGCACTGGCAATACCTAATGCTGTAGCAATGCCATATTTTCTTCCTATCCCTAAACTATTTTTCATAACAACTACAAAATCTGGACCAGGTGATATTGCTGCTAAAACACCAATTAAAAAAATTTCCACATACATAAAAAACACATCCTTATCTCTTCACGTTTTGAACAATATAAGTTAATAGGTCACTCCCTTGCCATAATGAATTAAACTTGTCATTTCCAAATTTGTCCGTAACAACTTTCATCATCATATCGTGCCGAATATATTCTTTAGCCAGGAGAACTAACATTGAATTAGCAATTCCCTTACTCTCACGTACATCGCTTTTCATCCCCTTATTGCCAAGCTATTTTTTCAACTTCGGATTGCAGATCCGCACGAGTCGCCCTGACGTAAATCATCGTTGTATCTAGACTATCGTGTCCCATGATTTGCGCTAACCGGTGCAATGGTGTATTTTCTGCCATTACGTACCCGAACCGGTGCCGCAGATCGTGGGCGCTCAATCCTTCGAGTCGCGCTGCTTTCATATATTTTTGTATCAAGTGCCGTAAAGCCCGTTCAGTTAATCGATCACCAGTTTTCTCCGACGGAAATAGATAAGGACTATCCGGAGGAAGAACGTACATGTATCTTTCCAAAGCGGCCCTGCACGTAGCGTTCAACGGGACTTCTCTCTGTTTATTTCTTTTTCCGGACCGTACCGTAAGCTGGCCGCTACGCTTACCAATTTGAATGTCGCCGGGGGCCAGGTCGCAAACCTCCATCGTTCTTAGGCCGGTATGAAGCATGACAATAAGGATCGTCTGATCCCGGAGAGAACCGCCATGCTCGGCGGCAGCGACTAACGCCGCCTCTTCCTTGTCTGTCATTTGCCGAGGGCTTACCTTTTCTTCCGGAACCAATTTGACCGGCTTTGAGGGATCGCGGCGAATCTTGGATTCCGACACGGCCCAATCAAAATATCGTTTCAGAGTAATAAGCCGCCTGTTTATAGTTGAAGGTTTTAATTTCATCGATTTTTGCATGGCATCCCGGTAACGTGTTATTGTTGGAGTAGCCACATCTTCAATTCGAAATATGTCGTCTTCATGATGGTCGGCTGTCTCAAACCAACCAATAAAATGTTTCAGATCGCTCGCATATTCCTTGAGCGTTTTAGGGTTCAAATCTTCCTGGATGGTGAGAGCTTGAATGAAGTCTTGAATCGTCTGCTCCCCTTGTTCCGAAATTCCGGTACTCTCTCTCATTCGTGAAGCCTCCAAATATTGACTTACATTAGCGGACATGTTATTCTCATATTAACTGAAACATTAGCGGACATCAAGTGTATGTTTTGATCACACCTAACAACCGCTAATCTTAATTAGTGGACATTGAAGCAGGAGGTACATCCGTCATGGTAGTTCGTAAAGATGATTTGCATAACCTGATTGAACGCCTTCAAGAATCCGATCAAAAAACGGCCTTAGACTTCCTTCAGTACCTGATTGATCGTTCAGATAAAAAACCGAATGGTTGGGAAGAAATAGACCGGCAAGAACCCGACGATGAACCATTAAGTGAAGAAGAACTCCGGCAGTTGAGTAGCGATGAAGGATATGTGTCGGGGGAGGATGCCAAGCGTGAGTTCGGGCTACAAGTTGACTTACCATAAAGAAGCTGTGAAATTTATTGCCAAACAAGAGAAAGTCATTCAAGAGCGGATCGCGCAAGGGCTGAAAGGCTTACTTACCGTCCCGCCAGTTGGCGACATTAAACGGATGAAGGGTCAAGCTGGAATATACCGTCTGCGGATTGGCACGTTACGCCTTCTCTTTGAGATACAGCACAGTGAGAAAATTGTTTATATACGTGCCATCGACTCTCGCGGTGGGATATATAAATAAATCAGTCCATATCTTTTTAAAAATGAGGAGCTTGCGGATATAGCGAATATGAGTGTTGCTTCGCTTCATAGGCACTTTAAAGAGGTAACCGCAATGAGCCCCATTCAATTCCAAAAACAATTGAGATTGCAGGAAGCCCGGCGCCTCTTATTGTCCGAGTCCACAGATGCCGCTGATGCTGCATTCCGGGTAGGATATGAAAGTCCATCGCAATTCAGCCGTGAATATTCCCGCATGTTTGGTTTTCCCACCCATAGAAGACATAAAGCGCTTAAGGGCGCAATATGACCAAGCGATAAACGTATGAAATCCCCCTGCTCAACGGGGGATTTTTACTAAGAATGAAACTTAGTATTAACCTAACTGCCTAGGAGTCTGTCCGACGAAACATTTTTAATGAATGATTATTCATTTTCGTTGTATATACGTAGCGTTTCGGTGCGTAAGCAAATACAAAATGATTAATTATTCGTTGGATTCACTTCGTCGGACAGACTCCTGGCACACTTTATAATAGCAAGGATAGTTATCTATCCCTGGAAGAAAGAGATTTAGCGTATGGGCTGACTTGTTTGGTTTGTTCATACTGAATTCCAGTTTCAATACCCATTTCTGACAGCATCAGTACCAAATCTTCTGTTGCCAGATTACCAGTTGCTCCCGGCGAATACGGACATCCACCCAAACCACCGATCGCTGAATCAAATTTATCAATTCCAGCTTGCAATGCCGCAAGTGTATTTGCTAATGCCATTTTTCTAGTATCATGGAAATGGCCCACAAAGGTAGATTTCGGATATAATTCTCGTAATCTTGAAAAACGCTCATATACGAGTTTGGGATTGGCAAATCCATTCGTGTCGCCTATGTCAATTTCATCCGCACCCAATTCAACAAACCGCTTACATACCTGGTTCACTTCTTCAAATGATACATTGCCCTGAAAAGGGCACGTAAATGCCATTGATATATATGCCCGAATGAATATATTGTGTGCTTTCGCTTTTTCAAACAATGGGATACATTCAAGTAAAGATTCTTCTGTTGATTTATTAATATTTTTCTTATTAAATGTAGTACTGGCACCTATAAAGACCGCGATTTGCGGTACACCCACATCTATGGCCCGTTCCAATCCACGCAAATTAGGAGTTAATGCTATATATTTCAACCCTATTTCATTACAATATGTTGCAATCTCATAAGCATCTGCCATCTGTGGAACCCATTTAGGGTGGACAAAGGACGTTGTTTCAATTCTTTTAAACCCTACTTCCACCAGTTGGCGTATCAGCTCTTTTTTTTGTTCTGTTGAGACAGGGATTTTTTCATTTTGCAGGCCATCCCTAGGTCCAACCTCGATGATCTCGACTTTTTTAGGAAAAAACATAAAACTTCCACCTCACACAATTTAATTAATAGGAACGTGGCAATCCTAGTACGTGTTCAGAAACAAATGATAAAATGAGATTCGTTGAAATAGGAGCTACTTGATAAAGCCGAGTTTCCCGAAACTTACGCTCAATATCGTATTCCTCGGCAAACCCGAAACCACCATGTGTTTGCAACGCCGCATTTGCTGCTTCCCAGGATGCATCAGCAGCCAACAATTTGGCCATATTTGCTTCAGTGCCACATTTTTGACCAGCATCAAAAAGTTCGGCTGCACGAAAACGCATGAGATCCGCTGCTTCTACATTTACATAAGCTCTTGCAATCGGAAATTGCACTCCTTGGTTTTGACCAATCGGTCTCTGAAAAACGACACGTTGATTTGCATAATTGGTTGCCCGTTCGACAAACCATTTGCCATCTCCAATACATTCAGAGGCAATTAAAATTCTTTCTGCATTCATGCCGTCCAAGATATAGCGAAAACCTTTTCCTTCTTCCCCAATTAAGTTTTCGACTGGCACCTCTAAATCTTCGAAAAACAATTCTGTTGTTGCATGATTCATCATGGTTCGGATGGGGCGTATTGTTAAACCATTACCAACTGCATCGCGTAAATCAACGAGTAATACCGAGAGGCCTTCCGTACGCTTTTTCACCTGGTCAAGTGGTGTAGTCCGTACGAGAAGTATCATGAGATCCGAATGTTCAGCTCTTGAAATAAATACTTTTTGTCCATTAACAACGTATTTATCACCTTTCCGTACAGCAGTCGTCTTTAATTGTGTTGTATCTGTTCCCGTATTTGGTTCCGTTACCCCAAAAGCTTGTAAACGCAAAGAGCCATCAGAGATATTCGGCAGATACTCCTGCTTTTGTTTGTCAGAACCATGCCTTAGTAAAGTCCCCATTGTGTACATCTGTGCATGGCATGCCCCCGCATTTCCGCCCGAACGATTAATCTCTTCCAGGATGATTGAAGCTTCCGTTATGCCTAAACCCGCGCCGCTATATTCCTCCGGTATAAGTGCAGTTAAATAGCCAGAGTTTGTTAAAGCATTTACAAACTGTTCTGGGTATGCATGTTGTGCATCCAATTCACGCCAATAGCTATCTGGGAAGTTCTTGCAAATGGCCCGTACACCTTGTCTCAGTTCATCATGTAACGTATTGTTTTTCATAGTAAACTACCTCCAAATATATTTGTTTCAGTAAACATAATGACTAGATTTTGGGATTCAATTTCATATATTTATCTTCCTTTAAATTCTGGAGCCCGTTTTTCAACAAAAGCCTTAACACCTTCCAAACGATCTTCCGTTTCTATACAACGATTGTAATAAACCAGTTCTTCAACGCGTGCTTCAGCATCCTTCGTTCCAAATAACGATTCAACTGCTGCTTTGCAATTTTGAACGGCAATCGGTGCGTTTTGTGAAATCATTTCAGCCAGTTCAAGTGCGGCTAATTTAAGGTTTTCGGAATCTGTCAATCGATTCAGGAGTCCAGCACGATCAGCCTCTGCAGCGCTTACATGTCGTCCTGTACAAAGCCACTCTTTTGCTCTATGAACCCCAACCCGTTTTGCTAATAACCTAGTTCCACCACCACCCGGCATAATACCGCGTGTAACTTCTGGCAAACCAAATGTCGCAGTATTTGCGGCCACTATCATGTCACAATTTAATATCAATTCGAAACCACCTGCGAGTGCATAACCATCCACTGCCGCTATCACGGGTTGCGGAAGATCAGCAATAGCATAAAACATTTCCTCAAATAATCGATGTTGTTCACGCCATGCTTCCTCTGTCATACCATTTCGCTCTTTAAGATCGGCCCCTGCACAAAATGCTTTATGATTGGAAGAAGTAAGAATTACTGCTCGTATATCTGTATTTGCTATCTCTCTACATATCTCTAATAGTTGTCTCGCCATTTCGGTATTAAATGCATTTCGGGCTTCAGGCCGATCTAAAATTAATTCAGCAATAGTTCTGTTTGTTCCAACTCTGCTCAACTGAACAAATGACATCTTGCTACACCCCTTAAACGAAAATAATGATCACAACATTCAGGTATGTCAAACGATGCGTATCTCTACATTTTATACTACCATCGACGAATCATAATGTATAATTTATTAAATGTATGATATCAATGCATTGTAAGTTATGAATAAACTATATATTTTTTATGACGGAGTGTCATAATTGGCATTTTCCTTGGCCAATTCCCGAAGATCAGCTTTCAACTAACCCAAAATCACAGTAACTTACTACTGAAGCTTCTGAGCAAAGGCGATTTGGACATTTGCCTGTTTAGCCATCTCGGACAGCTACATCTCTCCTCCATGTGCCAAAATTACACGAATTACCCCTCCGTTTACCCACTCAAATTTCTTCAGACTTACATTCTATGTATTACAGAGACCCTGTATAGTTGCTCGTAAAAATGTGTTTTTTAGAAGCTAAATGCAGCCAGTTAAGAACTACGATATGCAAAGCTTCGCAACATCAAAGGTTTAAGAATTCTTGCTGAAATTGAGAAAATCTTTTATTGTCTTATGAATCTTGAGCAATAATAAAATCTTTAACGATACGGATGTGAGAAGTGTGCGCGAAGGGAAACGGGCAATACGCAAAGTAAAAGATTCCCTTGAAAATTTTCAAAAACCGAAGATTTTTGTTCGACACTTAAAGATTAAGAGTGCCAAAAAGAAGGGGACGGGATTTGAAAAGAGAAGCACCTTAGGTTTGTTAAGACGTGGTAAAGAACCTGAGCTGACCGGACGCATCGTCGTACCAGGAAACCCGCAATACAAGACGGCTCGCCGGGAGTTCAACCTGTTTTTTAACAGGTTCCCGCGGGTGATCGTTTTCGCCCAAGAGACGAGAGATGTCGTCAACGCTGTGCGCTGGGCGCGTCATCATAACGTGCCGATCCGTATGCGCTCAGGCCGCCACAACTACGAGGGTCTGTCGGTCGTCAACGGGGGGATCGTGATCGACGTTAGTGATATGAATCAGGTGGAGATCAACCGCAGGCGTGGCACCGCCACGGTGCAGACCGGCGTGCGGGACTTCGACCTGGAAGAGACGCTTGGTTCCGATGGGTTGGTGGTGCCGGGCGGTCTCTGCCCTACCACGGGCATCGCCGGGTTTACTCTGGGCGGCGGTCAGAGTGCCCTATCCCGTCCGTTAGGTCTGATTATCGACAGCCTGCTTGAGTTGGAAATGGTCGATGCCAACGGCCGAGTGCTCCACGCCAATGCCGATCGCAATTCGGATCTGTTCTGGGCCTCACGTGGGGGCGGCGGCGGCAATTTCGGCATCTGCACCACCTTCCGCTTCCGCACGCATCCCATTGATACTGTCGCCTATGCCAATATCGGCTGGGACTTGCGTGATCTGGAGCCGGTGCTGCGGACCTGGCAGCAGTATACCCTCCCTGGCGCCGACGAGAGGCTCACTCCCCTCCTCTCGATTTTTAACGGATTGCAATCAAGTTCCTCAAAACAACAGTCTACAGAGTCTTTCCCACTGCTGATGCAAGGGGTCTTCCTCGGTACGGCTGCAAAGTTGCGCCAGTTACTGCAACCACTGCTTCGAGCCGGCTCACCACGGCAGGTGTTCGTCGAAGAGATCCCCTGGACTGCGGCGATAAAACGGATAGCGGCAACCCAACCGGATTCCCCCCTACCCTTCAAGAGTGTAGGCCCCTTCGTTAATCGCCTGCTGCCGGACAAGGGCATCGACACAATTCGCCGGTTCATCAACAAGCCACCCACCGCCTCGGTATCCGTCTTTTTCCACGGCCTGGGTGGGGCGGTGGCCAAGGTACCCAATCGGGCTACGGCCTACTTCTACCGCAAGGCGCTATCGAACATGTCACTCTTTGCGACCTGGAATACACCGGAAGGAGCTGCCCAAGGTATTCGCTGGATAGAGAACTTTCGCAGGGCAATGCTCCCCTTTACCCAAGGTGTTTACGTCAATACACCAGACCTTTCAATCAAGAACTGGCCGCAGGCGTACTACGGAGGCAACTTTGCTCGGTTGACACGGGTAAAGAGTAAATATGATCCGGAGAACATCTTTCATTATCCTCAGAGCATACCGCCCGCTCATCGATAGAAGGAAAAAGTCTACCATAGGGACCAATGCTTAGAGATGCCCTTCACACGGCATCCCTTTTCGTTTATGCCCTAAGGGGCTATGCGCTTCACAAGTCAGTATAAATGACCTTCCATGGCATCTTTTACAGGAATTCAGGATGATAAATGGTGGAAACATGAACCTTCCGTTATACAAGACCAATCCAAATGGTTGACAATTTTTACTGCATTTTTCTGATATCAGGCTAACCGTTATAAAGATTTAATCAGAAATTATAGATCAAGTCGATCACATCAATTTATTCGTGACATAACTGATTCCTTGGCTCCATTCGGGAATTGTGATCTTTGAGTTGTCCGGATTTGCTAAATAGACCTCAGTTCCACCCTTGTCGATGAAATACATAAACGCACTGTGTTGTACATCCCCGGAGGGATTCGAAATCACTTCTATTCCATATGCCTTCCAGATGGATTGTAATTCAGAGGTCGTTCCAGTTAAAAAGTGCCAGTTTGATAGCTTATTAAGTCCTTGTTCCTTGGAGAATCCCATTATGTCCTTTTGCGACTCATGGTACTGATTCACGTTTACTGCAAGAAACTCAACCTGAGATGACTTATTCCCTAAGAGCTGATTCGTCTTGATGATTTCTTGTGATACAATTGGGCAGATATCCGTACACTCTGGGTCCATGAATTCGAGTACCACGATTTTCCCACGAAGCGATGATAAGGTAATAGTTTTTCCGTTTTGATCAGTCAATTTGAAATCAGGTGCTTGAACAATAGGATTGTTTAATCTAGTCAATGCCATGAGTTGCTGATATTTTTGCTCCGTCTGTACAGCGATTTGCCGTGTATGGTACCACGACCAGCCTCCAACAAGCAAAGTAGCGACTACAATCGCTGAAGCTACTCTTACAATACGATTTTTTGTCTGCAATGTTCTAACCAACCTTCCTTTAGTTTAATAACTTTCAAAAAAAAATCCGGAGAGCTGATTGTTTTTGAAACACAGTAGAAAAATGAGCAGCATTAGGAAATCCGACCGTAATCGCAATTCCGCATACAAACGTGTTAAAACCGATTCGTGTCAGTTTTGAATACACAATGAAGGTATTTTCATGAAACCAAAAGATATTCTAATGTTGTTCGGATTAGCAGCACTTTGGGGCGCATCATTTTTCAAATCGAATTACAAAATAACCACCTATATTATCTTGTCTTTGACGGTGTGTCTGCTCCAACTGGATGGCAATTTCAAAATCCCGAAACTCCTCAGGTTCTACAAAGAGACCAAATCGAACGTCAGTCGGCTTGTTTGGGCCGATTTTTAGAATGTCCTCATAAGATAAAAATTGAGCGTGGCTGTATATACTCATGGGATCTTCTTGCCCACGCCTCGTATACTTCTTTCCCCATGCCCCATATTTATTGATACAACCGACAATCAAGCGACCACCGGGTTTTAAAACACGAAATCCTTCACGCAAAACAGTTGCCGGTTCGTCTATAAATTCAAGAACAACGTTACAAATTGCCAAATCAAACGTATTGTCGCCAAAAGGTAAATGAGCGAGGTCGGCTTTCTGAAAAGTAACCTCATTCTTCCGCTTGCCGCGTGCTACCTCAAGCATGTCCTGTGAAAGATCGACACCTACCACAGAAAGTCCCATATCACGTAACCAATAGGCGTAGGTTCCTGTTCCGCAGCCAAGATCGATCGCCTTTTCCCCTCGTACCGGACGTGCTATGGCAGCCATCATATCACGTTCTATCCGATCGACAAATGTACCGATTGGAGTGAGACAGAAATCATCATAGGTGTTCGCTTTTTCATCAAACAAAGCCATTGTATCCACCCTTTTCTTTAAGCTTTTACTTTTAACCACCGTACTATTTGATCATCATAAGCGTTTCGCATGTTCGATTTCATTTTCAATATTTTTCAAGGATTCCAGAATGCGTTGGTTTGCCCAATTTAAACGATCATACATCTTTTTAATCGTTTTCAATCGATACCCACTCCCAGTTTAATCGTTTATTTTAAATTTTAAAGGCGTAATAGAGTGGCTCAGGCGTTTTGGAAATCTTGCTCATGTTCGATCCTCTCCCTAGTCAGTGTCACATTCTGCATGAAAAAATCCTTGAGATGGAATTCGCAATGCCCGATTAAATTTACTGGAAAAGTTCTCCCAAGCGATCAAGGCCGTAAGTTCAACGATCTCATTTTCAGAGAACTCCTCACGTAATCGCTGAAATAAACGATCATCTACATTCTGATCGGAAAACGTGATAGCATCCGCATACTCCAAAACCAGCTTTTCACGTTCGCCGAACAACGGACTCGTTTTGTATTGTGGCAAAGCGAGAATTTTTTCTGATGGAATTCCAATCGAACTGCCAACGGCAGCGTTAATGTCCATTCAGAAAGGGCAACCGTTTAGGTTGGCTACTCGAATATTCACGAGCGCAACGAGCTGTTCCGGGATAAGACCGGATTCTTCAAGCCCCGCCCACATCCCACGTACCGCTTTGAAGATCGATGGCCTTCTGGCATAAAGCTTATGATTTTCGAGAACTTTTCCATACCGTTCCAATTGCGCATCGAATACTTCCCGAATGAATCCTTGTGCGGTTTCTTGAGAAACGCCTGAAATACGAGTCATTCTGCTCCCTCCGCTTCCAAAATATGTTGACGTATTGAGTTCTCTCCAATACTTCCGGAGAGTTGATGAATGGCAATCTCGTGCCTCATATGTGTAAGTGCAATTTCTTTTAGAACTGGATTCGTAGACCAGATCGCCTGACACTCCTGCTCGTTGAGACCAATCAGAACCTCTTTTTCATCCCGTACTACGATCATAGGTCGAGGAACGCTGCCTTGTGCGAACAGGGAAACGTGATGATATGTATGAATACCCGAAATCATTTCCTTTGTATCGGTAATGACGTGGATGTGTACTCCACGTTTTGCGGCCTTGGACAGATCATCTGCAAATGTTTGATACTCATGAGACCAAAGAATGGCCCGAATGTCCTCTTGAGACTCCTGAATCAGTGTTTTTGCCTTCTGCATAAACACCTCGTATTCTTGAATGTTCCACAGGAATCGGTCGGAGTCACCTCCATCTTGTAATGACATGAGTCCGTCCCGAACCTTTTCAAGAGTCGAAACCATGGAAAATTTATAACGCTCTATCAGTTCATCAGGGTTTATTGCCACATAGCGCACCGAGTCCCCAAAAATCGTGCTGACAAGATTCCGTTGGGTCAGTTTTTCCAAGGTCGCATACACCTTCGCACTTGGAACCCCTGACAGCCGCGCCACCTCTGAACCGGTTAATGGGCTTCGCTTGACCAATGCAATATAGATTTTGGCCTCGTATTCGGTAAATCCGATGTTACGTAGTTCTTCGGCCAATTCTATGGGCACAATTACCACCTCCGTCACTACTACCATAGTAGTAGTTGAATAGACAAATGTCAACATATGGTTCGTATTCGGTTGTATCATTGGCATACTGCAACCACTGTCGATTCAGCGCAAATCCCAGTTGCGATCACAACTTTTTTAGACGAAAATGAGGTAGTAAAACGATTAATTGCAGCATCTTAGATTTTAAAAAATTCAATATTAAAATAAAACATGGAGTGAAACACGGAGAGGAAATATGCGTAATGAGTTGGGTTTTGTTGTTTTTTGCAATCATACTTGAATTTTTAGGAACGTTTTGTACCAAATTGTCCCATGGATTCGAAAGAACCCTTCCTTCTGTTTTGATGTTTATTTTTTATTTCGGTTCCATGATTACGTGGAATTTCGCTTTAAAAAAAATCGACGTATCCATTGGATATGCCGTTTGGTCGGGACTTGGCATTGCGTTTACCGCCATTGTAGGCATGTGGTATTTTAAAGAGCCGGTCACGGTCAGTAAATTATTTTTTACGGGGCTTATCATTGTTGGCGTTGTAGGACTTTCCTTTAAAAATTAAAGACACAAGTTTTTTGCGCGACAAAGTATACATATTTGTGTCAACGGCGATTGACACAAATATGTATTATACTTGGGACTACTCAATTTTCGAGAAATGTATTTCAAATTCAGTCGCCTTTGCATTTTTGATCCTAATCCTCAAAAGCTATGGTTCAATTTTATGCTTTGGATTTCATGCCAAATGTTTCTCAAATGTACTTTGATCACTTGATTTCAAAACACAGTCAAAACATTTGTCAATACCGTATAGAAATAAATTTCGTCTCTAAATAAGCATCAATCCCCTGCCAGCCTCCTTCGCGCCCCCAACCACTCTCCTTGATTCCGCCAAAAGGCGCTTGAACGACTGTTGGTACAGGGTCATTTACCCCGACAATGCCGTATTCCAACGCTTCCGATACACGTGTGACACGGCCCAAGTCACGGGTATATACATAGGCAGCCAATCCATACGGTGTATCATTCGCTAAACGTATCGCTTCTTCTTCCGACTCGAAACTTCGGATCCCAATGAGCGGCCCAAATGTCTCCTCACGAGTCAACATCGCATCATCCGATACATTTGCCAGTAAGGTCGGACTATAAAATGCACCCGGCAATCCTACATCCGCTATTTTCCCGCCGGTCAGTACCTTTCCGCCTCTCTGAACCGCATCTCTTACTTGGTTGATAACGTGATCGCGCGCCTCCGTATTGATCATCGGTCCGATATCCACACCGTCATCAAGTCCGTTTCCGACTTTCAAGTGCGATACGGCAGCAGCAAGTTTATATTGAAATTCTTCAAGTACATTTGATTGTACGTACAGACGATTGGCGCAGATACAAGTCTGCCCTGCGTTTCGATACTTTGAAGCAATCACCCCTTGGACGGCATCGTTTAAATCACAGTCGTCAAATACGAGAAACGGCGCATGGCCTCCAAGCTCCAAAGACAATTTCTTAATCTGTTCCGCTCCTCCCCGAATAAGTGTTCGACCGACTTCTGTAGAACCAGTAAATGACACCTTCCTAACGATCGGATTGCTCAGAAATTCGTCAGCAATATCCTTTGCAGATCCAACAACAAGATTTGTCACCCCTGGCGGAAAACCGATTCTTTGAAAAATTTCAAACAAGGCAATTGCTGTTAAAGGTGTTGCAGAGGCTGGTTTAAGCACGACCGTACAACCAGCGGCGAGGGCCGGGGCAATTTTGCGAGTCACCATGGAAGCCGGAAAATTCCAAGGTGTAATCGCTCCAACAACTCCTACAGGCTGCCGAATAACCTGAAGTCGCTTGTTTACTGCAGATGCAGGGATTAACTCGCCGTAAATTCGTCTGGACTCTTCGCTAAACCATTCCAAGTATTCTGCTGCCATGGTTAACTCTCCACGCGCCTCCGACAGAGGCTTTCCTTGTTCTGCAGTGAGAATCCGACTCAGACGATCTATTTCCTCATAGATGACAACAGCTGCGTCACGCAATAATTTTGCCCTATCTTTGGCAGGAAGCTTTGACCATCCCTGAAATGCGTCCATTGCACACTGAATCGATTCACGAACCTGTTGCCTCGACATAACAGGAACTCGACCGATCTGCTCCTGAGTGGCAGGATTTATAACGGGAAGCCATCCATTCCCTGCCCATACCTCCATTCCATTTATATAGAGGGGAAATTCTTTCACATGACTCAAATTCAACATCTCCTTATGGAAAATTTATTTATTTTATGCTATGGCTAGAATTATTCGAATCGATTATTTGGTCAAATGTATATCAAACACTGGTTACTGCCTCTGAATTATACTCAGCAATCTCATACGTCTCTTTTTCCAGATCTTTACCGTTTGGTTCCCACTTAATCAATACTCCTGAAAGTAATCCAATTACAGGACAAAAAGTTAAAATCAGCAATGTGTTTGAGAGTCCTACATCAGAAAGAAGGATCGGGAAGAAGAAAAATCCGATGATACTTCCCACTCGACTTGCGGCTTCAGCCCCTCCGGTACCTATGGCGCGAAGAGCGGTTGGATAGGAAAGTGCCGCCATCGTCTTCCCTTGTGCTCCTGGCCCGGTGGAATGACCAAATATAAAAGTTGCAATTGGCAATGCAGACAATAGTATAGGAACATGGCCGTTTGTAAAACCGGCAAACAACAAACTGGCGGCAACAACTAAATACCCATATATCGCCAATTTCCTCGTTCCATATTTTGTGCTAAGATACGCTCCGGTAAAACCGCCTAATATGCCAAATACGTTGAATATAATGGTTCCTGTGACGCTATTTAGCATGCCTTTCCCAAAAATAAACGTAGAAATTACGGGAATATAAAATCCTATGGCATAATATTGCATCGATTGCGTGGCTGATATGATCATGGATAGTAGTGTTCGCGGTCGATACTTTTTGGAAAATAATATGGAGAATGGAATTTTGGCGTTATTTTTTCCTTGGTTTTTTACATCCGTTTCATCTAATACGACAGATACTCCGTAGGTATTTTCCAGTATTTTTGCAACATCAGTCAAAGGCAAATTGTTGGCTGCCCACATCGGACTTTCGTTCATATAGAAATATCGCAGAATCAAAACCACCAAGGCAACGATTCCACCAAACGCCACCGACCATCTCCACATCGTTTCATTTACACCAAAAACATAAAGAATGAAACCGATCACTCCGGACGAAACCGTTGCTATATACCAAAATCCCTGCCAAAAGTTTACGTTCCTGCTTTTTGTCCGGATGTTACTAAACTCTGAAATAAAACTTAATGCTACCGGCATATCAATCCCAACCCCTACCCCCATCAAGAGCCGGAATATCAACAACCAAGTATAGTTCGGAGATAATCCGGCTCCAAATGCGGCGATTACGAGCAATACCAAATCAAGGAGAAAAACGATGTTTCTCCCAAACTTGTCGGTGATTGCTCCCCCGATCAACGCACCGATGAAAGCGCCTAACGCCATAATCGAAGTTACAAAACCAAGTGCAAAAGATGACAAGTGAAATTGTTGGGTAATTTGCGCACTTCCGATTCCAAGGCTGACAAAGTCATAGGCATCGATAAAAATTCCGCCAAGTGCAACAAATATAAGCAACATGCCCCTTTTTTGAACGGGGTTCAAATTCACGAAATCAATAACATCTTCTTTGGAATGAATGATTAATCTTTTTTTCTCCATAAAAATACCACCTCCCCGATTGGCAACACGCGATGTTTTGTTTCATTACAGCCCAAACAGCATTTCACCTACGAATTTTGCCATTCTTCGCCCTTGCTTAGAAAGCGCTTTCTATTATGTCAATATTGTTCTTACATGATGGCTTCAGGGAAAGAAGCCATGACCTTTTATCCAATGACAACTAAACTACTTTTGCCTCGAACCGCAAACTTTTCAACTTTTTGATCATCTCCCTGATCGTTTATTCGAAGAGCTTATAGACTGCAGCACAATCCTCTTCGCCCAATCCGCTGTTCTGTGCCCGTTGGAAAAATTCCATCGCCAATGAGCCAAACGGTGTGGGTTGGTTTAAATCATTCGCCATACTGACTCCCAAACGAATATCTTTCAGGGTAAGATTCACCGAGAATCCGGGGGTATACTCTTGGTTTAAGATTTTTGGTCCACGCAATGTCAACTGATAGGAATCTGCACCAGTAGTGGCAAGAAGTTTTTGCAGGAATTGCTGTTCAATGCCAAATTTTTCTCCCAAACGAAGACTTTCACATAAAACGATGACATTGGTCATTCCAATAAGATTACTTATGATCTTAAATGCAGTCGCTTGCTCTACATCGCCAATATAATGTACAGATGTGCTGATTTTATTAAGATGGGACTCGAACTGATCAAAAACCTCTCGCTTGCCGCCGGCATAGATTGGTTGCGTGCCTTCCTCTGCTTGCACGGGCCCTTTCCCCAAAGGACAGGCGAGAAATTGCAATCCCCTTTGGGATGCGGCATCGGAAATCAAGCGCGCAGTCCGTGGATCGATCGTGCTCACGTCTATTACAGTAGAACCGGGTTGCATTTGATCTAAGATACCAGATTCATCGATTAATAAATCTGTCAGATGTTTCGGCAAAGGCAAACTTGTGAATAGTACGTCAACCATAGCAGCCATTTCCGATGGTGAATGTACAGCACTCCCTCCAACCTTCAAAACCCTTTTAACCGCTTCTCTATCAATATCATAAACCACTACATCGTAACCTGAGCGAATGAGATTACGAGCCAATCCTCCTCCCATCTTTCCCACTCCAATACATCCGATCCTCATAGAAATCCCCTCTTTTCCGGCTTAATAATTAATCACAATTTTAAACTCGATCAACAGTATTTGATTACATTTCGAAGATACTGCCTTAAGCCATTTTTTCAATCCAATTCTCGAGCATTAAGTATTATTGTTATAACATTTGGATATAGTTTAAAATAAAGTTATGCTGCAGCCTATTTCATTATGCGTAAGTGAATCTAGAATATACAGAATTTTAATGCATTTCGTAAATTTCATTTTCTAAGACATTCTGCACAAAATCAAAAAGCATAGGAGTCTCACATGGATAAAATGAATTCGGCTTACGATGAGATCGAAAATAATTTGGACCATAATAGTCCCATTCCTTTGCATTACCAGCTTAAAGAAATTATTCGAAGCAACATACTTGCCGGGAAATTAGTGGGACAAGATGGAAAAGTGCCTACTGAGACAGAATTATCGAATCGTTTTAAAGTCAGTCGAATAACCGTTCGCACAGCAATGGAAGCCTTGGTAAATGAAGGTCTTTTATGGAGAAAAAGAGGAAGCGGAACATATCTTAACACGAATCGGGTAGAAAATTGGGTTGGGAAACTTATGGGATTTTCTGAAACTATTTCAGCTGCCGGATTTAGCCCAAATGGTAAAGTATTAGACAAAGGCATGACACAGAAATTGCCGAAGGCAATTTGCGAACAATTACAAACAACGAAAGCATGGCGGTTTAAGAGGCTAAGGTTTGCAAACACCCAACCAATTGCAATTGAAGAATCCTTTTTCATACCTGAAATAGGTTCGGTGCTTGAGATGCAAGGCGACTTGGACAATATGATTACGTATCGTTTTATCGAACAAGATTTAAAGATCGGCTTACATGAGGCGAAACAACTTATTACAGCAGTAAACGCCAGCAAAGAAGAAGCACTCATGTTAAATATTTTCGAAAGAGATGCTCTGTTATATATTGAGCGATTGACAAAATCTCAGGATGGGAAACCGATCGAGTTTTTAAAGGCTAAATACCGGCCCGACTATTTCCAGTATGTGATTCAATTACACAGACAAATCCGCACTTGATCACCGAAATGCTGAAAAGGAAACTTGCATCCCCCTGGCAAAGGGGGATGATTTTACGCTTTCTCAGCACCTTCTTCAAACACTTTCTTTTAACCGCCGTACGACTTGATCGATCTCTTCTTTGGTCGTATATCTTCCCAAGCTGAAACGAATCGTTCCTTTGCCGACATGTTCCTCAACTTCCATCGCTCGTAACACGGAAGACAGCTGAACCATCCCGGAATGACACGCAGAACCTGTAGAAGCAGCAAGTTCAGGAATGTTCTCCAGTATGTCCTGACCGACCTTTCCAATAAAGCTGACGCTTACTGTATTGGGGATGCATTCCTCCGGATGACCGTTCAAGACAATATCCTCTTTGAAGTGCTTCTTTAATTCATCCCAAAAATAGTCCCGCAAATCTTTGATTTTGGCATCGTTCAGATGTTCCGCTGCCAGTTCACAAGCCTTGCCGAGGCCGACGGCAAGCAGAATATTTTCGGTTCCGGCTCGTCTTCCTCCCTCATGGCCGGCTCCGTGCACAAACGGTTCAAGCTGTGTTCCTCTTTTTATATACAATGCACCGATACCTTTTGGCGCATATACTTTGTGCCCGGCCACCGACAATAAATCCACACCCAACTCGTCAACTCTTGTCGGGATTTTTCCGACCGATTGGGCTGCATCGGTATGGAGCAGAACGCCGTATTTCTTGGCGATTTTGGCAATGTCGGCGATCGGTTGAATCGTCCCCACCTCATTGTTCGCATGCATCACCGATATCAAAATCGTTTCATGTGTAATCGCCTGCTCAATATCTGTCGGCGACACCTGACCATAACGATCCACACCGACATATGTAACTTTCGCTCCTAGTTTTTCTAAAAATTTACACGGATTGATGATAGCCGGGTGTTCGATCTGTGTCGTTATGATATGGCTGCCTTTTTCTTTGAGGGCAAAGAATACCCCTTTTAAGGCATGGTTATTTGATTCACTGCCACCGCTTGTAAAAATGATTTCATCAGGTTCACAGCCTAACAAATTGGCAACTTGCTGCCGCGCCTTTTCAAACGCCTGTCTTGCGGGTTTTCCGGCCCAGTGACTAGTTGACGGATTGCCATAATAATCTGTTAAAAAAGGTTTCATTGCTTCTGCAACTTCCGGGGCAATGGGTGTACTGGCATTGTAGTCAAGATAGATTCTTTGCACTCCTATGTTTCCTCCTTGTCGCTGTTACTGTTACTGTTGATCGCTTATCGATTTCAAATATATCCCCTACTCGATCATTATAAAATCATTGTCATTCTCTTTCATCTGTTTTTGTTGCTGATTTTTAGTAAAAACTAAGAAAACGCAGTAGTTTACACATTAACTTAACTTAAGTTTTCAGTTGGTGCCGAAAGAGCGCAACAGAGGTGTTACGTCAAATTCAAACGCTGCTCGAACTGCATTTTCCACGCCAAGCACATCATGTCTTTCTTGCGCATCCGTGACTTCAGCGAGGTTGGAAACAACTCGAGCTATCACTCATGATGGCGATTCATTGAATACTCTAGCTCAACCTTTAACTGCGCCGGCAGTAACTCCGTTAACAAAGTATTTCATTGACCCGAGTAATAATAGAATAATCGGTCCCATCGCCAACAAATACGCTGCATATGCGGCACCTGCACCATGCCCGCTCTGGCCAAAGCTTCCAAGGTATGTTTGTAATCCGGCGGAAACCGTAAAGAGATGATAATCAGAAATGGCTACCGTCGGCCACAAATAATCACCCCAAATGTTAATAAACATCAAGACGGTCCCCGTCAGTAAAATGGGAACAGAAAGGGGCGTCACAATTCTCAGCAAAATCCCAAACTCGGAACATCCATCGAGACGGGCACTTTCAAATAACTCTTCCGGAATACCCTCGAAAAATACTCGAAACAGATACACAAGCAACGGCTGGCTGCCGGCGGCATAAGGTAATATCAGCGCCCACCATGTACCATATAAATGAAAGGTTTTGACTTCCAAAAATAGCGGAATCAGAGTTAAAGTCCAAGGTATCATCAACAAACCCAAAAAACAGTAAAAGAGTAAAGTTTTACCTCGAAATCTCATCGTTGCAAATACATATCCAGCTGCTGCTGCAACGGGGATCGCGATCATGACCGATATGATGGCAACTATGACAGTATTGCCGAGATAGCGCACCATGCCATTCCAAGCACTCATGTAGTTCCCTGAATGAAATGTCCACAGAATTCCAAGTGGATTTGCTGCGATTTGGGTGTCGCTTTTTATAGAGTTCTCCAACACTGTAAAAAAGGGAATATAAGTAAACAACACTAACAACAATATTGAAAAGATATTGCCAAATGAAAATCGTTTCAAGGATTCAGTCAGCTCCTTTCTTCGTTTAAAAGATGGGCGGAGAAATTCTCCGCCCGGTTATTTTTTATTTTGTATATTTGCTTAAATCTACATGGTTTGTTTGTGCCCAAGTGTCTGCTGCTTTCTGTAATATTGCATCCCATTGATTGGCAAACTGATCAAAACTTAATGTGCCATTAATGTAGTTTTGTAAAACACGTTCACCTTCGTCATGCGCTGCATTTGTTAAACCTTCATCAATGACACCGTCAACAGTTTTCGGCGGTGCGCCTACTGGCAATAGATCGGATGCTCCAGGCATACCACCGCCATCGGCCCCTGTCAGGATCGGAATATACGCGCCATTCCCCATGTCTTTTACTAAAGGTCCGATATTTTGTGGGGAGTACAGATACTGCAGATAATCAATTACCTGTTTTGTCTTTTCAGGCGTCATTGTGGCATTTGCTGCCTGTGTGGTAACGGACCATTCGCCACTGCCGTTCGGTCCGCCTACGACACCGGTAACATTGGTACCGGAAGCATAAGGCGTTGACTCTTTCGTTATAGTCGGGAATGAGAAGAATCCATATTTTCCTGCAAAACCAAGTGTATTCAACTGCGGCAAATACCCCGTATGGAGCCAAGTCATTGCAAATTTGTTTTGAATAAAAGGAGTAACAGGCGACAACGGCGGACTCACAGAGTTTACCGGTGCACACGCATCATATTGTGATGCACCTGGCGCCAAATAAGGTTTCATTTGATCTAATAACTGCCAACCAGCCTTATACGTCGGGTTTTTCATCGAAATGATGCCCTTTTTAATGCCAACTGCCACACCTAATCCAGTTACAACCTGGCTATGATTCACATTGAATTGAGAGAGATCCGGAGCTAACAAGGATGATGAAATTTTTCTTTCAAACCAGGATGGATTGCATTGACCAGCTGCGTTAAACATAAAAGGAGTTATACCAACCGCTTGCAGTTTTTTCATATCATCCAACCACTCGGCAAACGTCTTCGGAGTTGACGTAATGCCAGCCTTGGCAAAATCCTCTTTATTGTAAACGATTTCAGTAGCGATAGCAGATGCTAACAGAATGTACATTTCACCAGGTTTTTTCGTCATATACGGAATATACTGAGACTTCCATGCATCGATCCATTTTTTGTTCCCCGGAATATATGGATCAGGTTGATTCAAATATGTGTTTAAATTTAATAAAATGCCATCAGGTATCGCCCCGGAATTCGCTGGTCCATATTGTTCAAAAACGATATCGGGTGCTGAGCGAGCCGCCGCTTTTGTCAGTAATGCAGCGTTTGCTTGGGAAATATCATGATAAGGATTCGGCAAGAATTGAACCTGTACATTCGGATGCTGCTGTTCATACTTTTTCGTCAGATCTACTAAAGATTTATTTTGTTTGGATGAAGCGTCACCGGTGTTTGATTGTAATTGCATTGTAATTACGATCTTACCGTTACCGGAACTGCCATTTGCAGCACTTGAACTGGCAATTTGACTGCCGCACCCAACCAAAAGGCCGGACATTATGATTACAACAGTGCCGACACTTCCCCATTTTCCTTGTTTATTCATAATTTACCCCCTACTGATTATATTGGTTAAAATTAAATGATAACGGGAGATACTTGGGTTTATGTGCGTGGTTTTAAAAATCGCAGTACAATCATTGATACAATCAGCATCCCGACAAACAGAAATGTTCCAATTGCCATTCCATAACCTAATTGGTTATTCTGAAACGCCTGGTTATACATATCAAGACCTGGCACCATGGTCGCATTGCCAGGTCCTCCTTGGGTTAGCAGTAAAATAGGTATAAAATTTTGGACAATACCTACCCCAGCAACCACAACTACAAACTGAATCTGAGCCAGAATGAGCGGCAAATCAATCCGTAATACTCTACGGACACCGGTACAACCATCAAGTTTTGATGCATCTTTTATATCTTGTCCGATTCCTTGTAGTCCGGCTAAAAAAATCAGAAAACTAAGGTGTGAAATCCATGGAAAGCCAATTAATAGGATTGATATCAATGCGGTATGGGAACTGCTGAACCACTGAACAATCGGCAAATGAATCAATCCTAAGAAAGCATCCACTAAACCGGTATTTGGATTCAGCAAGTTCGCCCAGATATCAATCAATACTACTTGAGGTATTACCATTGGAATGACGAAAAGATACTTAACGGCGTTTTGAAATCTCCCCTCAGGTAATGAGAGTACTAATTCAGCACCTATGAAAGGGAATACAACTGTTGTAAACACACCCCCAATAACTAAAATGGAAATATTTTTAATTTCCGTAAAGAATATGGGATCTTTGAAATAATCACTAAAATTCTGAAACCCTACAAACGAAGGAGGTGTGAATCCGTTCCATGCCGTAAAAGAACCCATTATACTCTCAATTGCTGGATAGTAACTGAATAATACAACCAACGCCAAACTGGGTAAAATTAGCAATAAACGCAAGTACTTCGTCAACCTATGAGCACTTATACGTCTTTTAAACTCGGTACGAACATAAACGACGGGATTTTGCTCTGACATCATATCTTGTTCCAAAAAATCCTCCCCCAATTATGTAATCGCTTTCTGATAAACTAAAAGCGCGTGTTCAAAAAGTGGTTAAGTAAGACACAAGGAGTGCGAAGCCGAAGCACGAAAAGGCGACGGAGTGTACGTGTTTGGTACATGAGTAAGCCTTTTTGGGATTCGGCAAAGCAATCCGCTGTGGAGTTTTGACTACTTTTTGAACATCCTCTAAAAGATTGATTGGGTTAGTTATAACAATCACCCCTTAATCTGAAGATTTATTTTGAAATATTTCTTAATTAATTATAGGATAGATATCAAAGATTAAGTAGGGGGGATACTATACAGATTGGGGGGGGATACTATCATTTTAAGACTTCCAAAAAGGTTAAATGTCAATTATATAGTATTATTTGACTAGCAGTCATTTTTTAATATATTCATACTTAAACCCTAACTGTTTTGAAATAGCTTAACCAACCAAAAAAAGGAAATATTCGGGGGTCTCCTTGCATGGCAAAACTATACACCAATATCTGCATTCTCGCTGCATCCTTATTATTATCCGGTTGTGCATCATCAAGCTCATCAACACAATCACAAACAGTAGCTGACTTCTTTCCCTTAGTCCAGGGCCAAGCTATTGGGGAAGTTCATTTTCCGGAAGGAGACACCGAACACGGAGGACAAGGACAAGTTATTGATGAGATACCGCCTTCCCAAATGGAAGAAACAAATTATCATGTTCATGCTCATGTAAGCCTTTTTGTGAATGGAAAACAAATCATGATCCCAAAAGGAATTGGAATCATGAAACCATGGGTCGTTGAAAATAACTTTATCCGACATGGGAATTCCCTTTATTGGCTCCATACGCATGACTCTTCAGGCATTATTCATATCGAATCACCTGTTGAGACCAAGTTTACTCTCGGAAATTTCTTTGATATTTGGGGAAAGCCACTCAATTCTGATAATATCGCCGGTTTCCAAGGTCCTGTTCATGTATATGTAAACACAGTACCATTTTCCGGAGATCCACGAAATATTGTTTTAAAATCACATGAAGAAATTACACTTGAGGTAGGGACACCTGTTGTGGCACCGCCTGTTTACTCATTTCCTCCGGAATTATTCCAGTAAAATGCCAGAAGTGCAAAGAATTGCTGCCAGTTGTGTCTGGATGTGCAGGTTAATAGACTGCTGATCCATTTTCATCATTTAAATCCCAAAAACTATGAAGCAATTCGAAAGATTCCTAATCATTTATGGTACCTCTCAAAAGGGCAGTACCATAAATGATTGGGCAAATAGCTGAAACTCTTAATTTTGTATAGAGGAAATCCTGTTAGGTCATCGATAGGATTGAATGAACTACGAACCGTCATTTAATAGGATAAGCAATCGTTGTCATCAATGCATTTTCGGATTGAGTTGTATCAAGTCGGCTATATTGTACAATGACCGGAATATTACTTTCTACCTCGATTGCATAAGAGGTACCTTTTGGGATATAGACACCATTTTTCTCGAGTGTACTTGTCCGGATATGCAGTGTTCTTTTGCCTTTGACAACTACTTGGATATTTTCGATCGGTGTGCGGTCTTCAAAATATATATTAAATTTAAGATACGCATCCTCCGCATAGCAATTGAGTACACATACGGATTCGTGGCTTTCCATACTCCCTGAGCTTTGAGGTGGAATATAAGCATCCGGAATCATCCATAACAACTCGCCTTTTTTGGGTTGTTCCATCTCGATTCCTCCAATTTTATTTAAATTCGTCTTGTCGTTAAACAAAATCTTCATCACAATCTGCAAGGCTATTTTTCTATTTTTTTACTTCTCTATTCTGAAGCGATTGCGCTACTTTTCTTGAGCCGAGATACAATGTATCATACGCCTGTTGGGAAGATTGGAAAGGTCCGGTACTATGTCCATGCCAATCAAGATTGGTATAGATCGGGTTCATACGCCCGGTTTCTCTTTCCCGTTTCTCGATGTGTGCATGCATACGCCCTTCCAGCATTGCAACAATTTCCGGTTCTTGTTCCGCCATATTATTTAATTCCTTTGGATCCTTTAGCAAATTATACAATTCTACTCTAGGTTTAAAATGAAAATCCGGTTCGAGTGCAATAATAAGTTTCCATTCTGGTGTACGCCAACCATGTTTCCGCATCCAAGTGCATTCTGTCAGATAAAATTCTGTATCTGGAATCCGCTCTTCCCTTCGAAACAACGGTTTCAAACTGCGTCCGTTAAATTCGATATCCGTATCAATTTCTAACAATTCGATAATTGTAGGCATGATATCTTGTATTTGAGAATATGTTGAATACCGTTTCCCCGCAGGAACTTTACCTGGAAAACGGAAAATAAGCGGGACTTTTAACGTACACTCGTAAAGGCCATGATGGTCATAATAACAATCATGCTCATCCAGCGTTTCACCGTGGTCCGATGTTACAATAACCAGAGTTTCCTCTGCAATTCCTAATGAAGCAATCATCGTAAATATATTCTGAATACATGCATCCATATATGTAACGGCACCGTCATATTGAGCGTTGATGTATTCTTTATCCGTGCATCCGTCCGGGAACCATGATTTAAAATAATCGGCAAATGGCTTGAATTCATAGACTTGTTTTAATGACTCATTGTCAGGATCAAATTCATTGTTGCCATAGAACATCCGTTGATATTGTTGCGGCGGCAAGTAAGGGGAATGTGGGTCCATGTGACGAATAAAAAGAAAGAATGGTTGATCAGCCTCTGCCAGTCTTTTTAGTTCCGGTATCACTACATCGTTTAATTTTTCTGCTTTGTATTCTCCCCATGCTTCATAATCCAGGTAGGTTTGAAATCCCCTGGCAGACGGATTTCCCGTAAATCCAATACATGTGGTTAAATATCCATTTTTATCTAAAATTTCTGCCAAAGTGGTAACATGATTCCCTAAAACACCTTTATGACGAAGTGCAACAATATCAGTACCAAAACAGTCCATTCCCGTTAACATAGAGGCGTATCCAGGAGTTGTCGGAATACTGGGACTAAAATGATTTTCAAATACAGCACCACCGAGAGCGAATTTATCAATATGCGGTGTTGTCAAACGGCCGTATCCATATAAGCTCATATGTTCTGACCATAAACTATCAATGCCGAGAACTAAGAGGTTTGGTTTCTTTATCAATCGTAATCATCCTTTTCGGTTGGAATTTAGCAACTTGGTTCTCATATATGGCAGATTCGTTTCAAGTGCGTATAGTTTCTATAACTCAACAATTTGATTCGTTTCCCATGACCGGATCGCTGCTTCGATAATCAATTGAGCTTTTAATGCATCTTCTGCTGATCCATCTATTTCGTCATGGCTCATACCGGCAGCTAGCTGATCAATAAAATCGGTAATTCTACTTTTAAACGTCTCATTAAATGAACGCATGCCGCCCAAGTAATGATAGGTTTCTGTCTCAATACTGTGCCGTGGATAAAATGTAAGTTGTTCACAAGCGTCGTCTAATACAAATCTCCCTTTCGATCCAACAACTTCACAACGCTCCAAGCCATAACTCAAACCTGCATCATAACTTCCAACCAAATTGCCAATCACACCATTTTCGAATTGAAGAATAATTTGCGTATTGGACCATATGGTTCGACCTTCCCCCTTCATCATGAACGCTGCTACTTTTTTCACATCTCCACAGAAGTAGCGCATCACATCAAAGGAGTGTGGGTGCAGGGCACGAAGATGAAACCATAATGAGCTTTCCACAGGGTTGTTAATCCACATCCGCATGTTGATCATATGTACCATTCCAAGTCGACCGCTTTCTACCCAATCTTTTGCACGGATAGCTGCGGGAGTAAATCGATGATTTAAATTGATCCCGTACGGCAGTTTTTTGTCTAACGCACATTCTACCATTTGGATTGCTTCTTCGATTCTATTCGAAATCGGTTTCTCACCCAAAACAGGAATGCCCGCCTCAAGCAATTCCATCGTCGGTGTAAAATGTTCGCCGCCGTTTTCCACACCCTTTGTCGCAACACTGCACGCATCCAAATGAATACCACTTTCTAACATTTCTCTAACGCTATAAAATGGACGAGCACCAAATTTCACTGCCGCAGCATCCGCCTTTTCTTTCACAATATCACAAACAGCAACGAGCTCTGTTTTGGGGTTATCTTTGTAGACAGATGCATGAATACTCCCAATGTTACCTACTCCAACGACACCTACTTTTAACGTCATAAGAACTCCTCCATCACATTCCGAATTTTCCATTATTTATTCAACTGTATTTGGAACTTCTACCACAGCACCATTTGTCATTTGGGAACGAATCGCTGCTTCGATCACTTCTTGTGCGGCAAGGGCGTCCTCTCCCGAACCTGTGATCTTGTCAGCAGGAACTCCCTCTTTTACTTGTTTGACAAATTCGTTTAGACGATTTTTAAACGTATCCAGAAAATTTATGGAGTTTCCCAAAACCGGGTTTCGAATCACAAGTTGTTCATTGCTGTTATGCGGATAAAACGTAAAATTATCATAAATATTTTCAATCACAAATCGACCTTTATCACCGGCTACTTCACAGTATTCAATCGGATGAAAATTAGACATATCATAACTTCCTGTAAGATGCCCGACAGCTCCCGATGTAAACTCCAGATTTATCGATGCAGTCGACCAAATCGAACGACCTGGAGCTTTTGTCATAAATGTTTGAACTCGTTTGATATCCCCGGCAAAATACCGAATCACATCAATCGAATGCGGATGCAGAGCTCGCAAGTGAATCCATGGGCCGGTTTCACTTGGGTTTTTAATCGTAAGCTTCATATTGGCAAATAGAATTTGACCAAGAACGCCATTTTGAATTAACTCTTTTCCTTTGTAAGCTGCAGGTACAAAGCGATGATTTAAATTACAAGCAAGCCTTGCTTTGTGTTGTCTTGCCACTGCAACCATTTCTCTTGCTTCCTCAATAGTATTGGAAAGCGGTTTCTCGACTAATACATTTTTTCCTGCCTTGATTGCAAGCATGGTCGGTTCAAAATGGTGTCCGCCATTTTCCGGACCAGCTGTTGCAATACTTACTATGTCAATCTCCTCATTTTCCAACAATTTCCTTACATCCGTATAGGCTTTTGCACCATACTGTACGGCAGCAGAAGATGCTCTTTCCGGGAGCAAATCACAAACGGCAACTATTTTTGCATCTTGATTTTGCCTATATGCTTCACAATGCCTCAGTCCAATTTTGTTTACTCCGACAACGGCAACTTTGATCATGTTGTCGTCCTCTCTTGAATCAAACCGAAACTTGTGACTGTGTTTGTTCTTCTGCCTCTTCAAACAAACGTTTTAAATACCCACGGCTTTCTGCTGCAATCGCTACCACTTGCGGAAGATCAAATGACTTAGCCCCGATGATTTCCAGGCTGACAGCACCTTTATATCCAATTTCAATTGTTTTGCGAACGATATCAGCTAGTGGTGTAGTGCCGCGACCGGCTATTTGCAAAGGCGGTGGAGCGATTTGCAATTGTTCCAACAAGGTATCCCGAATGTGCATATGAATAATGTGATCTTTTAAGGCTTCCAAAGCTGCAACCGGATCATCACCAACACGGCCAATATGCGTTGCATCAAAATTCAATCCAAGTGCCGGATGTTTTACTTCCTCCATCAGGCGCAAAGCCGTTTTCGTGTTATAAACGCTTTGCCCATAATGAATCTTTAAAGCAAACTTGATACCAACATCCCCGGCAGCTTGTGCAAGCTCGTGAATCGCTTGAATCGATTCTTGTGTTTTTTTCTCATCTTCAGAAACACCTGAACTGCCAATTGTTACAATTGGAATGCCAAGTTTGGCAGCACGCTCGAATACCCGCTTGGATCGTTCACGATTCGCTTCGACCAAAATGTCCGTTGCTGCTTCAACAGAGTAAAGTTCAAGACCTGCATCTCCAACCAAGTTCCGAATTTCTTGTATTTCAGTATCGGATGCAGTATCGGATACATGTTCCGCCATTCCTACAATAGAAGAAAGTTCTACACCTTCATAACCTGTAAATCGGATGTACTGAATGGCAGTTTTTAAATCATATCCACCAAATAATACCGTATTGACTCCCATTTTCATGGACATATTCCCCTCTTTCAAAAAGTTATAGCTGCTTGATAACTTTCATACAATTATTATAAAAAAGCAAAATTAGAATAGTAGGGGCGATCCTATTCTAAAGTAGGGGGGATTATCTTGTATCAATAACTCGTGATGTTACTTGACATGAATAGTGTTATCACATATGAAAATTAACTGTTTCCGATAGAAAAATTGGCAGAATAATCAGAAAATAAGGGAGAGAGTTGAGTGGCAAACACGACCCTGGATACAAACAAGCCGATATTTTTCCCAGGTCAACGCTACTTTCGTGAGGGTGAGAGTTTTTTCATGAATTATTTTTGGGAAAATGGTAATACACCATTTCATAAGCATGACTTTTTCGAATTAACTTACGTTAAAGAAGGTCATGGCTATCATAGGATTGGAGAATTGACATACAAGGTCACCCGCGGTGACCTGTTTATTATTAACCACTCCATTCCCCATGTTTTCATGCCGGAAACACCTCATTCCCCGCTGCTCGTAATAAACTGTGTTGTCAAACCTGAATTTATTGATGAAGATATGAGCTCTGTCCACGACTTCCAGGATCTGTTTATGTATAATCTGTTTCAATCATTTGTTCCCGGTTATAACTCATATGACGCGGATGTACATTGGCAAGTACATGAACGTTCAGAAATTGAAAGGCTATTAGCCGAAATGTACGAAGAATATACGCAGCAAAAAAAGGGATATCTCACAGTTTTGCGCGGTCATGTATTGCATCTCCTGATTGCCATCTTGCGGAAAATGGATGATAAATACAAAACACAATCGAAACAATACGATGAAAACACACGCTCCGAAATCCAGACAGTTTTGAAGAGGATTGAACGTGATTTTCAAAAAGACCTCCGCATCGAAGATCTGGCCCGCGCTGCTTTTATTAGCAAAAGTTATTTATCCAGATTATTTAAGGAAACGACCGGATTAACCATTATTGAATATATTCAAACTATTCGTATAGAAAAATCAATTGAGCTCTTACAGTCTACACATTGGACCATTGCACAAATTGCTGAATTTGTAGGATATGCTGATATCAAACACTTTACAAATCTGTTCAAAAAAATCACAGGTAAATCCCCAACCCAAGTTAGGGGGATCCACTCAAATCAAAATCCATAGGTGAACCTCTCGTTATCGCTAGTATACGTTTCATGAACCTAGGGTAGCCGCAGAAGGCTACCCAACTTGCGTTATGTGATTTACAAAGCAACTTTCCGCTACAGTTTTCGCCCGTTCAGCAGTTGATCCCGCAACCACTCATTATCTATAAGTGTGTCCCCCTCGGCAAGTAAGGTTGTATACAGTTCCTTTCGCAAAGCAGATATAATATCTTGATATTTTGGGATATGAATCGCATTCACCAGTTCATACGGATCATTCGTTAAATCATATAATTCATCCGTATCTGTAGCATTCCAAATATATTTCCATTCTTTATTTCTGATCATCCGTTGTGAATATAATCCAAACTGCTGTCCGTTATATGTTGATATGATCGAAGTTCTCCAGGAATCAGGAACTTTCCCTTGCAAAATAGGGTACAGTGAACGTCCTGTGCAGGTGTCCATCATTTCAGATTGGATTATCTCAAGAATAGTCGGATAGAGATCGAGGACATTATAGACGAATGACTCGCTGTTTTGTCCGGGGCTAATTTTCAAAGGCCATTTCACAATGAAGGGAACTCTAATTATTTCATCATAAAGCACATAATGTTTATCCATCATCCTGTGAGCTCCACACATATCCCCATGGTCGGACGTATAGATTACGATGGTATTTTCCTCTATGCCAAATGTTTTTAAGGCGGCAAGAACAAGTCCAACCGCATCATCAATTTGACTTATTATCCCGTAATAACGAGCCACGATCGGTGACCATTGTTCCCATGTATACTGATCGATCCGCCAATTAACCAATTGTTGTTTTTGGATATATGGTTTATTTTGGAAAGTTTCTGCAAAATTGGGCCATTGAGGGATTTCTTCCGGACTATACATTGTGGAAAACTTTCCACTTGGCCGACATGGCAAATGGGGCTCGGGAAAGTCAACCCGTACATGCCAAGGTTGTCCTGAGGCAACATACTTAGAAATCATTGTGTTTGCCTGTTTCGCCAGCCAATGAGTTCGGGAGTCTTCCACAGGAACCAAATTTGTCTCTCCAAACCAACCATTTTTATACGTTACATCAGGGTACTTTTGATTCCTGAGTTTCTCATAAGCGGAAATGGGAACATAGTCTTCGTAGCCATATTTTCTTGGATCATGCTTAGGGTTTACATGCCATTTGCCAATATAACCTGTTATGTATCCGGCTCGTTTTAACTCATGAACCCAGGTATCTTCTGAAGGTTCAAGTGACGGGATTTTTGAACCCAGATCATAATTCCATAATGTCCCTAATGCTTCAGGCCGCTTACCGCTCAATAAAGCTTGCCGTGCAGGACTACAAAGCGGAATTGCGGTAAATGCATTCGAAAAAGATATGCCTTCCGTTGCAAGTTGATCAATATAGGGGGTTTGTACTGGAAAAAGGTTTCTATATCCTAAGCAATCATATCGTTGCTGATCAACCATTATAAAAAGGATGTTAGGTAATGTATTCAAACTTTTCCTCCTCTCCTACTTCGCTGGTTTTTGAAATCTGGCATTATGCAGACGATCAAAAATCAATCTTGCCAAGGGGGAATCCTGCACCCGTGGGGGGCATTATCCAAAAATTTTTTCAATTGTTAAACAACTAAAATCATTTCAAACATGTAACTACTTTACCTTCAACTCCCTCACAGGGTTGATCAATGTTTCAAAACCATCGATCCGGCACTCGACCACGTCACCGTTTCGAATCACGACAGCTCCTGGTGTTCCTGTGGAAATGATATCTCCAGGCAACAGTTTCATAACTTTCGAATGAAACGACACCAGAAACCAAGGACGGAATGTCATGTTCGAAATGCTATTTTTCCGATGAACTTGACCGTTTATAACGGTTGCGACATGTAAATTATGAATATCATGTACTTCATCCGGTGTTACCAGTTGCGGTCCAAAACTGAAAAATGTATCAAAACTCTTGGAACGGGTAAGATAGCGCGGATTTTTAGCCAAAATATCTTCTGTTGTCATATCGATAATTGTCGTAAAACCGGCAATCACACTTTGCGCATCCGCCTCGGATACATCCTTGCATTCTTTTCCTATAATAATTCCCAATTCTGATTCTGCAGTTGTGCGATCGGATTGAAGTGGGATTTCAATCGTGTCGTAAGGCCCGATAATGGTAGTATCCGGTTTCATAAAACTTGCCGGTTCAGAATTCGGCGCTTTTTCATGCAGGTCTGCAGCATGCTCGACATAATTCAGGCCAATTCCCCAGATTTTGCGGGGATGACGGTATAGGGGACCATATTTTACTTGATTTGCAGGAATTTCGCAATTCGCAAATGTTTCAAGCTCCTCCTGACCACCGTTTTGATACCATGTTTTCATTTCTTCAAGCTGGCCAGTCCAAATGATATCGAATAAATCGGCAGACCAATTTTTGTTTAAATTTTGATTCAATGTTTCTACCAACACTACACCATGCTTTGAAACAACAACTGCCACCTCAGCACCATTTCTTTTTATTGTTGCAAGACGCATGACCGAACATCTCCTTTAAATATGTTTCAAAATTTCCGCTCCCATCGCCTTCTACATCGGTTATAGCTTATTCACCTTTTCCAAAAACTTTCATATAAATGTAATAAGTAAACCCGTTTTAGGGAGAGAGGGGTGAATATAATGTTAACTGGATATATGTTATACTCCATGTGGGCAGTGCTAGGTTTGATTGCCCTTGATATACTCACAGGTTTATATCGAGCAATGATCTCAAATTCATTTTCCTTTGCAAAGCTTGCAAGTTTTCTGGGAACGGGCATCCTCAATTATGTATTGCCGCTGCTGGTATTGGCGAAAGTGCAACAACTGGATCCAACAAGCTGGGTCGTCGCCCTGATGTATTATTTAGGCGCTTTAGGTGTTGTAGCAAAATATTTGACAGATATCTCCTCCAAACTAAAGAAGTAAATTCAAGAACCCATCTCATTCCGAGATGGGTTTCGTTTAAAATGCCCAATTTCCGTTGCGGAAAATTGCTTCCTTTGTACCGTTCTGCAGGATGCCGTCAATATCCATATCTCTTGATCCGATCATAAAATCGACGTGAACAAGACTCGAGTTGAGCCCTTCTGTTTGAAGTTCTTCTTTGCTCATCGCTTTTCCGCCGACCAAATTAAACGCATAGCCGTTTCCGATCGCCAAATGATTGGATGCGTTCTCGTCAAAGAGCGTATGAAAGAAAATGAGATTCATGTCCGAAATTGGCGAGCGATGCGGCACAAGTGCGACTTCCCCAAGATAATGGGATCCTTCGTCTGTTTCCACGAGTTGCTTTAATGTGTCATATCCTTCTTCTGCTGTAAAGTCTATAATTCGGCCTTCATGAAACGTAAGGGAGAAGTTTCTAATGAGTGTTCCACTGTAGCTCAGCGGCTTTGTGCTTGTTACGACTCCGTTTACGCCCGTTTTTAAGGGTGCCGTAAATACTTCTTCTGTCGGTATGTTTGCGATGAATACAGTTCCTTTTGCATTTTCACTTCCCGCACTTACCCAAAGATGTTTTTCCGGAAGCTCAATTGTTAAATCCGTCCCCTTTGCACGATAATGCATGGCTTTGTACTTCTTTTTATTTAGCATATCCGCTTTGCTGCCGAGTGTTTGTATGTGCGTCTTCCAGGCAGCAACCGGATCGTCTTTGTCCACTCGCGTTGCCGTAAAAATCGCGTCCCAAAGTGCATCCACTTGCTTCTCTGCCGGAAGTTCCGGAAACACTTTGCTTGCCCAAGCAGGAGACGGGACAGCTATGATCGACCAGCTGACTTTGTCTGCCATAAGATAACTTCGAAAGGGTTGCATCGCGGATCTTGCCGTTTTGTTTGCATTGGCAATCCGTACAGGATCAATGCCTTTTAACAAATCAGGGTCAGATGCCACAACGGTAAGAAACGCTGCATTGTTTTCCGCCATCTCTTCCCAGCCTTTTGCTCTCCACAGGGGATATTCCAAAAAGGCATCATCCGGAGCCATTTCAAATTTCATACGAGTCAGTGCATCATCCGCCCAATCCACATGTACATGTTTTGCACCTGCTTCATATGCCCGTTTTGCAATGTTTCGAACGAAATCTGCAGCCAATACAGGAGCGGATATGACCAAAGTTTGGCCAGGTTGCATGTTTATGCCAATTTCCACGGCAAGTGATGCGTATTTTTCCAGCTTTTGTTCAAAATTCTGCATCTTTTCTCCCTCTTTCTCAACGTCAGCGTCGACCATTAAAATCGCCCTTATGGAAAATATATCTACCTTATACTGTATCATACATCCGTTTTTTAGTATTGGGTTTCCCTTTCATTTGTTTTCTTTATTTTTGCAACGCCGGTGAAGCGGTTTCGATTTCCAATTTGCGGTTAGAAAAAATAATGATGGAATTTACTAGAAGAAGCGTCATTGTAACATAGAAAACAGATTTGATACCCCAGAACGCCGCAACATTGCTTCCAATTAACGGACCAAAAAAGTTGCCCAAAAATAGGGAGGAACTGTTAAACCCATATGCTGTCCCTTGAATTTCTTTAGGAGCCAACTTCTTGACAAAAACATTTAGAGAAGGAACCAACCCTCCAACAAAAAGCCCGAGAAGAAAACGACCAACCAATAGCATGGTAATTTGTCCTGCTAATGCTTGCGGAATGAAAGCTATAGCAGCCATCAATAAAGCAAACGCTAAAATTTTCCTTTGACCAAGCGTATCCCCGAGTCTTCCAAGCGTCGGCGCACCAATCAAATTGCCGATCCCGGTGATTGATATCACTAACCCGGCAATCAATTCAAGGTGAATTCCGTGATATAACGATTTGGCATAAACGGTTGCCAAAGGTTCAATGGTCATCATGCCCATATTGGTGATAAAGGAAGCAAAAAACACAGGAATTAACGGCTTTAACAACTTCCAATTTGTTTTCGAATCCTTTGCAATACGTTTTTTTATGGCCTGTTTGTCTTCATGTACAAAGAATAAAATGATGAGTCCTGCGATCGTAATCATCATGCCGGTCAAGAAGAATATGTGATTGTATCCTATTTTTTCTGCTAATAATCCACCAATTAAAGGACCTAATAAATTTCCTGCAATTAATCCTGTTTGTAAAGTTCCTAAAGCTTTACCGGAATGTTCATTTGGTGTAATCGATGCTTGCAGGGAAGTTGCCATGGAAATAAAACCCGAAAATGCGCCGCCAATGAGTCGCAAGATCAACAATTGCCATGGATGTGTAACAATTCCCATTAAGGCCGTAATGATTCCCATACCAAAACCGGCACGCAACAGCATAACTTTTCTTCCATGTTTATCGGCAATCGCTCCCCACAATGGTTGGAAAATCACGGAGGTTGCAAATTGAGCGGCAAAAATCCATCCCGTCCATTTTTCTAGCGATTGAGTATTATGAACACCCAATTGTTCGATATATAAAGGAAGGAATGGCAAGATCAAGCTCATACCGCAAACCACGAAAAAATTGGAAAACCATAAAATCCACAAGGTTCTTTTCCAGTTCATCAAGTTTGGTCCCCCTTCTTTCTTGGGATATGACGAACGAATTTTTCCATCAATCCTATGAACGTTTCTTTCTCCTCATTTGAAAAACTTTCAAAAGGTTCGGCCAATGATTTGATATATAAAGATTTCATCCGTTTGATCAAAGCCAAACCTTTATCGTGAAGATAGACCTTTTTAATGCGGGCGTCTTCTTTTCCGCACTCCCGGTAAACCAGTCCGTTTTTCTCAAGACGATCAATCATTTGACTCATCGTGCTGGACCGGACATCTACATAGTTTGCCAATTCGCCAATGGTGCAACCACAATTTTTGTCTATATATCGCAACAACAACCACTGTACACGCGTGATCGGCCGTTCATTCGGATCAAACACATTGCTTCGCAGATACCGATTTATAACTTGCAGATCCGTTAAAAATAATTGAAGTAATTCTTGATCCTCCATTTCCATCAACCTCCTTTTAAATTATATAGCTATCCTAAATATTTTTGTAGAGCCATCGGTAAAGTTTCGAAAAAACCATTTGGCCGCAGAACCAACGAAAAAACGACAAAAACGACAAAAAAATCTAAGCATCCAACAGCTCATCCCTTTTAAGTGAAGGTTTTAGCTCTGTTCATGATGCTTAGATTACAAGTATAACCATCCAGATTGTATAATCTTGCAGATTGTTAGATTGAAAAGATTGTTGAATTTTACACTCCCGTAAATTCTGCAGGACATGTTTCCGTTTGATCATTTATTCCCCGCGAAAGTTCGGTTTCCGTTTTTCTTGAAATGCCAGCAATGCTTCGATACGATCGCGTGTGGGGATGAGTACTTCATACGCCTGCGACTCGATCTGAAGACCTGTATTTATATCCACACCCAGGCCCCTGTCGATGGCGCACTTGGCCTGTGTAACAGCGATTGGGCCATTCTCCGCAATTGCGGTCGCCAGTTGCTCGGCCGCTTGCAGGGAGGTTGCCTGATCGTCATGAATTCCTAATAAAATTCCAAGTGCCAGCGCCTCCTCTGCATCAATCCGTGCAGCGGTAAAAATCAGGCGTTTCGCTTGCATCGGTCCAACCAAACGGGGCAAGCGCTGTGTCCCGCCCGCACCGGGAATAATGGCCAAACTCGTTTCCGTAAGTCCCATCTTTGTGCCTTTTGCAGCAAAACGAAAATCACAGGATAAAGCAAGTTCAAATCCTCCACCAAAGGCAAATCCATGCATGACAGCGATTGTGGGCATCGGCAAACGCTCAATCGCAGCAAATGTCGATCCGATTTTCGCAACATTTCTGCGTACTTGCTCTGCAGTTAGATTTCTTCGTTCTTTCAAGTCAGCGCCCGCACAGAATCCGTCACCGTTCCCCGAAACTATCACGGCCCGGATATCCCGTCTGAACATAAGACTTTCCACAGTTTCCGCCATCTCGTGCAATGTTTGGTAATCAAGCGCATTCTTTCGTTCCGGCCGATTGAGTTCAATATAAGCAATCCCGTTTTTTTCTGAATATCGAACGGTACGTTCGATCACATCTGACATAATTTCTCCTCCAATTCTTCAGACAAAAGTGTATCAACAACTACATGTACCCTAATTGTATTTAAATTCTGCAACGCTTTCAATAATCGCCGCAACACCCTGACCTACTCGCAAACACAAAGTTGCGAGTCAGTAGCGTCCACTCGTACGTTCATACACTCACCCCACAGCAAATCAGCAATAGTATCTCAAGTCAATTCTTTGTCCAAAATTCTCGTTTCATCAGCAGCTTCGAGTAAAAAATCACGCCAGCGATCCGGCACACGCATCGGTCTTCTTGTTTCTGAATCAATCATACAAACAGTCATTTCACCGGAAATGCAAAGTTCTTCATCCCGATAGATTTTAAAATCCCAAATCATTGATGAATTCCCAATATTTACGCATGTGCTGCGGATTTCAATGAGATCGTCATAATACAGAGACTTATGATAGGTGCATGTTATGTGTACTCGAGGAAATTCTTGCCCTCCCCTGTTGGAGTCTCCCACTTTTATCCCTAGCTGCCGCATCGCCTCGCGTTCTCCCAGCTCGAAATACCGCATGGCGGAGGCGAAATGGATGATTCCGGCAGCGTCTGTCTCACAAAATGCAACCCGCTCTCTCGTCACGAATGTTTTCATGTTTATGAATCCTTTCCTTTACAAGTTTCCAAATAATAATTCTTATCCGTCGTTGAAGAAACCGTTTCAACAAATGCGTACACGCATATCAAGAATCGTACTCGTAGAAACCCTTTCCGGATTTTCTGCCCAATCGTCCGGCCGCCACATACTTTTCCAGGATGGGAGCGGGCCGATACGTTTCCCCCAACTTCTCGTGCAAATATTGCATATTGCGAAGCCTCGCATCCAGCCCAACCAAGTCGGCCAGTTCCAGGGGCCCCATCGGATGGTTAAGCCCTAATTTGACCGCTTTATCAATGTCGCTGGCGGACGCTACCCCTTCCTGCAGCATGCGCATGGCTTCATTTCCGACCAGGCAATTGATGCGGCTGGTAATAAAGCCAGGAAATTCGTTTACTTCAACCGTCACTTTCCCCATTTGTTCGGCAACGCTTCGTGTAATCGCATACGTTGCATCCGTAGTATCGAGACCGCGTATAATCTCGACAAGCTTCATTTTTGGAACGGGATTAAAAAAATGCATCGCGATGGTTTGCCCCGATCGTTTCGTTGCCGCTCCCACCTCGGTAGGGCTCATGGTGGAAGTATTGGTAGCCAATATGGTATGACCCGGACAAATCGAATCCAACGCTTTAAACAGTTGCAGTTTTAAATCTAAAATTTCCGGAATCGCTTCGATCACAAAATCGGCCTGACGGGCCGCCTCTTCCAGTTCTGTAGTCGTCTTGATGCGATGCAATGCCTGCTCTTTATCAGAGGGTGTTAATTTTCCCCTGGCAATCCCTGTATCCATATCGGCCTTGAGCGTTTCCAACGCGTGTGCCAACTGACTTTCCTGCTTGTCATGCAAGCGAACTTCGAAACCTGCTGCCGCTGCCGCATATGCGATTCCGCGTCCCATGACTCCTGAACCAATGACAGTTATTACATGGATATCCATAATCACACACCTTTCCACGCCATTTTTTATTAGAGGATGTTCAAAACGCAGTCAAAATTCCACGGCATATTGCTTTTAGTCAATGCGGATTGCTTTTCAGCCAATCCTGCTCTGTTTTGCAAATCAGACACCAATGTATCAGTATGAAATTGTGGTCACTTGCAAATTTCTTGCAGATATGATTACTGTATCAGACTTCACGTGATAGATTCCCTCCGGTGTCAAACGGAGACCAGGCAAACAATCACATGTCAGAAACAAAAGCGTATACAAAATATCATGAAAGGGGTATCCACGTTGTCGCAGCGTGTCAAGCAATGCGTCGTGAAACTGCAGAGCTGTGGCAAAGGACGAATCGGTTGTCATCATCCCTGTGAACGGAAGCGGGATTTCTAAAACGGATGCTTCTCCATCGATCACTGCGATTCCGCCACCCATCTCATACACTCGGACTGCTGCCTTGGCCATGGCTTTCGGATTGCGGCCAATCACAAGCAGATGAGTTGTCGTGTTGTACGTTGACGCCATGCCGTCTAAACGGTTCGCGAAATGTTTCAAAATGGCATGAGAAACCCATTTCCCGTCCCGATCGATTAAAGCTGCATAAACCAAATCCGGATATTCGGAAATATCCGCGTAACCGTTGTGACAAGGAAGTTCCAGATTGGTTTGTTTAGTGATAACGGCCATCAGAAAGTCTATGACAGGTATGCTTGAATTTTCGTCTCTTAGTGGATACGGATACAAATTCGCATCTGCAACTACTTGTTTCGAGACTGTAAATGGCTGTTTGACAATATGCTGCAACCAGTCGATTTTCGGCAATGGCTGCGTGAAATTCCCGCTTTCCGCAACCACTTGTCCGCCCGCGATGACAGTTTCCGGGCGAAAGGATACGAGATCCGGCAGCACGAGCACATCTGCCCGACGTGCCGGTGCAATGCCGCCGATGTGCTGCTCCAGTCCGAGATATGTCGCAGCATTGATTGTCACCATTTGCAGCGCCTGAATGGGGGGAAGACCCAATTCCACAGCTTGACGCAGCAAGCCGTCAACAAATCCATATTCTTCAATAAAACCAGGGTTTGGCCCGTCTGTTGTCATCAGGATCCGGTTTGTACTGATCGTTCCTTCCGTGATGCTTTTTATAATTTCCGGCAAATCGGGACGCAAGGAGCTGTTGCGCAATGTCGTCCAAAGCCCGAGTCTGACCCGATCCAGCACCTCCCCGGCAGTGATCGCCTCGTGACATGCACTGATGCCTGCAGCAACAATCGAATTTAAACGATCATACGAACATCCGGATGTATGCCCATCCGACACTTTTCCTAATGATTTGGCGTATTCGACCGTCTCTATGACAAATGGATCCCCCTGATACAAGAGCGGCCAACGGGTGACTTCCGCAGTACCGATGACATCATCCAATTCCAGTAAGGAACGAATATCTGTTTCATGAAACCAGTCTCTTTCACCTGGATACCTGGCTTGCGACACCAGTCGAACCAACCATAGATGATTTCCCGGCAAACCTTTCAGGTCTGTCAACATATTTGCAAATCCTTTTGCGCCCATATGCAAATAAAAGAACAAATTGTCGTGGATCACCGTCGTAGTGCCTAAAGGCAATACTTTTTCCGTCAAACTCACGGGATTATAAAAAACCCAAGGATGCGCATGCGGTTCAATATAGCCGGGTACAACATACTTGTTGGAACAATCGATAATTTTTGTGTAACGGCCAATGGATCTCTCGCTCGCGCCGACATATGCGATTCGATCTTTGTAAATAGCGACATGGCATGGCAGAATTTCTCCGGAATACACATTCACCACAAGGCCATTACGAAGAAACATGTCAGCAAACTGTTTTCCTTGCGCTACTTGGATGAGTTCGTATCGGTTCGCTTCGTACTTCATCTGGCTCCCTCCAGTCCTTTTCTGGCAATCTACATGATGGACCAATATATGGTAAATATCGGATTGCAATTCACTCTCTGCTTTCATTTTCTGTTTCTATTTCTACTTTTGTTTTTGTTTCAACTTATGCTTGCACGAAGTTTCGCAATTTAAAGCGCTGAATTTTGCCGCTCGCTGTTTTTGGCAACGAACTCACAAAAACGAAACGCTTCGGACATTTATAGGCATCGAGTTGTTGTTTTAAAAATGCTCGAAGCTCTGATTCATCCGGTTTTGAAGCGGTTTCATTCAGTACAAGATAAGCGACCGGTTTGGTGAGACCATCTCCATCCTCTTCTCCAATAACAGCTGCTTCCAAAATCGCCTCATGGTGCAAAAGCGCATTCTCTACTTCGATTGGCGACACCCAAATCCCGCCAGATTTCAACATATCGTCCGATCTTCCGCAATACCAGTAAAACCCATCCGTGTCTTGGTAGTATTTATCTCCTGTATTGTACCACTCACCCACAAATTTCTTTTTGCTGGTTTCATGTATATTCCAATATCCCCGTGCCAAACTATCCCCCTTGAGCAATAAATCTCCCGGAACATTCGGCGGTACGGGGTTTCCCGCTTCATCTACGATTTTAATTTCGTAACCGTCTACTGCGAGACCCGTACTGCCCGGGCGAATGTTTCCAAAACGATTGGAAATGTAGATATGTGTAGCTTCTGTTGATCCGATTCCGTCCAATATATCGACATGAAACATATTCTTAAATTTCTTGTAGAACAGTTCAGGAAGCGCTTCTCCAGCCGAAACGCAGACTCGCAAGGAAGACAAATCAAAGGTTCGTTCGGAATTCTCCGCAAATCGAAGCATCGCTGCGTACAAAGTAGGGACCCCAAAGAATACGGTCGGGCGATATGTTTCGATATGCTCGAAAATTTTCTCCGGAGAGGGGATTTCTCTCATCAGTACGGTGGACCCGCCGATGCCAAACGAGAAATAAAGTCCGCCTCCCAGTCCGTACGCGAAATACAACTTTGATGCCGAGAACGTAATGTCCGTTTCGCTAATATTCAGGATTCCTTTTGCATAACAATTCAGTGCAACTTCCATATCGCGTTGAAGATGAACCACACCTTTGGGGAGTCCCGTACTGCCGGATGTATACAGCCAAAATCCGGCATCATCCGATTCTGTCCGGGCAAATTCAAGTTCTGTGCTCTCTTTGCTGATGAGTTTCTGAAAATCATGGCAATCCGGGTATTCTCCAGCATTGTCTACCACAATGACATGCTTCAAAAATAGAAAACGCTTTCGTAAATGGGATAGGGTTTCCCACACATGTTTCTCGACAATCAGAGCTTTGGAGCGGCTGTTATTCAAAAAATATTCGTATTCATACGGCTGGAGCCTGGGATTGACGGGAATGGGTATCACTCCAATTTTGATCGCTCCAAAGAAGGATATTGCAAAATTCGGTGTATCATCCAATACAAGTAATATCCGATTCTCCAATTCGATGTCTAACGATTGTAGGGCGTTGCCAAATTGATTCATAAGATCTGTGATTCTTTGGTACGTATACGTCTCATCCTTATAATAAATGGCCGTTTTGTTTCCCAAGCCATTTGCTATATTCCGTTCAATAAATGTATGCGCAGCATTGTACCGATCCTTGATCCCTAAACACTCCAATGCTCTCTCCCCTTTTGGCCATCCCCATGGATCGACCCTGTGTGGTTGGCAGGAAATTCTTCATTTGCAAAGATGCAATATCGAGAACGTTTCGATATTGCATCTTGATACAACCTCTGGTGCTCTGAATTGTTACACTCCCTTAAATTCTGCCGGACGCTTGTCAAGGAATGCACTCAGACCTTCTTTGGCATCCTGCGAACGGAATAACAGGTTTTGCAATTCCCCTTCATAGCGGACCGCTGCGTTTAGCGGCATTTCCTTGCCGTTCATGATCGACAGTTTGATATTGGAAATCGCGTACGTCGGTCCTTCCGCCAACTTGCGCGCATAGGCAAATGTTCGTTCCCGCACGTCCGCTTGCGCATATAAGCGGTCGACCAGGCCACACTCTTTTGCCTCTTGCGGCGACAACGTGTCCCCAGTGATACACAGATCCAGCGCTTTGGAATAACCGATCAAGCGTGCCATGCGCTGCGTCCCGCCCGTCCCGGCCAAGACGCCCAACGTCACTTCCGGCAAGCCGATTTTGTAGTCGCCGTCGCCGGCGAAGCGCAGGTCGCAACCCATCGCCATCTCCAGGCCGCCGCCGACCGTATGCCCTTCCAGCAACGCGATAAAAATTTTCGGCGAGCGGGCCATTTTATCCAGCGTCTCATTGCAAAAGAGGCAAAACTGTGTCTTGAATCGTGGTTCCGCAGCCTTCAGGAAGTTGATATTCGCACCGACCGAGAAAAATTTCGGCACGTCACTCATCAAGATGGCGGCATGGATCTCATTGTCCAAGCGAATGTCATCAATGGCAGCATTCAGCTCACGATAGACGTCGAAGTCGTATGCATTTGTCTTGTTGACATGCAGATGGATTTCTGCAACCCCATGTTCTTTTTTCAGAGTGACACTTTTCATGGTTTGTATAGTAGCTGTCATGTGTAGAACCCTCCAATTGTAAGTTTTGAAATGGTATGTTTATTGAATCTTCCGAACACGCTATTTAAACGGCAAATTTGTTTATTTCTATTTCACACCTAATAGATTTAACGGACGTTTGCCGACATAGGAAACCACACTTTTGGTTTCCGTGTATAAATTTAATGTTTCAAGCGCCAATTCTCTTCCGAATCCGGACTGTTTGTAGCCGCCAAATGCGACGCCCGGGAATGCGGAAATCGGCGAGTTGACCATCACAATCCCTGCGCGGATCGCGGACGAAACGCGGTATGCCCTGGCGTGATCGCGTGTCCAAACAGCTCCGGCCAGACCATACATCGAATCGTTTGCCTGCTTGATCACATCCTCTTCCTCACGAAATTTCATAACGACTACAACCGGACCGAAAATTTCTTCCTGCGCCACGCGCATGTTGTTTGTCACATTCGCGATGACAGTCGGCATATACCAGTAACCGTTTTCAAAACCAGGACCTTCCGGGCGCCTGCCACCATATAAAACTTCTGCGCCTTCTTCTTCCGCAATTCTTACATATTGATCGATCACTTGTTCTTGCGCCTTTGAGACAATGGCTCCCACGTGCACAGAACTGTCGAATGGATCTCCAACTTGAATGCGGCTGACTTTATCCAAAAATTTTCCCATAAACGCATCATAAATCTTCTCGTGAACAAACAATCTTGAACGTGCTTCACACGATTGGCCGGTATTGTAATAAATGCCATGCAAGGAACCGTCGACCGCAGCATCGATGTCCGCGTCATCAAACACGATATTGGCAGATTTGCCGCCCAATTCCAACGTAACTCTCTTAATGGTATGAGCGGCTCTTGCCATGATATCTTTCCCGGTAGCGGTTTCCCCTGTAAAGGCGATTTTATCGATTCCCGGATGATCACTGATGTATGGCCCGATCTCCGCGCCACTGCCTGATACGACGTTTACAACACCTGCGGGAACGCCGGCTTCCTGACAGATTTCTGCGAGGAGCAGTGCGGTGATTGGCGTATTGCTTGCCGGCTTCAGGATAACCGTACAACCTGCCGCCAATGCCGGCGCAATCTTCCAAGCCGCCATCATGAACGGATAATTCCAGGGAATAATCTGTCCGCAAACGCCTAACGGTTCTTTGAGTGTATACGTAAAGAACCCGTTCGGCATTGGGACCGTTTGTCCCGCCAATGTTACCGTAGCCGATGCATAAAACTCGAAGTCTTCAATGGCCTGTATAATCTGGCCTTTTGCTGTCGGAACGGTCTTTCCGCTATTGAGAACTTCCAACTCGGTGATTTCATCGAGCCGATTTCTCATGATTCTGGCAATTTCGTTCAATAAGCGGGCGCGTTTCGCCCCGGTCATTTTCGACCAAGGCCCTTGTTTAAATGCTTGGCGGGCTGCTGCCACCGCCTTGTCGACATCCTCTTTTGTGCCCTTAGCCACTTGTGCAAGAACCTCGCCCGTTGCCGGATTATAGGTGTCGAAAAAGGCGCCGTTGCTGCTGTCGACAAATTCTCCATTGATAAAGAGCGGATAGATTTTCTTCAAGGTCATGTAATCCCTTCCTCGCCTTCATTCATAACCACCAGATTTTGATAGAAAAATTTTTCTGCAAGCGGCGACAAAAATTGATGATACTTTCGAAAAAGCGATCTCGCTTCATCTCCGATCCAATCACTTGGCAATACCTCTTTTGGCAATCTCGGATCAATGAAGAGAAATTTGCGATACTCATGAACCAGCATGATTCGCTGTACAAAGGCGTCACTTTCGGTCAGGTTGCCATCCATCGACAACAGAAAATTCCTTTGAAATTCGGGTTCGAATTTTTGTAAAAAAAGTTTATATTGTTCCTCAATCTCGCAAAAATCCCATGCTTTTTCTACAATTCTGCGATAGGATTCCGGGCCGTCATACCTGCCGGTAAATAGATCGACATGATCCGAAATTCCATATTCGTCTGCGATGGATATGACGTGTGAATGCCGGTTATGCGGGCTTATCCAAGTGTTATTTCCCAGGTAGCCATAGCCGGTCCACTGCAGCTCTTTTTTAAAATTTTCTTTGCTGTCTTTCTCCAATTCCGCCATGTTGCATAGAACAATTCTCCAATTCCCGTCCCAAGGAATATCTTCAAAGTTATAGACCCTTGAAATGCCATTTTTTACTCGTCTCCGACCTTTGTCGGTTACCGAATAATAGCCTTTTTGACCAACTTTATGTGATTCAATCAACCCTTGCTGAACCATGCGAGACAAAGTAACTCTGACGGTTCCATCAGAAATCGCAAATTGTTCCATGTATTGAATCAGACTGCCTACCCACACTTTCATGTCCAGGTTCCGATAAAAATCGCCAATTAACGTAAAAAGAACAGATGCTGGTTTCATTTCAAATGTCAATCTCCTAGCCACAGTAATAGTATCAATCGTAGTATTGTAGTGCGTGGCTGTATTTCGATCCAAAGATCGCGATCGGACCGGTGAATCCGAACGATGAGATGTTTGAAATGATTGTGACAGCGGTGCCACTTGATGCCATCAAACACACGTTTGCGGTTGAAACAGCGATGTTGTTCGACACATTGTGCTCTCCCAAAGCCCAAAATCCAGCGAACACGCTTTAAAACTTCTTGCAAGCTTCTCGGCAAACTTCATGACGTGTTGCCGATGGCGAATCGATCTTTACATTCTGTTATATCTGCCCCCTTTTATATATTACAATTTAATAATTATTATTAATATATATGTAATATAATATTATCAAGTTTATCTGTCAATACTTGCCGATATAATTTTAAATCCGAGAAACGATCAGAGCTGAAGGATAAATACCAGACGTATAGAGTATGATATTTTAAAAATATACAGCATCGATTTGGAAAAATCGATGTGAACGGATTCATATTTGCTTTTATATTTTGATTTGCAACGCAAAACCATTACAACATAAAATTCATATAGGATTTTCATGTTATAAACAAGGAGGAATGATGTTACATTCTGGTTGTCCGTTCCATTTGCAAATCGTGCCGGAAGCGTGTGTACATTTGTTGCATGCCTTGGTTGACAAAACATTCCATAAGAGAGAGCGGCCTTTGCGACATCGACAAAAAAAGCACCCGTTCCGGTGCTTTTCTATTACAAACTCTATTTACAAATTCTTCACCCTGCCGAGGAGTTAAATCATCCTTTCCAGGGCTTTACGGATGGATTGGCGGAAACTATTCATGATCTATTTAATTTTGCGAACGATAATTCGATCATATCCATCCAATGGTTCAATTCCCACTAACTCTTGTTTGGCTTTTTCTACCCATTTGGGAATGTCGCGTCTTGAACCTTGGTCAGTGGAAAGGACAGAAATCACTTCTCCAACTTGAGCGGAACGTATCACCCGGATCAATTCCATCATTGGGCCAGGGCAGTAGCTTCCTCGAGCATCAATTTCGCGAGTAACTGTTTCGTTTCCCATATTTTGCACCCCATTCCTTAAATGAATAGTGTAGAATCAGACTGTCCTGTCATTTCGACAAACTCGCCGACGCCAATCACATCATCAATAATAGGTTCAAAGTCTTCGATGCCAAGATCAAAAAGATCTGCCGTCATTGCGCAGGCATGAACTTTTACATCACCAAGTTCTTTAGCCTGGAGCAAGGTGTCATACCAAGAAGGCACGTTCTTCTCTTGCATCATTCGCATCATCGCCGGACCCATTGCTTCATAATCCTTGCTGACGTTCTGAACCTTATAGGGCTCTCCTTTGCGGAATACCATCAATCCCCAGAATGTAAGAAAAATATCGACTTTCATATCATTCATGACCGCACCAGAACTAATGATCGATACGGGATACAGTTTATCCACCGTTCCATTAAACACTACAATACTCATACGTTTTTGCCCACTCATTGAAACTCCTCCTTTTTATCAGTCACCAGATTTTGAACAATTGATTTTTGAATGAGTTTTCCATGAAGTTGACTTGATACAGGAATTTGTATTCAGTTATTGTTGGCAGTATGGATTCCAATGCTTCGGAGCAGTTGGAACACTGTGTGAAGTCCGGCTTGCAATTCCGGTTCCCGCAGTTGCTTCATGAGTTGCACCATGCCTTTCTGTTTTCGTGTTTCTTGCAACCTTTTATCAAAATCATTTATGATGTCTGGAAATTTTTTGGAAATATCAGTTTGCAAGAAAGCATCCAATAATTCGATTATTTGAACAACAGATCGCAACAAACTTATTAGAATTTCAGGAGACAGAACATCCAGCATGGCTCCCATAACCGGCAACAAATTCTCCAACCGTTCCAAAAAACCATTGTCTTCCATTTTTGCGATTCTTTTAAACAGTTGTTCGACTGTTTCCGCATGGGTCAAATAGAAATCCACCAATCGCAAGGTTGAAGGTTGATTCAATTGATCAGCCAATGTAACAATTTTCACAAACGAACCGACCATTTCCCCGACAATTTCCGGAGTCATCGCATCGCGCATGGCGTTTAACAGGACTGCCAATTCCCGAATGTTTCCGATTGTCTGTTCATTCAATTCCGATTCAATGGATAAAATGGGTGCATTGTCAGATTGGCTCAAAGTTTCCGGATTCACGTTCCCGTTCATAAGGATCACTCGCCCCTCGATTAGATAAGTCCACGCAGCGAGAGCCAATACATTTCATTAAAAGCAAGTTTAAACATGTGGGTCATAGTGGTGGCTTTTGCAGGTTGCGGCGGTGTACGATAGTCAAACGTAATATGTGTAGCTTCTTCAAGACCAGACTCGATAAAGCAAAATACTTTGCCATTGTATAAAGTGGTTGGCGGTTCGCCTCTTAGCTCATGAATAAGATTTCTTGCAACAACTTCCGACTGATAATGTGCTGTGGAGCCTGCTTTGGAAATGGGGAGATCTGTAGCATCACCCAGTACATAGATGTGTTCATTTCCTTTCAACTTCAGTGTTTTGGGATCTGTCGGCAGCCAGCCCTCCGCATCGCCTAATCCGCTATTTCGTATCACCGGCGCTCCTTCATGTGGAGGAATCCCGATTAGCAGATCATACTTTACTTCTTCACCTTCCAGAGTAAAAACTGTATGGTTTGCCGGATCAATGCTTTCCACATTAAAAAATGTTTCTCCTTTAATATTGCGTTTCTCGAATTCTTTTTCGGCCCATTCTGCCACGGGGACAAGGGAGTGAAGCCGACCGATCGGGTACGTATAAACAAGCTCTGCATCCTCCCGTTTTCCAGCCTGGCGAAGTGAATCATCAAGCATAAACATAAACTCCAGTGGTGCAACCGGACATTTATGCGGCACACCCACAATCATTACTACTTTTCCGCCTTTAAACGATTGAATTTTCTCTCGCAAACGCAAAGCTTCTGACAACGTATAGAATGAATTCGCATCTTGCCTGAACCCGGGTATCGAATCAAGATTTGGCACGGATCCGGTCGCGACGACAAGGAAGTCATACGGAATTCGATGTCCTTTTTTTGTAATAATTGTTCGTTGTTGAGCCTGAATCTCTTTCACAGAATCAACTACAAATTGAACTCCCGGCACAATCAATTGTTGTTGGGAACGCTTATACTTTTCTGGAATTTCCCGGTCCAAGGCAATATAAAGAAATCCCGGTTGATATACGTGTTGATCCGTGTCTCCCAGCAAAATGATTTCTAACTCATTGCGCTGTATCTCTTCGGACATTTCACGGGCGAGTCGATTTGCAGCCATTGTGCCGCCGGTTCCGGCGCCCAGAAAAACTACTCGTTTTGCCATTTGCCACACCTTCTTAACCGATCTCGTGAATTAAGGCTTACGGGAATACTGCAAACGAAATAAATATCCAAGAAAATAAGTACTTGTTCCAAATTCGGCGAGAATTCTGGCAAACGTCTTACCCGTACCCGTCACAATTCATTACCAGCACCTCCTTGTATTTGCTTTCATCATATACCTATATGGGTATATGGTCGATGATCAAATCGGACTATTTGACATAGTAAAAAAGCATGATTTTTCTGTTTTTGTTCATGTGCACACGGGCAAAAAAAAAAAACGAAACAAGGCGGGAAAATCCGCCTTGTTTCGTTTTTATTAAGACATTTTGGGAGGCGCCGCCTTCCATTAACAGGACGCTCAAGTAAATCCGGAAGACTTAGGTTTATTTTGACTGGAACCGCCATAAACGCTCCCGTTCCACTTTCCAGAGAAATCTTGCTTTATTTCCTTCGATCCGCATGCAGGGCATGTTAGTTTATCCCGATCCTCAAATTTCACAAACTCAACAAATATTTCCCCGCAGGATTTGCAAATAAAATGAATTCGCGGCATGATTCTATCATCCCTTTCTCGTAAATCATTCATGAAAGCCATGAACAAAAAATTGAATGAGCGGATACGCTTCATGATTATTGTATACCACCATAGGTATATTACGTTGTTTATTCGGTATTTGTCAATTCATTTCGATTGCAAGTATACTTAGCTCCTGCTGATCCCAAATTGAAAAAAGCACCAAATCCGGTGCTTTTAGACGTGAAATCTTAGGTATTGCAGAGTATTGGTTTGTTGGTTAAAAATTCTCCCGTATATGCTTTGCTGCCGCAAGTTGCAGATCAATCGCTTCATCAATTACTTCGATCTTTACTGCAGTATATTTGAAAGGCGCTACACCGGACTTTGTATCCACGGCGTCACTGGTCAAAACATTTGTGTCTACCTTGTCAGGGAAGTGAAATGCCATAAACAAATTGCCTGCAGTCATTTTGTTGGATAATCGAGCGGGCACAAGTACGCTTCCGCGACGGGATGACACCCGAACGACCGTTCCGTTCCCGATTCCGAGCCGTTCCGCATCTTCCGCACTGATTTCCAGGTATTCTTCCTGATCTTTTACCTTTGAATCATAGTTGCTTGTCGTCACTCCCGTATTGTAAAACGCCAGCCGCCGCCCCGTGATAAGAACGAACGGATGTGTTGCATCGGTTTGATCGATTGGCGCTTCGAAATCCACCGGTACAAATTTGGCCTTGGGGCCCACATCATCTGTATGAAGGCGCGTATGCAAAATCTTAATCGGCGGTTCATCCACTTTGGGACAAGGCCATTGCAGTTCATACTCGCGATCCAGCCGCTCATACGTCATACCGAAATGGGCGGGAGAAAGGGATCGCAATTCATTCCATACGTCTTCAGCCGTTCCATAGTTCCAACTCACACCAAGACGGTTCGCCATGTTTGTGATGATTTCCAAATCGTCGCGTGCTTCCCCAGGCGGATCAACGGCCTTTCGCACACGCTGCACCCCGCGTTCGCTGTTCGTATACGTTCCGTCGACCTCTGCCCAGCCGGCAGCAGGCAACACGACATCCGCCATTTGCGCGGTCTTCGTGAGAAACAAATCCTGAACGACCATAAACTCCAAGTTGGACAAAGCCTCAGCAACTGCCGTTGTATTTGCGTCAGACTGAACCGGGTTTTCGCCAATTACATAGAGACATTTGATTTCCCGATCACGCATGGCATCCAGCATGCCGGACAAATGACGGCCATTTTTCGGCGGAATTGAACAATTCCACGCGTTTTCAAAACGTTCTCTGGCTTCATCGTCCTCGACGTTAAAGAAACCAGGCAACTTATTCGGTAATGCCCCCATGTCTCCGCCACCTTGAACATTGTTCTGTCCTCGCAATGGCATCAGTCCACTTCCGGGCTTCCCTACATGCCCTGTAAGCAATGCCAGATTGATCAGTGCATGAACGTTGTTTGTGCCGTTATGATGCTCAGTGACTCCCAATGTCCATGCGATCATGGCCCGGTTGGCCGTTGCATACAAACGCGCAGCAGCACGTATTTTCTCTTGCGGCACCCCTGTCAATTGCTCTGCAAATTCCGGTGTGTACTTATCCACCTGGGTTCGATATGTTTCAAAAAACTCTGTGGCGTTTTCAATAAAGGTCTTGTTATACAAATTTTCTTTAATAATCACGTGGCCCATGGCATTTGCTAGAGCAATATCCGTACCGACATTGACGGGCAGCCAATCTTCCGCGAAGTTTACCATCGGCAGTTTCCGCGGATCAACCAGCACCATTTTGGCTCCGTTCTTGATTCCCCTGCGGATGTGATTGTAGACAATCGGGTGGGCTTCCTGAGTATTGGAGCCCCACACCAAAATGACATCCGTATTCTCAAAATCGGTATACGAACCGGTATCGGCTCCGCTTCCAAACACAGTCGTCAAACTGACGACGCTTGGAGCGTGTCAAGTCCGGTTGCAACTGTCTACGTTGTTGCTGCCAATGACCTGCCTCATAAATTTCTGGGCAAGAAAGTTCAATTCATTTGTCGATCTTGACGAACTGAAACAACCGAATGCATCCGGGCCATATTGCAATTTTAATCGTTGGATCGCCGATGCGATCACTTCCATCGCCTCGTCCCAAGATGCCTTCTGAAGTATGCCGTCACGCCGAATCAAGGGATGCGTCAAGCGTTTTTCCGACTGAATATACGTCCATCCTTGCGTTCCTTTCACGCAAGTCTCTCCATGGCTGACAGGCGATGTTTTGTCGCCCTTGACGGAGATGATTTTTCCGTCCTCGACAGTCAGCTCAATGCCGCAGCCAGTCCCGCAAAAACTGCAGACAGACGAAATGGTTTTCTGCCTTTGGAGCACTGTAGACATACGTGTCCCTTCTTTCCAAGATATGAAAAACCTGTATCAGTAAATGTTTTTATTTTACAGATACAGGTTGAGGGACAGTAGACACAAATGGACTAGTACTTTTGGACTATCTTGATGGCTCGTTTGTACTATTATGGGCAGGAGTTGAGGAGAAAGCGGCTTGGATCGGTTTTCCGGTTGAAAATGCGGACGTTAAAGATCGGACACTTTTACCAACTGCTTGCCTAAATTTTCGCCGGTAAACAAACCTAAGAATGCTTTTGGAATGTTTTCAAACCCTTCTACGATGCTTTCCTTATATTTGAGTCTGCCGTCTTTGATCCATTGGGCCAATTGAGGCATTGCCTCATGAAAGCGGTCGGCGTAATTTCCTACGATAAATCCCTTCATCAACGCGCTGTTGATCAATAACTGTGTCTGAATCCGCGGCCCAATGTCCGGCTTTTCCAGATTGTACAGGGCGATTTGTCCGCACAGCGGAATCCGCGCCTGGAAATTCAACAAAGATAAAACAGCATCGGAAATCCCGCTGCCGACGTTGTCGAAATATATGTCAACGCCACCCGGACAGGCTTCTTTCAAGTCGTTTTTCAAATTTGCGGCCGTTTTGTAATTTATGACTGCGTCGAATCCAAGTTCATTGATCAGATATTCCTTTTTCCGATCGGAACCCGCGATTCCGACAACACGGCATCCCATGATCTTTCCGATTTGGCCGACGATCATGCCGACCGCCCCCGCCGCGCCGGATACGACAAGAGTTTCGCCCTGACTGGGCCTGCCGATGTCCAATAATCCGAAATAAGCGGTCAAGCCCGGCATCCCCAAAACGCCCAATGCAGTCGTCATCGGAGCAAGGGAAACATCGACTTTTTTTACTTGTCGGGGTTTCGCCACAGCATATGTTTGCCATCCCAAATATCCTGATACGATATCCCCTGTCTGAAATTCGGACGTCCTGGATTCCACCACTTGACCGACGACGCCGCTATTCACCACTTCGTTTAAAGGATAGGGAGGCACATATGATTTTGCATCGTTCATTCTGCCCCGCATATACGGATCAACGGAAACATACAAAATTCGCACGAGCATTTCGCCTTCCTGAGGAATCGACAGCGGCCCTTCAACCAGCTTGAAATTGTTTTCGGAAGGCATTCCTTGCGGTCTGCTGACAAGCAGGATTTGCTTGTTTTTTTGTTCTGTCATGGCGGAACTCTCTCCCTTCGATTGATTTTCGGAACCGGACAAATCAACGCGGCGGCACATGCCGCCATGCCAATCGGTCCTTGGGGAAAGTCCAATGGCGCGTGCTTTCCTTTCCCCTTCTCCATCGCACCAAGATTTTTTAGGATTTACGCGTCGGATAACCGCGTTGATACTGTATCGGAATGTTGATTGGATCATGTCCAAGGTTGATCGCTGCACGTGTGGCCCAATACGGATCCCGAAGCATCCCGCGGGCGATGGCCACTAAATCTGCATCGCCGTTACAGACCACAGCTTCAGCCAACGCCGGTTCTTCCAGCATTCCAACGGCAATCACCGGCACAGAGAGGGCTTCACGTATGGCCCGTGCAAAAGGCACTTGATAGCCTGGATAATTTCCGGGCTTTCTCATCCCTGCGGGGCCTTCGCCGCCGGAGCTGACATGAAATACATCCACACCGGCTGCTTGGTATGTTTTGCACAACGCAATCGCATGATCGATATCATACCCGCCATCCGCGTATTCGACAGCAGAAATACGGAACAGTAGCGGCATATCTGCCGGCATTTCTTTTTTAACCGCTTGGATCACTTCGACCCCAAATCGAGCGAAATCCCGTCCGTATTCGTCATCCCGTTTGTTCGTAAGAGGCGATTGGAACTGATGGATGAGATACCCGTGGGCGCCATGCAACTCAATGGTGTCAACTCCCGCTCGCACCGCACGGCGTGCAGTTGCCGCAAAAAGTGTCACGATTTCTTTGACTTCATCTGTAGCAAGTGCATGCGGCATTTTATATCGTGCCCCTGGAAATGGAATGGCGGACGGGGCAACGGGTGTCTCTGCATCCTCTGCCTTTCTTCCGGCATGAGCGATTTGAATGCCAATTTTGGCACCGTGTGTATGTACGCCGTCAATAATGCGTGAAAATGCCGGAATTTGATCATCTGACCACAATCCCAAATCAAAATCTGTGATCCGGCCGTTTGGATTCACATCGGTCATTTCCATAATGATTAGCCCTGCACCTCCGACTGCACGGCTCAGATAGTGCACAAAATGCCAATCGTTCGGCTTTCCGTCTTTATCAGTAACAGAATACTGACACATGGGAGCCATTACAATGCGGTTTTTCAATTCAAGACCTTTCACTGTGAATGAAGAAAATAACTGGACGCTCACAATAACCACCTCCAAAACCACTTTATGTTGCTTACATTTTTATGTTGCTAATATTTACACGTTTTCAGCCACCGGGAACCACCCTGGTGTATTCATGATGGCTTGCCACAGCGGATCGGGAACGACAAGTCGGGCTTGATCATGTTTTGTCATTGTGGTGTCAATTTCAGATTCCCGTCCTTGTTCAATTTTTTCAACCCAATCGGGATCCATAATCAACTCGCGTCCCAGTGCAAGCAAAGAAACGCCTGTTTGCAAAGCTTTTAAAGCATCGTCTGCGGTATGAATGGAACCCACTCCAATCACCGGCACTTTCTTGCCGATACGTTCTTGAATCAACTCCATGCGCGAACGTGTACTTTCGACGCCGCGTCTCGGAGCAGACCAAAAATCCATAAGTGACACATGGATATAATCGAGGTCTTTATTTGCCAGGGCATCCAATAAAGCGAGCGTATCCGCCATCGTAATGCCCGGCGTTTCCGCTTCTTCCGGTGAAAATCTGTAGCCAACCAGAAATGGCTGTTTGGCATGTGCAGCTACAACTTTTTTCACTTCGTCCACAATCGCAAGCGGGAATGCCATGCGTTTTTCCAAGCTACCGCCCCAAAGATCTGTACGTCTGTTGGAATGCGGCGAGAAAAACTGCTGAATCAGGTAGCCGTTGGCACCATGAATTTCCACCCCGTCAAAACCCGCTTCAATGGCCCGGCGTGAAGTCTCGCCGAATGCATGGACAATTTCTTCAATTTCTGAATCGGTCAAAGCTCGCGGAATCGGCGCTCCTTCTTGCTCGGGAGCCACAGCACTTGCACTGACGATATCTCCGTTTGGCACTAAATCAGGCGGGCACATGCGGCCACCGTGGAAGACTTGCAATACGGCTTTTGCACCTGCTTGCTTGATTGCGGTTGCCAGGCGGCGCAAACTTGGAATCATGGCATCGCTGTCACCCGCAAATTCACCGGAAAACCCTTTTCCGTTAGGAGTTACATATGTACAGGCTGTCACTACCATTCCTACACCTTTCGAGCGCCGTACATAATAATCCACTTCCGCATCGGAAACCGTACCGTCCGGATTGGAAGAAAAATTCGTCATCGGCGCCATGACGATGCGATTTTTTAATTGGACGCCACTGCGGAGGCTGAACGATTCAAATAAAGGTTTATATTTCTGCTGCATGGTAGTATTCTCCTCTTTTTCTTTGATTTTGTAATAATTCTGATTCATTATAACTTTACTAACTAAAGTAACTTTTTATATTGTATATTAAAGCGTTTTTCAATTCAACAAGTACAGTCTTTTATTCTGTACACTCGGCTTTGCCCGAAGCTAGTTTTTCCCAATCCTTTCAATTCCACACAATCTTTTAGTTTAATGCCGAGCAACAGTAAACTGTCTTAGAACTACAGAAAAAGCATAAGTTGCAAACAAGTAACTTATGCTCCAACAAATGTATTCGTTTCGTATCGCCAAGTGTACTTACCGTATTTCCCGCAGGATTTTTCTAGCCTTTGTTTACAATCTGATACGATTCATGATTTCCTTTCGCCGTTCCTTTTTCATCCTGAATCGAGTCAAAGAAACGTTCCGGCCACTCCATTTTGGGATGAAAATTGTAGAGCAGGCACTGCGTAAACATGACAGCATTTACCCAGCGCGTTTTAAACATAAGAGGCTTTTTTTCCAGCAACTTCAGCGGATCTACTGTAATGGAGAAATCCACATATTCTTCCCACGTTCCCTCAAACCCTTGCGGCCAGAACCTTTTTAGAGGATGCTTCGGCACACGACCGCCCGCTTTAACATGTTCATAAGTGGTTTTCAACCACTCCATGATCGGAACTCCCGTTAAAGGCTCTTGCATTTCCTCCCAGCCTTTTAACAGTGAGCCGTGTTTTCCCCACTCGATCCGGATGACCGGTCGCTGATGATTTTCTCCGGCTTCCAGGACAGCCGCATCCGATTCAATCACGCGGCTATGAAAAAATGACATGACATTTGTCACAATTTCTGTTTCGGGATCGTACTTCACCCACATTTCTTCATGATCACAGGGTTCATAATCATCCGGAAAATCATAATCATCCTCCCAAAAGAAATGATAGCCAATTAAAGGTTCTGTCGGGTGATGAATGGCTACAAAATCTTTCAGTGGAAAGCATTCCTTTGGAATGACTCGCAGGATCGGGCAGAACTTTCGAATCCGTTCCGTTTCTTTTTCCGATAAAGGAACAAACGGATCTCTGCGCAAAACTTCATGATATTGTTCACCGGCTCGCCGCAGATTCCCATCCAAATGGTAATACTCTGCTTGCTGATTAATATACGGGATTGGATTCGGACTTGCCTTTTTTATGAACTCAAGTTGGGCGATCGCAAATTGATAATACTCTGAATTTGAAACCTTGCCATCCTTAACCAGTTTAATAAACTCATTCGCCCCATTATTATATTCAAACGTATAAATATCGATCATACCTTTTCACACTCCCATTTTCGCTTATCTCGCAACTGCATGAGTGTCCGCACATCATTGCTCGTAATCGAGTGCACTCCCATACCTAAAAATTTTTCCATCACCGGGGGATCATCAATCGTCCAGACCAAAACAGGCAAGCAGCGAAGCCCGGCATAATCCAGCAGTTCTTCCCGGCAAAAGGAATAGTTGATATTGATGCCGCAGCACGACGCGGCTATCGCATCCCTGCATGTTTCTTTTACAAATACGTGGTAATCATCCTCGCAATCTGCAAACAGGTTTGCACTTGCATTCAGCAACACTTGATAGGGGCGATACGTTTCCTTTAAGTAAGAAGCCCGTACTTTTTCACAGCCGCTAATCATCACATGGTCTCTCATCGAGAATGTTTCGACGGTTTCGATCATCGGTCCAATTGCGCGGTCCTCTTTTACATCAAGATTGATCATCCGGTTTTTTTCACGAATCAGCGGCAAAATATCCTCGAGCCGGATGATCTCTTTCCTTGATGTGAGTTTCTTCAATTCCTCAAAAGTCAAGTCCTGTACACTCCTGAATCCGGAAGGAGTAGAAACATGTTCATCATGCAGCAGGACAACTACCCGGTCTTTCGTCGTCCTGACATCCACTTCAATCAGATCCGCTCCGGCCCTCAGCCCTTCCCATACGGACGCAATGGAATTAGGCGGTGTATGCATGCAGCCACTGTGTGCTGTGATTAGAGACTGTCTCATGGTTACCACCGTTCTTTCAACGTGTAATGACAGCTAGGAATTCCTCATGGATTCGGCTGTTAGACGCAACCAGAGTGTTATCCCTAAGGCTATATGGCGCTCCATCACGATTGGTCACCTTGCCTCCCGCTTCTCGAACGATTACGATCCCGGCAGCCGCATCCCACGGGTGCAAACCGTCATGCCAAAAACCTGTCAATTGCCCGCTTGCCGTCCAGCAAAGATCAAGACTTGCAGCCCCCAAGAGGCGAAAACTGCGACAAGTCCCGGTAAGTGCATTCATTTGTTTTAATAACCGCGTGTCCGGTTTCCACTCAAGTGCTTGAAATCCGGTAGCCAGAAGAGCATCTTCCATACAATCCGCAGCACTTACTGTAATCTTTTCTCCATTTCGAAAGGCGCCTGCGTTTTTCCTTGCGTAAAAAAGCTCGTCTGTCACCGGGTTGTAAACGACGCCGACAATCGGCGCCCACTCCCGAACAATGCCAATCGAAACAGCAAAATGAGGAATCCCGTGAATAAAGTTGGTCGTCCCATCAATCGGATCAATGATCCATCCGCAACCTGGTCCTTTCTCCACAAAAGCCTGAAAAGAATCTGCCTGACCGTTGTCTTCTTCCGATAAAATCCAATGTTCCGGATATTCCCGATGAATGATTCTCCGTAAAAATTCTTCACTGTATCTATCGACTTCTGTCACAAGATCCGACCTGTTTTTTTTCATTTCAATAACTTGAATGCCATTCATCCGTTCACGAATCAGTTGCCCCGCATCCTTGGCATATCGAATGGCGGCTTCCAGAAGGCTGCTTTCTTCTTTTTCAAAATTCATATCTGTCTTCCCTTTCTAGTCTCTAAACGAAAATCCGATCTTTCTCACCAAGTTTTAATGATCTTCCTGTCAACGCGTCAAACAGTTGAACAGAATCCACTTGCGTACTGATCGTGACGTTCTCTCCATAACTTGCGGTAAAATGCGGGTTCGTCAAAACACGAACCATGGCATTTTCGATCTCGACGCTTACCAGTATGGAGTGGCCAAGCGGTTCCACAAACCGAACTATTCCTTGGAAGGAAAGATCTCCATCGGCCCCAACCTTTAAATCGTGCGGCCGGATTCCCAGGTAAACTCCCTGGTTTTCCCTCTCGAACAAAACATGCGTATTTTTGAATGGAATCGTCTTGTTTTGCATGCCAAAGTCAATCGTGTCTCCGTTGACCCGGATATTCCCCTGTAAGAAGTTCATCGGAGGTGTGCCGATAAACTGAGCGACAAAATAACTGTTTGGATTATTATAAAGCTCCATGGGAGAAGCATACTGAACCAATTCGCCATCTTTCATGAGCGCTATGCGATCAGCCATGGTCATGGCTTCTTCCTGATCATGTGTCACCATAATGGTCGTAATCCCGAGTTCTTTTTGCAGTTTGCGAATTTCTTCACGCATTTCAATTTTCAGCCTGGCATCGAGGTTGGAAAGCGGTTCATCCAGCAGCAAAAGGGAGGGTTTCTTGACGATGGCGCGCGCCAATGCCACCCGCTGCTGCTGTCCTCCAGACAGTTCGCTAGGCTTTCGGTCCAAAAAGCTGTCAAGCCGGACCATGGCCGCAGCTTGTTTCGCGCGTGTCAATCGTTCTGCTTTGGGAACCTTCATCTGCTTTAAAGGAAACGCGATATTTTCCAATACCGTCATATGGGGATACAACGCATAACTCTGAAACACCATGCCGATATTTCGCCTTTGCGGCTCAAGATCGCCGACCGAACGATTATCAAAAAGAATACTTCCGCCGGTAGGTTTGTAAATGCCGGCCAACATAAGCATTGTGGTCGACTTCCCACATCCGCTTGGTCCAAGCAAAGAGATAAATTCTCCATCGTTGATTTCGATATTCAAGTGATTTATGGCATTTGATTTTTTATCGAATGTTTTGCACAAATCCCGCAGTTCAATTTTCATACGCGTTTTCCTCCTCCGGCACTGACTTGCATGAGCGATTTCTGCGAAACAATAAAGAGAACCAAAACCGGAATCATATAAAACAGGGATACAGCACTTAACAGACCATAATTAATTTGATTCGGATCACTGATCAACTTTTGCAGATAAGTGGCTAAAGTCACGTTAGCATCGCTTAAAATAAATGAATACAAAAGCAGAAACTCAGACCAGCCGGATAAAAAGGAAAAAATACTGACGGCGGCAATCCCCGGTTTAATCAAAGGAATGACGATGGAATACCAAACTTTAAAGCGACTGCAGCCATCGATCATGCCGGCCCATTCGACATCCCATTGAACATCATCAAAAAAGCCTTTGATAATCCATGCAGTCATTGGAATCTGCAGCGCTGTTTTAACCAGTACAACTCCCCAGATCGAATCAAACAATCCCAAGAAATTCAAAATATAGAAGACAGCGATTAAAAGGGCTACACTTGGGAAAGCATGAAGCAGGAGCGTCATTTTCATAAGCCCTTTTCGACCGGGAAAATCCAACCGGGAAAGGGCATATCCGGCCATTACCCCGATGATGACTTCAAGCATGGTCAGCGAACCGGAAAACAACAAGGAATTCCAGGCAGCCAGCCAAATGCTCGGGTAAGTGGTTCCGGCCTGCTGCACATTGGACCATAAGAAGCTCCAGTTTTCCAACGAAATGTGAACAGGGATAAATCCATACTTCATTTGTTTTGCAAAAGAACTGAGCAAAAGCCAGAGATACATGAGAATGATCGGCAACGTAGCAACTCCCAGGATGCCATATGCGAGAATATGAGGGAGATTTTTTTTCCAAAGTAAAATTCTTTTGTCGGCACCTGCCGCGATTGTCCTCATCCTCGCCGCCCCTCTTTTGGTAAATTCCATTCCGTCATCTCCTTTTTACTCGATCCGGGAAGAACCCATCAGTTTATTCATTCCGAAGATTTTCCAAAGAATAGTCGTCATGACCAAGGCAATGCCGACCAGAATGAACGCCAAAGCCGAACCATATCCATATTGAAAGTTTTCAAATGCTTTATGATAGGAATACAATGCCAATACTTCACTGCTATACAATGGTCCGCCATTTGTTAAAAGCAAGATATAATCATAGGAAGTCAACAAAGATAACAATTGCCATAATGTAACGAACATCAGCGGCCAGCGAACAGCCGGGATGATAATATCCTGAATCATGGCCCAATGGAAAGCTCCGTCTACCCGCGCCGCCTGAATCAACTCGCCGGGGATCGATTTGATGGCAGACGAAAATATGATCATTCCATAAGAAGCACCTACAAGACCGTTTGCCAAAATAACCGCGGTCATCGGATTGCTTGCCAGCCATTTTTCGGGTGGTACATGCAAAAATGCCCGAAAACTGTTCAGCACACCGTACTGGCTGGGATCAAAAAACCATAGCCATAACAATACATAGACAACCGGCGGTGAAATCCGAGGCAACATCCACAATGTCCGAAATAGCAGACCGATGGATTCTTTTTGAATGAAGTATGTTGTCAAAATTCCCAGTATCAAGCCGAAGAACACATTGATGAGCAGCGTGAAGAAAACATAGAGACATGTGTTTTTTAAAATGACGCCCAGATTCGGATCGCTCACCAAATGCTTAAAATTTTCCAAACCATTAAAGGTCCACTGCATGGAGGAATCCATTCCGGTAAAAGCCAACACAGCAATCAAAATCACCGGCAGAAAAAAGAAAAGAAAAATAAGAATCATAAAGGGTCCGAGCATCAGGAAAGGAAACTTCCATTTTCGAATCAATGCTGGCACGAACGTTCCTCCTTTAAATCCTTGTACCCGGCTGTATGAGCCAGGTACAAGGTGTCGATTCAGCTACAAAGGGGCTTATTTCCGGCACATGTACTTTATTATTGAACGATTTCCAACTCATTGCCGAGATCATTTTTCAATTGAACTTCCAAGTCTTTCATAGCGGCATCCGGTGTTTGTTTACCAAGCTCCACCGCCTGAATGGCATTGAAGACATCTTTTGAATATTGCGGAAATTTGTCCAAATTCGGTATGAATGTCGTATAGTTTGTCATATAGGAAACGTTCCCTAATGTCACGTCTGCCTTGAATGCCGGATCTTCTGCCGCAGACTTGGTCACTGGCAGATGAAACGTCGTCAAATCATGTTTTACTTGATACTTAGGCGCAGCAACCAATTCCAACAACCGTTCCACCAAATCCGCATGCTTCGTTTGTGAAGATACGGTATACACAAACGGGTGCGACAATGTGACCGGTTTGCCGCCCTTTTCAGCCGCCGGAACCAACATCATTCCGAAATGTTGATTGACCCACTTGGCATCGACTTTTCCAAGCTTGTCATTGTAGTTGCCTTGACTCCAGTTGAACACATTCCAGATTCCGCCGTAATAAAACAGTGTCTTGCCATTTACAACGGTCTTGTGGATGCTTGTCCAATCCATCGATGTCAAATGGTCCGGAATTAATTTCTTTTGTGCAATTTCATAGAAATAATTGAGCTGTTTCGCTACAGCCGGTTTATCAAACACGATCTTATTTTGCGCCGGATCATAAAGCTTGCCGCCAAAATCATAAACAAATTCCGAAAAGTCAGGACCGTCGACCGGACGATGAACAATTCCGTACTGTGCCAATCCTTTCGATTGCGCTTCTTGCGCTAGCTTTGTCATATCATCAAGAGTAAATTGGCCCTTCTCTACCTTGACAGGGAGATCATTGATCTGCTGGTCCGTCCAACCCATTTTCTTTAAAATATCCTTATTATAGAAGACCGGACGTGCTTCCGTATCCTGTGGCGCTCCCCAGATCTTGCCTTTATATGTGACGGCGTTCCATAAAGTAGGGAAAACATCAGAGTAGGCTTTCGAATTCTTCAAGCTATCTAGCGGCAGAATATAATGTCCATCCGCCAACCAACCGATATTCTCATGTCCTGTCGCGTAAATATCAGGTGCTTTGTTGGCTTTAAATGCGAGCATAAACTGTTTCGCATAGTCATCCCAGCTACCTTGGAAATCATTTGTTTTCACTTTGACCTGTACGTTTTTTCCTTCAGCTTTCAATTCCTTATTCAATTCATCAGCCGCTTGCACCAGGTTGTCAACGCGAGTTTTTTCTTCCCCCGCTGTTTGGGCTACAATGGTAACAACTCCACTTGCATTGCCTGAAGGCACTGTTTTCGTGTCATTCCCCCCGCAACCGCTCACAATGCCCATTCCCAGTACGAGAGTCGCCAAAATACCTGCTGTTGATCGTTTCATTTTTGAACCTCTCCCTCTTTAACGTGTCGTTATTCTTAAATTGGGGGAACGTTCCCACATCATGAAGTGCCAATTTCAATTTAAGGGAACGTTCCCACATTTCTTGCCAAATGTATTTCTTGTTTCATTTCTACTGTTATCAATATAAATTTTAATTATTAAATCCATATTGATTAAATTTTAAGTTTCAGTAAACGTTAAATTTCCAAATACAGGGCTTCATCTTAGCATTTTTAACATATAGTAGTTTTTAACATATAGTAGTTTTTAACATACGGTAGGTGATTTAAGACGATTTGCTTAAGCAGTAAACTCCAAGCAGGATAATCAGAATGCTGGCGATCTTTTGAGGAGTGATCGGCATTCGCGGAACTCCCAACATCCCAAAATGATTAATGACGCTTGATGTCATGATTTGACCGAGAATAACCAAAACATAAACGGTAAGGGGACCGATGGATCCAATGGAAGACGATATGCCAAACATGATGCCTACTCCCAATATCCCTGCCAGAATCATCCAGGGAGAAAATAAGTTTGAAGACGATGGGGGCCAACCGTTTTTCAGAAGAATAACACTGCTGACAATGGCTTGGACGATAGAGACTCCGATGATCATCACATACTGTCCATTGATTTTCCCGATCCCTGCGTTGACCGTCCCTTGTACTGCACCCATTCCCCCTGCCAAAACAGCAAGCAAAACACTCATGATATACCCGTTCATTTATTTGTCTCCTCTAAGATGTCCGTTTCAAATACTCGGTTTTATAATTTCTATTTGCGCGATCTAAACACGCAAGGTGGATTTTCGAACAACCAGCTTGGGTTCTAGTTCAATCCAAACCGGATTCACAGTCTCACCTTTGATTAATCGATCGAGTGTTATGACTGCATCGTAACCCATTTTTTCTTTTTCCACATGGATGGACGTTAAAGGAGGAACGGACATGGCTGAATACTCCACATTGTCAAATCCCATAACAGCCATATCTTCAGGGACCCGTACACCTTTTTCCCAGAGTGATTGTATCGCGCCAAGCGCCAACATATCATTCGTTGCAAAAATGGCCAATGGCAGACGGGAACGTTCCCACATGATGTTTAATCCTTTAAAACCATCCTCGAATCTCGATGTCGGCGAAAAATAGACATGTTCCTTCAAAATATTTCCACCGAGTTCTTCGATTCTCCGGCGAAAACTCTGAAATCTAAGATAATGGCTTCTATGTTCCTGTGGCCCTGTAATGATACTGAATTGGCGATGCCCCAACTGAAATAAATGCTCTGCCGCAAGCCTGCCGCCTTTTTCATCATTATTCACAATCTGGATCACCTGATCATCCTCCACCGTACCATTTACCATGAGATACGGAATCTGAAAACTATGAATATAATCAATGACTTCTTTGCTGAGACGACTGATTAAAATCAACCCATCTACTCTTTTTTCCAGCATAAAATCAGCGGAACGACTGGACATTTCCTTATCGGTTGTAACAAATACAGAATAATCAAGGCTCTCGGCGGTCGTTAGAATCGAATCCAGGATCTTGCCGTAAAACGGATGTGATGCGATTGGATGATGCTGACGATATATAATCACCCCAATATTATGCGTACGTTGCGAGACCATGGCCCTTGCCAGCGCATTCGGCTTATAGTGCAGTTCTTGAATGGTATCCAACACTTTTTGCCGGGTCTCAAGACTTGTATAGCCATTCCCGGATATCACTCGGGAAACTGTAGACTTTGAAACTCCTGCCCGGTTGGCAATATCTTTAATCGTATAACTCAAATGTACCCTCCTCAATGTTACGAACACTTAAAAGTGAACCATCCCTTACTCGAAACACCTCACCATTTGAAAAGGAATGAAGGAAACTTTATTAAACATTACATAATATAACGGTATATTATTAAGAGATGTTTAAGGTTTTGTTAAAATACATCTGTGCACATTTAAAAAACACGCCATTTCCCCCAAATTACATTCTGTATCATGTTTCAGCAAAGAAAGCGCGAATGTCTTCGCGTGATCGATTAAACGGCTGATTTCATCAACCTCTTTCCCAATGGTTCGAAAAAATCGCGAACAAGCTGATTAGGGTCTGGCAATGGTATACCTAATGTTGACAGGATGCCGTAGACAACTCCAACAACCAGCAGCGCCCCAAACATCCCCATTTCATACCGGTCTTTTTTTCTCCACATGTTTGGCAAATCCAACAGACCAAGAATGATCAGGCAGAGGATCCAGGCAATGATCTTTCCCATCAGTGTTCGATCTCCCCTTCCATACGCGTTAAGGAAGGACCCGTCATCCCTACTCTGCGAACTTTTGCATTGACTACAACTGTAACAGGCATGCGGGCAAATTCCCGATCCCAATGTTTGACCCATGTGTTCCATTCTTGCGGATATGCATGATGTACACGGTCCCCGAATTTCACGATATCGGAATGATAGCGGTGTTGCAGAATGTCGAGTGATTCCTTGATTTCCCGTTGGATCTTGGCAGAAAATATACGCTCCACGAGCGCAATATTTTTGGGATTGCTCAAATCCAAATCCGTATTGTTTTCCAAAATATCATCCTCTGGGACAAATCGGATGTACATAGCTGGGTGTCCGTTTATTTTTTTAATGCCATAATCGCTTTGGACACGCAGCAAATTCATACTGATTTTACCTTTGTGCCCCGGTACGCCGATCGTGATCGTCGCTCTGTTGATTTGATTGCGCAGCCACAAGACCCCCCGTTCCTGATGTGCTGTAAGCGTTCCTACCATTTTTCCGCTGCGAAATACAGCCAATCCGTCCGCTTTGAATGATTTGGCTGCCCCTGTCGCAGGTGGGCCAAGCGTAATGATGGGCACAAACGCTTCAGAACCAGGAGTGGCCAATGTAACCATGAGTTCCTTGATGTCCATTTCAAAATTGGATTGTTCTCCATACAGAATCTTGCGCAACCCTTCCGCGGGCACCCGTTCGAAGGGATAGCCCATTTTCAAATAGTCCAGCGATTCGCCTTTTGTGACCACTACATTTGTGCGCAGACGGGTTTGCGGGTTGCGTGACATTTCATCGATTTGATCTTTAATTCCCTTGCGTGCCAGCGGTTCTCCGATCAGAAAAAGCCGGCGATGTGCCAAAAACAGCCGCCGGGACAATTTCTTTTGAATGTTTTGCATGGCGTCCTTCATGTCAACGCCAACTGCTGAAAGTACTGTATAGGGCGGACCCTGTGAAGTTGGCGGACCACCCGTTCCCCCTCCCATTCTGCCAGGTATGGCAATTTGTTTGCTGTAGCGGATTTTACCGCCTGGAGCGCTGTCGATGGATGCGGCCATGCTGATCGCCAGATCATTGACTTCCACGCGATCCCAGCAGCCTGCCAAACCAAACAGACTGCATCCAAGCAGGATGCCAAGCGCCAAATGACTTCCCCTTTTTTTCTTACACACTTTGATGCTCCTTTCGCATGCGAAACATTGCAAAACCGAGAATCAGGATTGGTGCAACCACTTCCAACAGAAATCCGTATGGAGGATAGGGAATTGAAAAATAATGAACCATATCCCCTTGGTTTACGAAAATATGTTCACTCATCGTAAATGCGATCACGCAGACGATGCTGACAAGCGGCCGGTAATCAGTAAATCTCAGCAATTGTGCCATTCCCAGCGAGATGACATAACAAAAGATGGCAAGCTTGCAAAACATCAGCATGATCCATGTTCCCATGACGATCGGATCCAATCGTTCAAAAAATTCGGCAATACTGATATAACGTGCCACTTCATACAGGCCATATTGCATGCGCGAGGCGATCACGTCCCCGAACACGCCGATCGTGTAAAAATTGCTGATCACAAGCAACACGATGATGGTTGCAACAGCCCATAATCCCGCCTTGGCAGTCCCTTGCCTGACACGAATAAACGGCAGCAAAAATCCGACCACGATAAGTTCTCCAAACCAGCCGCTCAATAAGAAACTGCTTTTTAACACAGGTAGGAACCCTTTTTCAAAGAGCGGGGTCAGATGGCTGATTTCCACATCCTTGGATGAAAAGAATAGAACACTTGCAACCATTTGAGTCAGTTCGATGACAACCACAAACTGCGTAAAACGGGAGATCACCTCAACCCCTTGGCGAACGACGTAAAAGACGACACTCAGCATCAAAACGGTAATGACTTCCGCCGGAGTGCGGCTCAGTGCAGCGGTGATAATAAAGTCCGTGCCTTCGCGGATCATCGCCGCAAAAAAACGCAATAACGCCCACAGCAAATAGGCCGCAAAGATTCCTCCCAGCCATTTTCCGAACAAGATTTGCAGATATTCTACCGGCGTTTGCTCCGGGAAATATTTGTTCAATCGGATCATCACCAGCATGACGAGCATGCCGACGAGTCCTGCGAGGATGGGAGCAAGCCAGGCATCCCTTCCCCCCAATCCCACGGATAAGCCTGGTATAAACAAAATGGTGGTGCCAATTACAATCATAATCGAAACCATATAAAACTGTATGCTTGAAATTCGGCCTTTTTCCAGCATCAGGATCCTCCCCGCCGTTTTGGAACATTCTGCTGCGGCGGACGAGGCTTCTGACCTTTTGGAACGCGCACACTGTTTTGATAGCCGAATAACCGCGGACGCCAATTCATGGAATACCATGGTGCTCGCAGCAATGTATCTTTTAACCCCTTTATGGAAAATGGTGCAAGTGGCGCGGCATAGGGCACGCCCACTGACCGCAGAGCGCAAATATGTCCGATAATCGCGATCAAGCCGATGACAATTCCGTACAATCCAAACGTTCCAGCCAAGATCATAAGCGGAAACCGTAGTATGCGAATGCCCAAGGCAAATTCATAGCGCGGTATCGTAAAGTTGGCGATGCCGGTCACGGAGACGATAATCACCATTGGCGATGACACAATCCCCGCTTGCACGGCTGCTTGCCCGATCACCAGTGCCCCGACAATACTGACCGCTTGCCCGACCGCTTTTGGCAATCGCACGCCTGCCTCACGTAACGCCTCAAATGTGATCTCCATGATGAACGCCTCCACCAGAGCCGGAAAAGGGGATGCTTCACGGGCGGCTGCCAAACTTAGCAACAGATTGGTCGGAAGCATTTCTTGATGAAATGTTGTAATAGCAATATACATAGACGGCAACAAGAGCGCCATGAGTGTGAAAATGTAACGGATCCAGCGAATGATGGTAGCCGCCAAAAATCTCTGGTAATAATCCTCATTTGCCTGCAGGGATCCCCAAATATTCACAGGTGCAATCAAAGTAAATGGGCTCCCGTCAATCAATATGACACAACGTCCTTCCAACAGACATGCCGTCACCGTATCCGGACGTTCCGTTGACTGGATTTGCGGAAATGGCGATAGCGGCTGATCTTCGATAAATTCCACGATATAGCCGCTGTCGATGACACCGTCGATGTCGATTCTTTCTAGACGCGTTCTCAACTCATCGACTACAGAATCTGTGACGATTCCTTCGATGTAGGCAAGGGCCACATCCGTTTTGGTCACACGCCCTACTTTCAGGCTTTCGATTTTAAAATCAACGGTTCGAATGCGCCGTCGCAACAGGGCGGTATTTGTGCGGATGCTTTCCACAAACCCCTCCCGCGGGCCTCGTACAACCGCTTCTGTCGACGGCTCCTCCGGGGCGCGATGTTCCCATTTCTTTGCACTGATCGCGATCGCTTGATCATATCCATTGAAAAACACGACAGTATCCCCTGTAAGCACATGATCGATCGCTTCCGACATCGTCTTCATGATTTTGGATTGTCCCATGGGAATGAAACGCATCATAAGCTCTTCCGCCGTATATGGCGGCTGCTGATCCATTTGTGCCGCCACGCCGGGACTAAGCATCAGCGATTTTAACACATTGTCATCAAAATGACTGGTGTCGGCAAGGCCATCCACTTTCAACAGCAGCATGTTCGGCCCGTTGATAATCTGAATTTCATGCAAAATGATATCCGAGCATTTGGAAAACAACTCCGTCAAATATGTCTTATTGCGGGCCACATCAGTATGGATCTGTATGTTCTTGGGCTCGGACTTTTTATCCAGGTTCTTTGCACACGTTGCCTGATGCGCTTGTTGATGTTGCTGCATATTTATTTCCTTAGCGTCCTGTTTTTGTTCTTGATATGATTTGGTGCCAAGCAATCCGGAGTTAAGCCTGCTTTTTTTTATGGGGAACGGCTTGCGCATACCCACATTCCTTCCTGTAATAAACTTGCTGCAACATGCTGGATTGATTGTTCATACACTACATTTCCCTAATCATCCAACTTTATCCTTATTTTTCAGAAACCATTTAAGTCAATTCGTATGATCGGGTAAGGATGCCAAGCGCTGCAAGCTTTATTTTTAAGCCACTCTCATTTGATTGGAGTGGCTTTTGAAAACATTATTTAAGCTTCAGTGAAACAACCCAGTTTTTTCTTTTTCTATACCAATAAAATAATCCTGCGCGCAACGCATTGTCAAAAGCAATGCTCACCCACACGGCAGGCAATCCAAACCCGAGTCGCCATGCAAATATATAGACTCCGAGTGTCCGTATAACCCATATGCCAATCGTTGTGACAAGCATCGGATATTGACTGTTTCCACCTGCCTGAATGGCAGCTGTATCCACTAAAACAGCCGCAAGAAAAGGTTGTGAAAAAGTATCGATAGCCAAAATAACGGTAAGCAAATGAATGACATTTTGATTCTGTGTAAAAAACAAGCCGATCCACGGACTAAGCAGACAAAGCAACGCTGTCACTATTGTCATGGCGATGGCAGACTGTATGTAACTCCATCGTCTGTACAAACGCACTTCAGATGCGTCCCCGCTGCCAATCGCCTGCCCGATCGTGGCAGTTGCTGCAGTTGCAAATCCATTGCCGATTGTAAATGCAAACGTAGTGAGTGTTCCTGCAATGTTATGTGTTGCATACACTTCGACACCCATACGCACGATCAATCCGAAATATATTACCTGGCCAAGCCGCATAGATAATCGTTCAACAGCAGCAGGGATCGCAAAGCGGATCATTCGCATGAATAACTTCCTGCGAAGCTTGACATCCTCCATGTTCAGATGCAGCGCACAAACTTTGCGAGACTTGTACCATAGACGGATCCATGCGTAGATTCTTGCAAGCACCATTGCCCAAGCTGCACCATACAAGCCGTAACCTTTGAACGGGCCAATGCCGAAAATCAAGACATAGTCGAACACAACATGAATCAGATTCATTTCAAGACCGATTCGCAAAGGTGTCTTGGTATCTCCTATAGCGCGGAATGCAGCAGATTGTGCCGTAAATACAGCGATAAGTGGCGAAATTCCCAACACTACCCGAAAATAAGGCAATGCGGTCTCTTCCAAAGACCCGTAAGCCCCCATGATATGTAAAAGCGGTTTTGCAAAAATAACCGAGAGCATTCCTGTGAATGCACCGGATACCAATGCGATAAGTAACCCATGCCAAATGGACGATTTACCCTTTGCCAGTTCCTTTGCTCCTGCTGCGCGTGCCAGAAAAACGGATATTGCCGCCGAAATGGCCAGAAATACACCTGTATACGTCATGCTATAAATATTTGTGACTCCTACGGCATCGATCGCCAAAAGACCTAGTGTAAAATGGCTGAATTATCCAATGACTATGAATCTATGATATACTGTGAAGCAAAAGATTCATAGAATGGGACGGATATATTTTGCATAAACAAACCGCAATTAAAATCGTACTGAGCGAACGGCAACGAAAAGTGCTGGAGAAGATGGCCAAAGGAACCCACACACCGCTGCATTTCATCGAGCGAGCCAAGATCATTTTACTTTCGGCACAAGAGGTCAACAATTGCGAACTGGCTCGACGTCTCAGCCTCAGTGTCGATACCGTAAAGCGGTGGAGGAAGCGCTGGTCAACTTTTGCGGTGGAACTGGAACAAGTCGAAACCCATCGCCCTCATGCGCTGAAAGCGAAAATTGAAGCGGCCTTAACCGACGAACAACGATCGGGTAGACCGTCTGCGTTTACAGCCGAGGAAGTCGCCCATATCCTGACCTTAGCCTGCCAGACACCCGAAAGCTTGGAACTGCCGTTTAGTCATTGGACACCCGGATTGCTTGCCCGCGAAGCGGTAAAACGTGGCATCGTTTCCTCGATTTCGACGCGTCAGGTCGGGCGTTTTTTAAAACGAAGCGGACTTGAAACCCCATCAAGTGAAAGGATGGCTCAATCCGAAGATCGATGATCCCGAGTTGTACCATCAACAAGTGAAACAGGTGTGTGACGCTTATCATGAGGCATCGGAACTCGCTGAACAAGGAGTACACGTTTTATGCACGGATGAAAAAACGGGTATTCAGGCGTTAGAACGCGCACAGGCCACGAAACCGATGAAACCGGGGCAAGTGGAGCGCGTCGAGCAGGAATACATCCGGCATGGCACGACCAGTCTTACCGCTTCACGCGATGTCGTCACGGGCCAGTTGATCGCTCCGATGATTCAGGCGACACGTAATGAAGCCGACTTTGTGGAGCATATCCGCCAAGTGGTCCGCCATGATCCAACAGCACCTTACCTGCTCGTGATGGATCAATTGAACACGCATAAGTCCGAGTCTCTGGTTCGTTTCGTAGCTGCGGAGTGCGGCATACCGGAAGAAGCACTTGGTGAAAAGGGCAAGTCCGGCGTTCTGAAAACGATGGAATCCCGCGCCGCGTTTCTTACCGATCCTAGCCATCGTATTCGCGTGATCTACACGCCTAAACATTCTTCTTGGCTCAACCAAATTGAATGTTGGTTTAGCATACTCTCACGCCGTCTTCTGAATAAACGCGCCAGCTTTGTGTCAGTCGAAGATTTAGAGCAGCGTATTGCCGCATTTATTGATTACTATAACGAACATTTGGCCAAACCCTTTCGTTGGACTTATGCTGGTAAGCTTCTGAAAATGTAATTATTATAACGCGTTACTTACGCCATTACGCACTAGTTTTGCAATAAAAAAGGAATCTACTACGCCTAACAAGTTTTGCAGATATGCCTCAGCAATCGCAGGCAAAGCAATCTCCATCACTCGTTTTGCCGGTCTTGGCAGTCCAGTCATTCAAAATCCTTCTTTCCTTAAAACAAACACGAATTTTTTCCCAACATAATCATTCAATTCGTTGCACATCAGAACATATTACTCATTTTATACCTTGTTTTTCCAAGAAGTGTATGCTATAATTTTAATTCCATTTATCAAACTTCGAAACCCGTGATGTGCGAAATAGTTTTTTTATCGTCAACCTCCTTCCATTTCTCATATTTTATAACAAATATGAGCTGGAATCTAAAAGAAGTTAATAATACGGAGCCGTACAAACAACCTCCCTTCTTCCTAAAATCTTGTCCAAGCGAGTACATGCAAGAAGTAAAGAATTCCAATGACTTGGGCAATTATGAAGATTAGAAATATTTACTAATCTATGAATCCGATATATAATCATATAAACAATAGATTTCGCATACTATCTCATACAAAGTTTAAATCGTTGAATCTTTGGCGAATCTGCTTTATAGGAGGTAATTGCGGAATGAAGGAAAAGAGGGATGACATGGCAATTAACAAAGCACAGCCAACTCCAAAGAGAATTCCGGTTAGTAACGCACAAGCATTGGCAGCAGCAAAGCGTGTTATGGATCGTCACAAAAAATCGTTTGAAAAGTTGGCGAAGAACTAGATGTACATTGAGCTTACAAGAGAACAGATCGTTGAAATTCATGATATGTATCTCAATGAATTTGGCGGATTATCGGGTGAAAAAGAACCAGGGTTGATTAGTTTCATGGCCGAAAAACCGTTTACAGAATATTTCGGTGAGGAACAATACCCTGGTTTATTTATGAAGGCTGCCGTTTATTTAGAAGGATTTGCCACGAAACAATTATTCAATGATGGAAATAAAAGAACAGCTCTTGCCTGCGCACTTATTTACCTGGAATTGAATGGTTATTACATAACAGAACAATATGAATTAGAGCTTTATGAATACACCATATATGTAGCTGAAAATAAACCTCTTTTAGAAGAAATTGCAAGTTGGCTTAAAGCAAGATCAATGCCCTATTAAAAATAACTTCCAAATGATATCATCTTTCCCCAACCTCCATTATGTCTCATTTCTTTCATTTGCCACCCACTCCCTGAATACATGTGCAGCTTACGTAGCCGCTTAAAAATGAATCCAGCAAATACAATAATGATCGTTCGCGGGTTGACACACCATACCCAGCAAGGGTATGGTGGACTACGGTTTTCCCGCTTTGCTGATCATATTTCTTGTATTCGTCTGGGGAGTGAATTGGCCTTTGTCCAAAATCGCACTCTCTTACACTCCCCCAATTCTGTTCGCAGGCATGAGAACACTGTTGGGCGGACTTGATGAAGCTCGTCGAGCAACCAAACAGACAATGGAAAAGATGCATGAATAGAGGCGGCAACTTCGTTTGGAAGCACGCCACTATTGATTTTTGAGAAGATCAGGAGAGGCTTATCCTTTTCGACCCGTGACGATCGTAAATGTCCCGTAGCAAAAAAATGTGCCTTTGGAGTTTCGCTGTTCGAGTTCGCTGTTGATCGCTGCCGCTTCCACTGCCGTCACGATGCCGCCGTCAATCAGTTTCTCAATGGCGTCGTGCCAACGGAGAACATATTGAACAAGCGAAAAATCAGTTGTGGAAGATGCATGTACCTCATACGTAACATTCTGTACGTTCGCTTTCTTGAACAGGCCATACAGTTCACGTCCGGAGTAACCGTTGCGAAGCAACTCCGGACGGTGCCGGCGAATCTTCCATTCGATTTCCTTGTGTACTGTATCAACGGTGAAACTTGAGTGGTCTGTATCGAGTACAACAATCCACCCTCCCGGTTTGGTCACACGAATCATTTCATAAAGCACCTTTTCCGGGTCGGCCAGATGCTGAAATGTACATTCGCTGCGCACCCCGTCGAATCCGTCAGAATCGAAGGGGAGGCTGGAAGCATCTGCCTGCTGGTGGTGTACCCATGCTTCCATCCCTTGACGCTTTGCGCTTTCATGTGCAGCAACGATCATTTCCGGATCCAAATCGATGCCAAATACCTTGCCGGATGGACCAATCAATATGCCGAGCGCTACGGTATCGATTCCCGGTCCACATCCAACATCCAATACGGTTTGCCCGGTTTGCACTCGCATGAGCTCATATGTGCGAGATTTGAAAAATCCAAATCCGGACGCCACAGTTTGTAGGTACTCAGTGTCAACGCAACCGTGATATTCTTTGGAATGAGACATAAAATCCCCCCGATCTCCCTTTGTCTCGTACTGCCTATACTTTTGAAAGGATGCCATTTGGACGCAGTCTGGCTAAAAAGACTACATCGACATACTTCCCTGCATGTATCATGGCGCCTTTTTTTCTTCCCTCGACAACAAATCCGAACCGTTCATACAAGGATTGTGCCCGTGGATTTGTTGCAAGTACCTCAAGTTCAACCCTCTCCAGCAAAAGCCAGTGATCAGCCAAGTCGAGTATCTTGTTTAAAAGTGCAGTACCTATGCCTTTGCCATGGTGCTTTCCGTCAACCCCGATGAAAAGATAGCCGATGTGATTCTTTCGTCCATGTTCCTGGTTCAGACCCACATACCCAACTACGGTTCCGTCGAGTTCCGCAACAAATTCATGCTCATTCGGTCCTAAATTGTTCAGTAAAGCTGTCATTTGTTCTACCCGCAGACTTGGCAGGCAAAACATATTTGGGTAAACAGTGTCTTGTATACTGATTCGATGGATAGAAGAGGCATCGATTGTTTGTACTGGACGAACCACAAGATCCATATAAAATAGCCCCCTCTCCTTCAAGCATTGCCTCTCTTGTTTTCAAGACTCCCACTTAGCTACGTAAACTTCCTTCCAATTTACACGGAGGTCGATGGGAACCGATGGGGAGTTGGACGAGGCTTGTTTGCGCTTGGGGAGCCATCCCAAAGATTTTGTTCGCTGTGTTCACATCAAATCCAAGGATTACATGGCTCCCTAAACCTATGGCACATGCAATAAGCGATAACCGCTGTGTGAGCATGCCAGCTTCCATTTGTTGGATGCGATATCCTCTGTATCCCATCGTGGGTATAAGATGATTCTGATCCCCAGCCACATGTAGGCAGATAGGAACTTGAAACAGATTTACATTATAGAGATACCCTAGCTGCAACGAGAGCCGATGATCCCCAGAACGTATGAGCCTTAACGCATGTACAGCGCTGTCATATTGATAAGCGCCATCTGGAATTCCCTCAATTCCATACAAATTGACAAATAATGAGACTCGCGGCTTTGGATTCTTTTGTGTTCCATCCAAATCATTTTGATACGAAAAGGAAGCCGTTGCTTCATGCAACAACATTGCCAGTTGTGTTAAATCAACTTTTCTCAAAACAAAATCGAGTCCTGGTGAATACCGTTTCATAGAGGCTGCTGACAGGTCATATTTTAGTCGTTTCACATCGGGCAGAGGTATTAATCGCCCTGAATAGTTAACACCTCTACAATCATCCATTTGCCGAAACGATCGCACGGATTCCAACATGGAAGCTTCGTTCATCTTGATTAACATTGGATATTCCTTCATCCTCTGTGATCGGACATAGTGATGATGATGAACAGCGGTCAACTCCTGACACAATTCAGCTGCTGAGATGGTGGTACCTTCTTTGCCATCTCCTGTAATAAACCAAACATTAAAAGGTTCTTGTGAGAGTGGAATGACCGCATATACGCTTTCTTCCAGTTCGGATATTCCAAGCAAATGGTTGATGGCCCGATCCAGAAACTGAAAGTATACACCTGTTGTAAAGTTAAACTGTTTTGCCACTTCCAACAATTGACCAATCAAAACTCCCGCATCCAGCCCTTGTAAGCGATAAGCAAAGTTATGATATTTAAAGAAATTTTTCCAAAACATCGTCGATACAAAGACTGCGCCAAAACAAGCAGCCATATCACATTGATTGCCAAGAGCCTGTATAAGATAGGAGTCAAATTGACCTTCTCGCAGTAACACTAAGCGATGGTGTGCCACATCATAATGGTAGACTCCGGTAGGCAAGTCTTTAATTTTTAGATACACGTACAACTCATTCGGATATAGTCCACCTCCAGCTGGAACGAATCTCCGGTGAAACTGCCTCTGTATTGGTCCTTGTTCCTTTCCAGCAAAAGCAAATTCTGACTGTGCGAATTGTGTGAGCCCGAATGCGTACCATAGAAAATGTCCAATTCCGAGAAGATTAGGCTGCGTGGAACATGTTCCTGCTGTAAGCGTCAGTGGTACTTCCGAAGACAATGGAACCACAGGTAAGCCACGATAAAGTTTATAGGGAAGTGGTGCATCTTCCCAATCTACCTCCCAGCCTTCTGGATGAATCATCCTATCAATGTCAAAGTGCAGATCGTGCAGAAATGCCTCTAAGTTCATACTTCTACCTCCCAGCCACGACTTATGGAAACGGATGTGGATGTGGATTGAGTTGTTCAGGCGTAAGTGGTTGTGGTGTATATCCGAGTTCCATAGGTATATTCAAAACCCTCTCCAGCCCCTCCAAGCGAGTCAGATGATGCCCGAACGTCATCGGCAACATTCCCGGTATCAGCACTTTTACGCAATGCAGCCTGTTTCTTTTCATCTCCGGCGTCGTCTGGTCCACAACGATTACATCGAGGTTCAAGCTACGAAACACTTGCAGAATGTCCTTTAGATCATCCGTTAAATCCGCATGCTTCCACTGCTGTTTGAATTCCTCTGCAAATGTTCGCAGCGGGCGATCGTCATTCAGCAAAAATTGCAGACGCTCTTCCGCTTGCGGCAAACTGTACAACATCGAATGATCATCCATCTGTTTCACCTCGAACGGATCGTAGAACATTCGTACATACTTCTCTCGATTTGCCTCAAATTTTTTATTAAACGTCAGGAGCATACCGGCTAACTCATGAATCGCGCCTTTCACTGCCCGCACCGGATCTACATGCGCTCCGGCTGCACAGATAAGATTCACTCCTTGTTTCCTCCTGTTTTTTGCCAAAACCCAAACGCTGGGTATCCCGTTTTCCATCGTTGCGTTAAACATATATAGCTCAAAACTCGTTACCGCCCGCAAATGGTCGATCATTAACCGCAATTCCCGGTCTTTCGCCGAATACGGATCGAGGCGCGGAAGGGGCAGTTGCGCATACCATGTCATCAGGAATGAATCGCGCTCCACCACTTCCAAAATGCCGTGAAAAATAGCCTCCTCCAAACTTCCGCCCAAAGCGCATCCGTTGGAAGTTTCATAAACAAACCCCTCTCCGCAGCCCAAGCTGTAATAGGCAAGCAGCTCCGGAACCAGGATCGGACGCTCTTGCATAAATGAATAGCCCCATACCCAATGGATTTGGCGATCCGGGTCAAACGATTGAAATGGAAAATCAGGACGTGCATACTGTTCCTGCGCGTGCACTCCCACTGCAAGGGGATTCAATGCTTGATCGCCCAAATTGCGGAAACTATCATATACCACCGTCCGTTTGCCTTGGGCAGCCAGACCCCCGTGCCGTTCAATCCCCTCTAAAATGGCAGTCAGCTCGCTTTCCGCAAACGAAAGAGTGCGGCCTGCCGTCGCCTCGTCCCCGATGGTCAGCGGCAAATTCATGCCTACGGTGGCAAACGGAGACTCCAAATCATACACTTTCCCATTCAAAAATCCAGTCCGGTTATCCAGATAATCTTTGACCAGAACTTCCTTCAGGTCATTCATCGGACGGCAACGATACACGTCCGTTCGGAACTTCGGGTTTGGTTGCAGCGAAATCTGCGCCGCATTCGCTGAGTCGTCCGGCAGCCGCCCGCAAACGGGACACGTCGGATCGGGCAGAAAGAAGTGTCGTGAGCCCTTCAGCATCTTCAGGTTAAGCAAAAACACACGCTCTTCCAAATGTGCCTTGCTGCCTTGTAATATTCTTTGCGCCTCCGCCGCAAGCAGGTGAGCCATCTGCAAAAGCCCCGTGCGCGAAGCCCAAACATCCCGCGGAATTCCTTCGTCTGCCGCTATTTGCCGCTGGATCTCCCACATCTCCTTGCGGTCACGTCTTGCCATCAGAAGCCGCATGTCTGCACACTGTGAACATCCTTGCACACCTGGGCGAACCAGCGGGCCGATCACGCCTTCCCCAAATGAGACGAATCCGCGCAGCCAAGGGACGCCAGCCGCCTGTAACACCTCTTCCGCTTTCAGATGTACAGAGGGTTGCCAAGTATCGTGCAGCACCATGGCCAAATCCAGGATCTCCGGGACTCCTGTCGTAAAATCGATTTGACGGATGACCGTATATTTGCTGGATAGTTTTTCACACACGTAATCCATCAATATCCCTTCTCCGACAATCAACACGACGGCGCTCACCGGGATTCCTCCTCCCGCAACAACACGCCAAACACACCTGCAAGTTCCTCTTTCAAAAACGGCTCGAACGCCAGGTCCAACACCAAGAGCTTCTTGCGATTCCGTTTCAAGATTTCCAAGGCAGACCGCACTACCTCGGATTGTTCCACCTTTTCACATGAGGAGATGACAAGAGATTGCGAAGTCGATTCTTCCAGATGTACGGACGAAACTTCATGCGCTTGTGTCGTGAGGCAAGCCGTTTTGTTTTGTGCCGCAAGCACTGCTTGTTGCAACGCATGTTGCAACGCCATCGTCAGATTCAATCCGGCATTGCAGTGCCAGCGGCCACTCATACCGATCCATACTGCAGGAAATCCGCAAATTTCCTGTCCTAAGCCGATTGTCGGAGCTCCTTGCAGCGTGTTCAATGCCTGCAAATAAAACTGGCAACGTTCATCCTCTACTGTACCTAACTGTACAGGACAGACCGTATACGGCTGAGCTGCCTGTTGCCGACTGAGTTCCTCGTCCAAACACCTTTGCAATCCGCGGCAGATGCCTTCTGCAACGGTTTCGCCTGCTCCAACGCCGATGCATTCCTCCGGCTTTACCGTAATGCCGGCAATTCCTTTCTGTGAGGAAAGAGCCGAAACAAGCGGAACGAGCATTCTCGATACATATGCTTCAATCCCGGCCAGCCCCGCCTCCCGTCGCGCTTCCTTGTGCGTCAGACCTGTACAGACAACGTCCGGCAACAGTTCGGCCGGTCCTTCTGTCAGCGGATCGACTGCCTGAACTCTACACTGGGCTAACGGAAGCTGCTGCAATTCCCCTTCTCCCCAAATATGAAAAATACCCGTTTCCGCAGATGTCAATTTGCTAAAGTAAGAAAGCAATTCGAGTGACTCATGGCTGCCGCATTTCCGTTCGAGTTGCGACTCGAAATCTTGCACACATTGGACTGACATCCGACCGGTTACCAGTGGATGAGGCAGGAACCAATTCCAGTTTCCTTCCAGCGTCTCGAGATTCAACAGGAAGAATTTGTTCTTCAAATCGGATTCGGTCACTCCCGTAACCTTTTTTAACAATTCAAACACGATCACATTTGCCAGCATTGCTCCGGCTGTGGAAGAAAACGTGTGCAACTGCGGGTCTTTGCAAAGTGCGGATTTGTGCAAGCGGCGCCACGCCGATTCAAAGCACCCCTCAGAGTCCGAATCCACCAAAGGACCTGCTATCCCTACGTGATGTACACACATGGCGGGGATCAACCGCTTTTTCTCCTCCCGGCATATTGCATGCAAAATTTGCAGTTCCCCGACATCGTGTTGCTGTGACACATACAAAATCCAATCGAATGGTTGCACAATTTCCCGCCAAGAATTCACCCCTTCTTTACGATGAGTGACCTCCTCTACCATCACTTCGGAATCTGCTTTACGGGCGTGTGCCACCAGTTCCGCCATCCGCTTCCGATCGGTCGGTGCTGAGTCCGTGACCAACACGTGGAACCTGGGGATTCCGGATTCGAGCAAAGCGGTGACCAACGAGAGAAAAAACGGGCCAGCGCCGATCGCCAATACTTTGGCCTGGCGATAGGACTGAAACCGGTATGCGCCTGATCCGCTGAAATTGTCCAGAAATTCGATTTGGGCAGCATACCTTTCGAGAATCTGATCTGGCAATTGATGGGGATGGTCTTGGCTCACATCCCGGACAAAGCCGTTTTTGTGCAATATTTCTGCAATTTCAAAGATCTGATCCCGGTATTCATCGTCTAATCCGTCTGTCAAATCTTCCAACGATAGTTCCCCGTCAAACATCGGCATCAGTTGTTCAATCCACTGATAAATCGTTCTGCCTTCCATACGAAATGAGCTTTCGTTGTTCCGAAAATACACACCGCCGTTTGGATCGGGGATAAAAAACGTGTCCCCTTTGGCTTTTAGGCGCATAGAAGGATTCACACTTGTCATTTTGCTCCTCCTCGTGAGTTGTTTCCTAATTCTAATTCATCATTCTGATTACTATATGTATCGCTAGTTGTCCATAGTGTCTGAAAAGCCCCCGCACAAACCATTCATTGTTCATGCGGGGGCTCTCTTTTTCCTTTAGGCAGCTAAGTGTACGGTATGAAAGTAACGTCTATCGCCCTATTCCCGTGTACCTGGTGTTCTGAAGCACCGGAAGCATCTGGGGCCACCTGCGCCGCCGCATGTGCCGCCACATCCACCGCATGTGCCGCCACACGTGCCGCCGCCACCACCACCGCCGCCGCCGCATGTGCCACCGCAAAAACCACATGTGCCGCCGCATGTGCCGCCGCCACCGCCACCGCCACCGCCGCATGTGCCGCCGCAAAAGCCGCATGTGCCACCGCATGTGCCGCCAACCGTATCGAACATGGTATGCTCGGAAAGCTTCGGCTGATCTACCTTGAAATCGTCAACTTTCAATTTTCGGAGTTCTTTTTTGAAATCATCCATTTTTACCAATTTGAAATCTTTCATTTTACATCCTCCAGCTTGTTCTTATTGTAAAAACACTCACAATTTCATCGCTGATTCAAAATTCCCATTGCATTCCAATTTGAATGAACAGCATAACCCGATCATAAATACAAACGTCTATTGACACTATCCACTCAAGTTTTTCTTTCTTATTTACGCATAATCCGCTTTTATTTCATATACAGGAACCATTTAACAGACTTGACCATAAGCAGGAACGAGCAAGAAGAACAAAACAAAAATGATCAAGAACACTACTGCCCAGCGTGTGTAACCTCCAAATGCTCCGTACATCAAACCCCCTCCTTTCTCACCGAATGATGCAATTTATGTAAAACAATTGAATATTGAAACGGCTTATGCGGGGTGAACGTACCATTTAAAAAGAAATTGTGCAGTCATCCCTGTATTTTGTAACTGGAGGTAAATTAACGAATCGAACATATGTCAATCAAAATTTTTTTGAATCGAATCAAAAATCCTATTGCGATAGAAAAATAGATCAATGATCAGGTTTGGTTGTCCGTTACATAATTCCATCCATTCGATTATCTATATTAGAGGTACCTACATTTTGCAAAGGAAGTGTTGATATGAACGCGAAAAAGCAGCCGAATAAAAACAATTCGGAGATTATCAAAATACGAAAACAGATAAGAAACGGGAAAGACACGATTAATCTCTTCATTAATATTGAGTTGAAGCCTGCAAATATTAACATTACAAACAGGCCAATTGTTAAAGATACCAATTCCGATACGAATCGAAATACAAATCGAAATAGAAACAACAATACAAATGCTGGCAACGGCGGCAGCGGAGGTGGCGGAGGAATTAATGGCGGAGGTGGCGGAGGAACCTTTGGCGGCGGCGGAGGTGGCGTAAGCGTAAGTCGTTTTTAAGCTTTCTATACGAAAACAGTAGTAAAATAGCTGCTGTTTTCTTTCATATGTCAAATCCTATGTAAAACAGCAGCGAAATGCTGCCGTTCATACTGTTTTATTAGTACCCTGCACCTGGAACAAGCAAGAAGAACAGAACAAAAATAATGAGGAACACGACTGCCCAACGTGTATACAATCCAAATACTCCGTCCATATTGGCTCCCTCCTTAAATACGTATGCTTTAAATTATGAATGTATATTGTTACAAAACACGGCTCATACCTCCTATCAAAAGACCAATTTGCCGGATACAAGCTGGCACTTCCTCAAAAAATGAATTTCCAATTCGATTGAATTTGTAAACAAATCCTAATATATACGGAATTTTGTATTGCTTAACTATGTACGAGCTTTTTCAAATTGTGTGATTCAAACGTTTGCGATTTGTACTTCGACTCGTATTCAACTCAAAATACGCAAAAAATGGGCCTGCCTCTGTGTGACATCAAGCACAGATACGCAGGCCTTTGCTTTCATGTATTAAATTTCCGGATGTACAATTTGAATCAATTGTTTAAAGAACGCTTTCGCTTCTGGAGCGGTTCGCTGCCACACGTTGCGACCGATCGCAACACCTTTGGCGCCAACACGCATCGCATCTGCGACAGAACGCAACAAATCCGCATCAGAACTCCCTTTTGGCCCACCCAAAAGGACAATCGGCACCTTGAAGGATTCAACCCATTCCTGCAAGATTTCCGCAGATGCCGGATACGGTGTCTTCAAGATATCCGCACCAAGCTCAAAACCAATTCGAACACCGTCAGACAATGTGCGAATGTCTTGATTTGTGCCGCGCAGTAAAGTTGGCTCGACAATAATGGGAATCTGCCATGTTTCCGATTCTTTTATCAACTCGGCTACTAAGCGGGTAGTGGCCATCCGCTCTTGTATCGATGTATCCCAGGGGAGCAAAACCTTCATTCCATCGTATCCATCGACAACCGCTCTTTCGGCCCAGCCAATTCGATCCTGCACAAATGCTGCATTGTCATAGAAAAACGTATCGACCGTTAAAATACGAGCGGGGGCACCGGTATGGTTAAACACATCGGATGCCGCCCGATTAAGCCCCGGATTTAGCAAAACGGCATCCGGACCTTCTTCTACAAGGTCACGAAGCACGGAAACTGGATTCCGCAGTCCTTCCACGTGTCCAATCGCTACACCATGGTCGACCGGCAATATAACTGTCCTGCCATCTTGCGGATGAAACAACCGGCCCATACGATATGCTTTTCCCGTCATGTAACACACCTCCGTAAATGGCAAACATGTACCTGCCTGAATAAGCGGGCTATCACGAGATGATATCCTCATCCGATGGAGATCCGATATCTTGCGATTCCATTACATCCTCGCCTGCAATTTCCGGCACCCGTCGGATCCTGGGATCTGTAAAAATATCAAACTCGTCTCGGCTCGTTGTAGAGAATTCCGACACCACCGCACCCCCGTCACCAGCTTGAAACCAGTGGAGCGTGTTCTCTGGAATCGTATATTGCTCTCCAGGATTTAGCTCGATTTGGTGAAACACCGTGTAGTACGCTTCACTTCCCATGGGAATCGTTGCCTGAATCTGTTCCGACGGAGGACCTTCAACGTAGAGATACACGTTTCCAAAGCAGCAGCGAAACGTTTCGCGCTTCCCCGGATCACCGTTGACCGGGGGATGTCTGTGCTCAGGACAAGTTTGCCGCGGCAGCAGAATCAACTCTTTGGCACAATAGCGATCATTGTTGACATATGTGATCAATTGGAGACCGGTACGTTCAAATTCCCCCAGCCCTAGATCCGCTACTTCAATGTGCTCAGATTCTTCATTGGTCAGAACAATCCCGGCCTTATCCAAGAAGGCACGTGCTTTCTGCCGCCAGAGACGGCACTCCATTTGGGTCATCAACTTTGCATTCTCCTCTCAGAGTTTTCCAAAAATATGTTGAACATCGATGGATGAATGTTTAAAGATTGCTTGAAATCATCCATGAACCCTGTTCCTGTCTCGTGGACCGTAATACACTCCGTCGTGTTGTTTCCAATCCTTCAGTGGAATCCCGGACTCCAACATCGGCCAGCCCTGCTTGATCCGGTCCTGAACATCTTTCCAAGACGGTACTCCACTCGTTGCGTCTACTTGCTCGACACTGCATGCACCAACCGCAACTGCGTGTGTCATGCATGTTTCGATCGTGAGTTCGTGCAGCATCCCGCTAAGAAATCCGGCAATGGTACAATCCCCGGCGCCGGTCGTTCCGGTGACAAGAACGGAAAAGCAGGGGATATACAACTCCCGGTCGCTCCAATCCATCCTGCAGAGCGACTTCCACCATCGCGGTCGCACGATATCGCCGGCATTGTCCGAATGACAGGATCCCGTCCGCATATACAGCCCGTAATCCCCCAGCTTCAACCCGACAATACGAGCTCCCATATCGACAAGCGCTTGCCCTATAGAGACCAAATCACGCTCCGTAATGGAAGCGATAAACTCCCTTCCAGAAGATTTTATTGCATCAAAACGCTCACGATCCAACATAAACATGATCTCTTCCATGCTCGGCATAAAAACATCGACGTGAGGCAGTACATTGGCAAGAAATGATGGCCAATCCACTCTGCTTGACTCTCCTTGCACATCCGGCATACACATATCCAGGGATGTCACTATGCCTCGCCGCCGTACATGTGCAAACAATGCTGCCAATGCTTTCCCTCCATCCGAATACATCTTTTCAAGAAGTGGCGGATACCCGAAATGAAACAACGCAACGTCTTCCAGATCGTCCTCTTTCACATCGCTTGCGGAGAATGTTTGGTTGGTACCGGAGTACCCGACAAACATGCGATCAGCGTTTTTCGGACTGAGTACGAGCGTAAAAGATGTTCCAGCGGCTTCTTCCTCGACAAGCATTAGCTCCGTTTGTCCACATTCGGTTGCGATGTTCAACTGGTCTGTGATTAACGTCTGCAGAATCTGGCCAAATGGATCACGTCCGACTTTTATCAACAGCCGTACACGCATGCCAAGCCGATGCAATGCCAATCCAGTGTTAAGCACAGCACCGCCTGTAGCAAACCGGACACCTTGCGTATGAATTAAGGAACCTGGACGAAATGCGGCAAAGCCAGCAGCAAGTGACGATAAATCAGGGATGATATCCAAACTATTGTGTCCCGCAAGCAATACCTTCGGTCCCCGTCCATCTGCCATTTTATTCACTCGAATCACCACCTTCTCCCCCAAAAGGCTAACGGCAACAATAGGAAAGACGTCAATATAGTCCTGGATTAGAAATTGGACAAGTTTGTAACGGGTGCCGTCAGGACTTCTACTCCCTGTTTTTCCAGTTCATATTGAGACTCGAAAGATAGTCCTGCATCGGTGATCAATGTGCCTATCTCGTTCCACCGTGCAAACACATGGTAGGACTGGGATTGAAATTTGCTTGTATCTGAGACCACGACTACTTTCTCAGAATGATCCATCATGTGTCTTTTGATCTCTGATTCATCCAGGTTAGAATTCATGATCCCTTGTTCGATCGACAAACTGGCGGCCCCGAGAAACAATATGCTTGAGACCAGATCGGACAAAAACTGATTTGCTTTGGCACCGACGACAGAATGGGAAGTACCCCGTACCTGACCTCCTAAAATAATTAGCGTCACGGCGCTTCCGGTGAGCTCATAAGCTGCTGGAATGGAATTTGTGATAACTACCAGGTCCGACCGATGCCGAATCAGGCGAGCAATCTCTAATGTAGTCGTGCCTGCATCCAAAATGACGACGTCGTTCGGTTGAATCAAATTCACGGCTCGTTCGGCAATCGCCCTTTTTTCCGCGATCCGGTTGACACTGCGAACTTGAATCGGAATATCCTGCATTTCTTCAATTGTCAGTCGTTTTGCAACTGCACCCCCATATACTTTTTTCAGGATGCCTTTTTTTTCAAGTACGTCGAGATCTCTGCGGATCGTCATTTCAGAAACCGAAAACAACTTGGTCAAATCTGCCACTTTCACCATGCGCTGTTTCGACATCATTTCTGCAATTCGCGTTTGCCGCTCTTGACTTAGCATATAAACACTCCGCACATGTTAGAAATACGAATGCAATTCCGACTGCAATCCTCGCGCCCGTTGATAGAGTCGGTACAAAGACTGGTAATGTTCCATCTTCACTGCATTCGGCGCCACTGTTGTTTCGGTGGACCATTGGGATGGTGAAATGGTTCCATCTGCCACCTTGTTGCCGAGAAATGCAAGATAAGCAGCTCCCTCAGCCGTAGGTTCCGTGAAGTGGCGAACCCGTATCGGCCGCCCAAGTGCTGAGCTGATTTCTTCCGCCATAAGAAGTGTGAACTCCCGCGATCCGGTCAAAAATATTCGCCCGGATGCCATTTCTGATGGACCCAGCAACTGATCAAATGCCTCTCGAACGGACATCACAACGCCTTCCATGACTGCTAAGGACAAGTCATCCGTACTGTGCTCTGCCCGCAAACCGAGAAATCCCCCGAATGACACCGGATTGGGATGCCATGGCCTTTCACCGGCGATTTGCGGCAGAAACACAAGCGGATGGGTGCTCGGCCGTTTGCTCGATCCACTTGGCCAAACACGGTCACGGCCGGAATTGCCCAAAATGCCATGCCACCATGTCATACACAAACCAATCGATAGTAGGGGAATCAGTTCAAGCCAACCCTTCGAATGGACTTCCGCAAAACGGGTGAATCCTGATTTTCGCCGGAGACTGTTCGTACGTGTTGCAATTTGTCCGGCGGTTCCAATGTTGATGACGACGTCTCCGGATGTAAAGTCAAGCAATCCCATGGCGGTCGGGAAGTCTCCGCCGCCCACAAACAGGGGGCACCCCTCTGGCAATCTAGTTTGCTTTGCGATACCAGAGCATAACCCACCATCCACAGACGTCGAAGAAACCACCTTCGGAAGATTTTGAATCTCTATGCCGGCTGCTTGCACCAAGCTCTGATCCCAGTCGTGTGCAAGCACATCGAACAGTTGCGTTCCGGATGCCTCGGACCCATCCGTCAACAAACTTCCGCCAAATTGGCAGCGTATCCAATCCTTTGCGCCGATTACATAAATCGCTTTCGACCAATCTAAATTCCCTTTGTCTCTGAGCCAACGAATTTTCGATAAAGGAAGTGTAGGATCCGGCACCAGATCCCCGCACCCAAGCTTTTTGACACGAAATTCACGGGCGAGTGTCTGTGCTTCGACATGTGCTCGTGTATCAAACCACAACATGGCAGGCGTCAATGGACGAAACGATTCATCAATCGCCAGCACAGCGTGCATTTGTCCCGTAAATGCGATTCCTGCGATTTGCTGCAGGATATCTGTATTGATTTCCAGAATGGCTGCAATCGTCGCATGCAGCCATTCATTTGGATTTTGCTCCGCGTATCCAAAGGCTGGTGTCTGAACATCGTAGCTTCGGATGCTGCGGGCGACGATTCCTTGCTTCCAATCTGATACAATGACTTTTACACTGGATGTACCTAGGTCAATTCCCATCATAAGCTGCAAGTAAATTCCCCTCCTCGCCTAAGTACAACTGCATTCCCAGGCATTAAGTCTTTGATGCTTTTTCATCCATCACACTGACCGCTTGCATCGTTGCCTTTTTGCCAAATCGTTTCAACCAAGATGGAAGCCTCCCTTTCTCTGCTGAACGGAGTGTATCCACCGTTACGGCAATGAGAATGACAACGCCAATCACCAAAGGCTGCCAATAGCTGTTCACGTTTAGGATGTTCATGCCATCTGACAAAGTTCCTATGATGAGTGCCCCAACAAATGCACCAGGGATCGTTCCGACACCTCCAAACAGACTGACCCCACCTACGACTGCAGCGGAAATCGCCTGGAACAGCTCGTTGTCAGCACCGGCCGTCGGATAGCCGGAAGCGAGGCGGGAAGCTAGAATCACGCCGCTCAGACCTGCTAATGTGCCGCTGATCATGTAAACAAGTATCTCGACCCTGGAAGTATTGATACCGGAAAGACGGGAGGATTCCCGGTTTCCGCCAAAGGAATATACATGAATACCAAAAACAGTTCGGGAAAGAACGATATGTGCAAGGATTGCCACAGCCACAAACACAATGACTGGAAAGGGAATCACGGAGAATACGAACCCTTGGCCCAAGAAGGCGAATGTTTTATCGAAAATCGGTATCGGGTTCGCTTGTGTCACAATCAGTGGAATGCTCGACGCCACTCCCATTGATGCAAATGTCACAATAAATGCCGGCACTTTGGTATAACGAATCACAAGTCCATTGAACAATCCGGTCGCCATACCTGACAAAATTCCGATGATCGATGCGATATACCACGGAAAGTGTGCTTGAAACACAAGTGCTGTGAGGACACCGGAAAGTGCCAAAACAGAACCAACAGATAGATCAATTCCGCCAGTTAACAAAACAAACGCCTGGCCAAGCGCAAGCAAGCCAATATTGACTGTATTTAAAAGCAGTGTAAAAATATTCGATGTAGTGAAAAACATCTGCGACAGAAATGATAGAATCACGGCAATTACAATTAGAACGATTGTGATGCCGAGCTCATTGGGAAACTTTGTTTTCATCTTTGTGTCCCTCCAAAGACTCGGTAAGGAGCCGTTCTTCCGAAATGTCTTCTCCTTCTAGCAACGTCTTGATGCTCCCTTGCTGCATGACGGCGACTGTATCAGAGACTGCGACAATCTCTTCGACCTCGGAAGAAACTACAAGAATTGCATACCCCTCACGTGCCAAATTTCGTATGATCGCGTGAATCTCCGTTTTCACACCAATATCAACGCCTTTTGTCGGCTCATCCAGCATGAGAATCCGACCATTTGGGAGCAGCCAGCGGGCCAACAACACTTTTTGCTGGTTGCCGCCGCTCAAGCTTGTAATCGGCTGACGGATGTCGCCTTGAATGGAAAGTTTCGCCACATATTCGCTGGTTCGCTGTTCAATTTTCGAGCGTTCCAAGAAGCCGAATTTCTGAAAGTCTCGCAAACTTGCAAGTATCATGTTGGTACGAGAATCCATCAGTGGAACAATGCCGTTTCGTTTGCGTTCTTCGGTTAGCAGCAAGATTCCGTTACGTACGGCATGCACGGGTGACTTCGGGCGATACAAATGCCCTTCTAAGAAGATTTCCCCAGATGTATAGCGGCGTGCACCAAACAGGGTTTCCAAGAATTCCGTGCGCCCAGATCCCACAAGGCCATACAGCCCTACGATCTGTCCTCTCCTAAGCACAAAGCTGCGAATATCAAGTACATCCGATTTTAAATCTTGTACGTTCAGACACACTTCCGCCTGTTTTCGGTTATATGACTCTTTGTGTTGTACTTCCACAAGTTCACGGCCCGCCACATATTCGAGCACCTGCTTCTGATTGGTTTGTTCAATTGGCACAGATGAAACCATATGTCCATTGCGCAATACAGTCACATGACTGCAAACCGAAAACGCCTCGTCAATTTTGTGTGTGATGAATAAAAATGAAATTCCCTTTTTGGACAGCGAGCGGATGGTATCCAACAAATTTTCAATTTCTGCGGCTTGGAGTGCCGTAGTCGGTTCATCCAAAAGGATCAATCGGGCGTCGTTGTTTAAGGAACTCACGATTTCAATCAACTGTTTTTCCGCGTGAGAAAGATGCTTCACTTTCGTTTTGACATCTAGGTAACCTAACTTATGCGAGTGTAAAATATCACGGGCGAGTTGTTCCATTCGTTGTTTATTCAAAAATCCTTTGGAACTTATTTCATTGCCAAGAAAAATGTTTTGTGCAATCGTCAATTCATCAATCAAGCGCAGTTCCTGAAAAACCGTATAAATACCCAGATGGCGTGCGATTCGCGGAGAGGACAGGGAAGCCTCCCCTCCGTTGACAAATATTCGCCCGGACGTTGGGAGTTCGGAGCCGGACAACATCCGAATCACAGTGGATTTTCCGGCTCCATTGTGCCCAATCAAGGCATGCACTTCCCCCGGGCGAATGGTCAACGAAAAATCATGAAGAACGGTGACACCGCTATAAGATTTTTGCAGGTTAGCTGCAGTCATGATAGAGTCAGACATAATCGTTCACCCCCAAAGGGAAGCATAAATTTGCCAATTGGGTATTTCATCCATTTTAGTGATAAGCAACGGATTGATATTTTGCCGCGTCTTGTTTATCAATCTTTATAATATCTGTTAAAACTTGTGGAGGAATGGACTGTTTATGGAGATATTTATCAATGTTCTCGATCGCGATTTTGGATTCAACCGTCGGCTGCTGCATCGCCCCAAATTTAAAAACGCTGTTGTCTTCAATGGCTTGCACTGCGGCTTGGCTGCCGGAAAGACCAATTACCGCAACCTGACCCACTTTATTAGCCGCTTTGATGGCTTGCACTGCGCCTAAACCGCTGGGAGCGTTAATGTCATAAATCGCCTTGATTTCCGGGTGTGCTGCAAGCATTTCGGAAGCTGCCTTCAATCCTCCCGGCGTGCTGCCTGCGCCATCCAAATCGGAAACCACTTTGATTCCCGGATATTTGTTGATCACACTGAAGAATCCCTTGTCTCGCGTTTGAACGGATTGCGCAGTCTTGAAATCGACGATTCCAATCGCACCTTTTCCGTTCAAATATTGAGCCATTTCCTCTCCGGCGATTACACCTGCTTTAAAATTATCGGAACCTACAAACTCTTTAATCTTTCCGCCTGATTTCTGCAAGGCGTTCGTATCGACATTGCTATCAATTGTAAATACCGGAATATTCGCCTTATTTAAGGCTGTAACTGCGCTTACTGCGGCAGATGCATCGGGTGGCGCCATAATGACAGCCGCAACATGCTGCTCGATAAAGGCGTCTACCTGCTGGAGCTGTTGGGATTGGCTATTGTTGGCGCCTTCTACCACGACTTGCATGCCGTGTTGGGCGCCATACGCTTTTAAAGCGCGAGCCATCGTAGCAAAATATGGATTCGTCAATGTCATCAAAGTAACTCCAATGACAGGTTTATTCGTTTCCTTCGATTGGGTAGTCTGAGTGGTTGCTGTTGCGCTGTTCGGTGCACCAGACGAAGTTCCGCAACCAGCCAACGTGATCGAGAATGCGCTTACAACCAAACCGAGTGTTGCAATTTTCTTTTTCATGCGTTCCTACTCCCCCTTAACAATTGTAAATAGCAAGTGAATTTATACTGCACTCCCTAAAAGTGTTCATGGTGTTTGTATCGTTCTGTTTTCAAGATTAAATATATGTTCCATTTCGAATAAAATGATAAACATGAAACAAAAAAGAACAACATCTCACAAAAAAAGCACCCTAAGGGTGCTTTTTGGAACAACAACAACCATGATACATACGATCCTGTACAATCCGTTCATTCTATACCGCTGTTTATCTATACAACTGTTTATTTCATTTAACAGCCATATTTTGCGATGGCATGTTCTCAGCCCTTCATGCCTTGTTTCTCAATGATGGTGATGAACTTCCTTGGCTGCACAGAGTTCAGAATTTTCATGTGGATGATCACAGTCTTCTGTTTGAATCGTCACATGACCAATTCCCAAATGAATCAATCGGTGTTCCATATCCCGCAGAATCGCCTGGCTGTCCCGTATGGTCATATCACCGTCGAGCACGACATGGCAGGACATGGCATTTTTTCCGCTCGTAATGCTCCATAGATGCACATCGTGTACATCTTTTATATTCGGTACCAATTTTATTTCATTTACAACTTTTTGAAAATCGATCCCCTGTGGTGTGCCTTCCATAAGAATTACCGTCGTTTGTTTGACGATCCGCCATGCTCCGAATGCAATCAAAAGAGCAATACATACGCTCAAAATCGGGTCAACGATCGACGATTTCGTCAGCAAAATGATGACGCCGCCAACGATCACGCCGGCAGATGCAGCAGCATCGCCAAGCATGTGCAAGACCGCGCTTTTGACATTGATATCGTCTTCGTGGCGCATGCCGAGTCCAAGATAGAGATTGATCAAGAGTCCCACACCTGCACTCACGAACATCCAGGTGCTTTGCACAGGTTCCGGATGCTGAAAGCGGCCGTATGCTTCCCATAAAATCCAGATGGTAATCAGAATCAGGGTAATCCCATTGATAAGAGCCGCCAAAATGCCTGACCGATAGTATCCGAACGTCATATTTTGGTTTGAAGGTTTCTCCGCTTGCTTGAGGGCGAACCAGGATAAACCGATCGCTGCTATATCTGTCAATACATGTCCGGCATCCGACAACAATGCCAGACTATGGGAGAAAAGACCGCCTATGACCTCAACGACCAGAATGAAAAGAGTGAAAAGAAACGCTTGTTTCATTTTGCCGACAGGGGCATGTGAGTGAAACACTTCTCCATGTCCATGATCGTGACCATGTCCATGACTGTGTGTATGATTATGCGCCATGGCTATTCTCCTTATCTGTTTCAACGTGGAAGGCGTGGTCAATTCCCATTTGCAGCAAACCGACAATGTGGGCATCGTCGCATGTATAGAAAATCGTATTGCCTTCCCTCCGGCTTTTTACGATGCGCAATGTTCGCAAATAGCGCAGTTGGTGCGAGACTGCCGATTGTGTCATGCCAAGCACTTCCGCAAGATCACACACACAAAGTTCGCGTTTGGATAAATTGTGCAGAATACGAATGCGAGTCGGATCCGAAAGTGCTTTGAAAGACTCGGCGATTCCTGCAATCAATGGTTCGCTCAATTGTCCGGGAAGACAATCTGCTACCGCCTCTTGGTGCACAATGGATTCCTTGCAACAATCTTCATCCATCCGCGTTATCATAGGAACACCACCTATATGAACAAATACTCATATAATCATGTTATGCAAAAATAAAGACAATGTCAATTTTGTTGAACAGATCTGGTTGTAAAAATTATGGCTGTAACGATTCACATTCGGCAAAGCAATCCGCCGTGGAGTTTTGACTGCTTTTGAACAGGCTCTTATAGTGTTTGTACATTGAAAAGGACCCGAGAGTAAACGGACTCTTCCAAAGTCCATCATTCCTCGGGCTTTTTTCATAAACGGTTCGATTTCTTCCACGTTCCGTTTCTTCAACATTCCTATTTTTTAATGCCAGATGCTGAAAATCGATCCGGTTCAACTAATCCCTTTCCTTCATATTACAGTATATCAATTATCCGGCAACTCCTATGGCAAGCGGACGGAGTCTTGCAAACAGCGGCTTTTCTGTTTGCATGATTTCGTTCCGGTTCGTAAGCCATTGTTGGATCGGCTTCGAGACGATATGCACAGTTCCTGCGGCAGCCAGAATCATTGCCCAATGTCCAAACGAAAGAGGCGTTGTATGAAAAATTCGGGCAAAAGACGGCACATACAAAGCGGCAACCAATGCAAGTGCCGAAAATCCGACTGCACCAAGCAAGTATTTATCTTGTGTCCAATGTTTCACGGGAACCGTAGTGCCTTCTTGTCTCCATGAAAAAATTTGAACGAGCTGTCCGACAACAAGCGTTGCAAATGCCACAGTTTGTGCAACCGCAATCGATGCTCCTGCCTGTAACGAAACGGCAAACAATCCGAGGGAGCCTGCACTTAATAGTACGCCTCTTGTCACCACTTTTTGGTACAAATCTCGATCTACAATATCCTGCCGTTTGGTTTCGACTGCTTCATTGCCGGGATTGACAGCCAAGACCATTGCAGGCAGTGCATCTGTCAACAAATTCATCAGCATGATTTGAATCGGGATCAAAGGAATGGGCATTCCTGCAATCACTGCAACGGATGTGACAAGAATTTCCGCCAGATTTCCCGTCAGCAAGCAGCCAACCGCTTTCCGGATGTTGCCGATGATCGTCCGACCCTCTTTGACCCCTTCGACGATGGAACCGAAGTGATCTTCTTTCAACACCATGTCGGCTGTTTCTTTTGTGACATCTGTGCCCATTTGCCCCATGGCAATTCCAACATTTGCTTTCTTGATGGCAGGTGTATCGTTGACGCCATCCCCTGTCATGGCTACGATATGCCCGCGGTTTTGAAACGCAGTCACGATCCGCAATTTGTGTTCCGGCGTTACGCGGGCGAATATCGCCACATCTTCCACCATTGCCGTCAATTCTTCCTCAGACAGCCGATCGAGCTCCACACCGGTTATGACCTGTTTTTTGCCGTCCCAAATCCCCAACTGCTTGGCAATGGCGATGGCTGTAATCGGATGATCGCCTGTGATCATGATCGGTTGTACACCAAGATCAAACGCTTCGCGAATGCTCGTTTCGATTTCCGGTTTGGGTGGATCTATCATTCCCACCAATCCTACGTAAATGAAATCCTCCCGATCGACGTTGCTGCCCTCTTGATTTGCTTGATCAAAGGGAATCGATTTATAGGCGAAACCTAATACACGCAACGCATCAGCCGCATACATTTCGTTTTGTTTGAAAATGCCTTCTTTCTTGTCGTCCGTCAGCGGATAGATGTTGCCATCTTTCTGATACCAGGAACATGCAGCCAAAACAGCTTCCACAGAGCCTTTCAAAAATACAGAACAGTCGGCATCCGTCTGCGTATTTTGGCACACCACGCTCATGGTTCCGGTATTTGAATCAAACGGAATTTCATGACAGCGTGTCCAATGGCTCACGTCCGCTTTCCATACGCCTGTTTTTGCGGCCAGCGTCAACAATGCGCCTTCCGTAGGGTCCCCTTTGACCATCCATTTGCCGTCCTGTTGTTCCAATTGACTGTTGTTGCACAAAACACCGATGGTTACGATTTGCTGCAACTCTAGTTGCTGCAAGTCCGCCTTTCCATACATCAATCTGCCTGTTTTCCCCGTCGTCTTGCGGATTGCTTCTGCTGTTGCCGAAACTTCATCCGCTGTGATTTCCTCTATTCTGCCGTTTGGTTGATAACCATCTCCTATGACCAGCCAGGATCGATTGACAGTGGCGATTGTCTTGACTGTCATTTCGTTTTTCGTTAACGTGCCTGTTTTGTCAGAGCATATCACCGTTGTTCTGCCAAGTGTTTCCAAAGCAGCCAGCCTGCGGATTAATGCATTGCGTCTGGCCATTCGGAAAATACCCGCACTTAAAGCGATGGTAATTGTCACAGGCAACCCTTCCGGTACAGCGGATGCAACAAGCGTGATGGTGGTCATGACCATTTGCGTGACAGATACCCCGCGCAAAAGTCCAGTCAGGAATACGATGCCGCCTGCAAGCATCGCACCTTTTACAAAGGATTTGCCGACAGCAGACACCTTCTTTTGCAAAGGTGTAAGTTCCCTGATTTCACCTTTCATTAAAGACATCACATGTCCCATTTCCGTCTGCATGCCTGTGGCAACGACAACGCCAAGACCTTTCCCACGCGTCACGTCTGTTCCCATGTAAAGCATATTGTTTCGTTCCGAGAGTGTGCTGTCGACAGCAACTGACCGATCCGTTTTTTGCACAGGCAACGATTCACCTGTTAGAGGCGCCTCATTGACTTCCAAATTCCACGCGCGAATGATGCGGATATCGGCCGGTACACGGTCTCCCGCCTCTACGCTGACAAGATCTCCCGGAACCAATTCCACTGATGACAGCTCAATTTCCCTACCATCCCGGATCCCTTTACAGGTCAGCGGATGAAATTGATTGAGCGACTCCACGATCTTTTCTGCTTTTCGTTCCTGCGTTGTACTTAGTACGGCATTTGCTGCCAGCACGACTGTCATGACCAATCCATCCGCCAGTCCGCCAGTTGCGATTGCCAAGCCGGCAGCGCCAAGCAAAAGCAATGGCGTAAATTCTTTGAATTGCCCAAAAAATGAAACAAACCAAGGAATCGTTTGTCTTGTCTCCAGTCGATTGGAGCCATGGCAGTTCCGAATCATTTGTGCTTGTTCCGACGTAAGCCCGTCCTGTTCATACACTTGAAATCGGGTCAAAACGTCTTCACTCGAAAGCGCATGCCATTGTGGAGAGACTAATGAATCGGAAGCTGCGGCTGCTTCCTGCATGGCAGAAGAAACTTTAGATGTTTGGTTTTGGTGCAAGATTTCTTCACTTGCTTGCTTGGTTTTGGATAGTAAAATTAAAGTTACCGAATCAGCCAAAATATTTATGATGGGCGCTGTAACAAATAACGGAATCGATAATGCCAGACCGAGTTTGTTCCATTGTTTGGAAAACATGAAATTCTGCCGAACGATCCCTTCCATCTGTGATGCGTATTCACGAGTTGGGAAAATGTCTTTCATCTTTTGCATCGGAATTTCCGGCAATTCTAAATTCCCAAAACGCCTTGGAAATAGATGTTTTGCCGAAGAAATCAGTAAAACTTCTCCCCCTCGTTGCCGTAATCCTTCGATACGTTCAATGATCTGCTCTTCCGTGTACGTTGTCCAACTGTGGTCCACTCCTAATGCTTCAAGTGTTTCATCCTTTATATTTTGACGATTTGACAATACACCGATTTTCCAATCGCTATGCAAATCTTTAAAAAGTCTTTCTTGCAGCAAGGAGAAATCGGATGTAACCACTTCATGTTTCTTTTCTTGTGCCACAATTTGCGCAGTATCCTCAAAAAGAATGGTGTTTGTGCGAGCCAAGCGGGACAAGGAAGTTTTTTCAGGTACATATAAACCATGCTCTTTTGATGCAAGTTCTGCTTGCTTCCAGGTGAATTCCTCCGTGATCATGGCCGGACGCGGATTGGCAGCCAAAAGAATTCCCAATCCATATAACGGATTTCTGGTCACAAGGAAAGCGGCTCCGCCTAACAACATTCCCCATTTGCTCATCCGTTCACTGTACTGCTGTACTTCCTTCGAGCATGTAGAAGCAGCTTGACCGGTTTGATGGAGATCTATTTTTGATCGTTTCCAATTCATATATTGCAGAATGCCAAGGCCGCCAAGGACGACCAGATTTTCCCTGAGCAATCCCAGCGCTAAAGCACTCGCTCCCAAAAGCAGATCACCATTCCATTTTTGTTTTTGGGAAACCTGCTGAAACCCGCGTTTCAAAAAGGGATAACCTGTGACAACCGAAACCAGTGCAGATGCATAAAATGCGCCTGAACTTCTGGCGATCACAGATTTGCCAAACCACAACTGTTTCATTCCCAATACGCAAAGACCTCCGATCGATAACAGCAAGGGTACCGGAACGGAATCGGCGGATCCTTTCTCTTTCGGAACTATGGGAATTGCTGAAAAACGTTCCGGAATGGCATACATATGGTGGCTCCATGCAGACCTCGCACCATAGTGTTCAGCTTTCTCGCCGGATGCTGCAATTTCTTGTTCCTCATAATCAATGGGCTGCGGCAAAGGTTTTGTTTCTGATTCGAAAGCAGTATCTTCCTTTTGATCCATGTGCTCTTGAAATACTCGCTCCTCAATCGACAAAATGGCTTCGAAAATTGCAATTGCGGAAATTTTCTTGTCGTCATAACTGACGAGCATCCGTCCCGTCTCAATACTTGCTTCGACTGTTATAACTCCTTCAAGACCACTGATTTGTGCAAGAATTGCGTCTGCTGCCAATTGATTGTTTTGCAGCCCGTATACTTCTGTCCGGATTCGTCCCGGAAGGGCTCGAATGAAACGTTCTTTCCATTGTAGTGTAGACATTGCGCCCCTCCTGCAAAAACTTGTAAACATTCTCGGAAAGCAATCCTTTAAAAATTACCTAAAAAAACTTGCTTTCCATTCATATTTGCGAAACTTTATAAAACTCCGAATTTGTATAACATGGAATAGTATGCAGATTCCGCTTTAAAAATATGTGATGTGGAAACGGGAATAAAAAATACCAACCCGATTCAAATTGGTTGGTATTCGCTTTTCTATCTGTACATGGAATTCCGTTTTCTTTCCTGTATCGCTTGACACGCTTGCTGTTGAAAATATACATGGCTTTCGATCGGAGCCCGTTCATTTCGTATACGTTTGTATGTTCCGTCCGGTTGTAATTCCCTTGCTTTCACATTGTCTGAAAAATATATGGAAAGAATATCCTGAATGCGTTTTTGCAATCGTTTATCTTTTACGGGAAATACGATTTCCACCCGCTTTTCTACATTGCGAGTCATCCAATCGGCGCTTGTCAGGAACAGTCGTTCGTCTCCCCCGTTTTTAAAATAACAGATCCTGCTGTGTTCGAGAAATCGCCCGACGATGCTGATGACTCGGATATTCTCGCTGATTCCGGCAATTCCCGGTCGCAAACAGCAAATGCCGCGCACGATTAAATCGATTTTCACACCTGCCTTTGAAGCGGCAAACAGCGCCTGAATAATTTCCTTATCTGTCAACGAATTCATTTTTGCGATAATATATCCAGGCTGGTCCGGTGTGCTTGTTTGGATTTCCGTTTCAATGAATGCAAGGATCCGCTCGCGAAATCCTTTGGGACCAATCGTGAGAGCAGACAAGGAAGGCGGATCCGAATACCCGGAAAGAAAATTAAACACCAGCGATGCGTCTTTTCCGATCTCGTCCCTGCATGTGAACATCCCAATATCCGTATACAGCTTTGCCGTTTTTTCATTGTAATTGCCTGTAGACAAATGTACATAGCGCCTGATCATGTTTCCTTCCTTGCGCACAACCAGCGTAATTTTGCCGTGCGTCTTCAAGCCCACAAGCCCATAAATCACGTGGCACCCGGCTTCTTCCAATTTTCTGGCCCATGTGATATTGTGTTCTTCATCAAATCGCGCTTTCAATTCCAAAAGCACCATCACTTGTTTTCCATTTTCCGCCGCTTTGGCTAGTGCGGCAACAATCGGAGAATTGCCGCTGACCCGATACAATGTTTGCTTGATCGCCAGCACGGACGGGTCGTCTGCCGCCGATTGGATGAATCGAATCACGGGGTCGAAGGATTCATAGGGATGATGCAGCAGAATATCCTTTTTTGCAATCGCTTCAAACAGATCCGTTTCACCGATCAGATCTTGCGGCAACTGCGGTATCGCGTATGGATAGTGCAGTCGCTCAAGACCTCCCAGATTCGAAAATTCCATGAAAAACGTAAGATCCAGCGGACCTTGTACCGTATAGATATCTTCCTCTTCCACTTCGATATTTTCCTTCAAAAAGGACCGCACGTCCGGACTCATGGTTTCTTCAATTTCCAGGCGAACGGCATCGCCAAGTTTCCGTTGTTTTAATTCTTCGAGGATTTCTTCCAACAGATCTTCTGCTTCCTGCTCTTTCAATGGAAGATCTGCGTTTCTTGTGATGCGAAAGGAATCAACCGATCGGACTTGATGACCGGGAAATAGATAGGTAATGTGTTGACGAATCAATTCTTCCAGCAAAAGGAATGCTTGCCCTGTTTGCGTTGGCAATTGGATGTATCTCGGCAATACAGAAGGAACTTGTACAATCGCAAACATTTCTTCGGATTGTCCAGCCAATTGTTTTTCTAACCGAACCGCCAAATTCAGTGTCTTATTTAGCAGGAATGGAAATGGACGGCTGGCATCAATTGCCATCGGTGTCAACACAGGGAATACATGTTCCAGAAAATACGATTCGGCAAATGTTTTTTGCTCATCGTTGCATGCCGCATGCAGGACATGAATATTTTCTTCCTGTAATGCAGGCAGCAAGTGCAAATGCAATTCCTGATATTGGATCGCTACCATCTGCCTGACGCGTTGTTCGATTGCGTTTAGCTGCTCTCTTGGCGTGAGTCCTGATTTGTTATCCGGTTTGTTATAACCGATTTTCACCTGATCTTTGAGATTTGCCACGCGAATCATAAAAAATTCATCCAAATTGGACGCGCTGATGGACAGAAATTTCAGCCGTTCCAGCAGCGGATTTTGCGGATCGGAAGCTTCTTCGAGCACTCGTTCGTTAAAGGCCAGCCAACTGATTTCCCGATTGATATAAAACTTGTGTTCTGCTTCTTGTTCGAAAAGAGTCGTGTTTTGCTGCCATTGTTCCATCATGTTCATTCCTTCAAAAATCGTTTTCTGTAACAGTCATAGACGAATGCTCCATCTGATCGAGAGACCGTTTGCCCCATCCTCTTTGCATGAGTTCTTTTAAAACTTCATTCTGTTCTTGTAATAACTGTCGATTCAGCTTTTCCAGTTCCTCTATCGACAGTGTTTTTAAGTTTGCCATATTATTGGTGCTCCTATCTTTGCCGAATTTTCCGCTGTACTCACTCCTATAGTTTGTTTTATTTGCAGGATAAAATTCTTGGGTTTGTTGGGATTGCTGCTCGAACATGTGCTGCCAGGCAAGTGCAAACACATGGATGAAAGAGGCGGCGTTTTCCTTTATCGTATTTTTCTTTTATCGTATGACGAAATAATTTGCTCATGTATGATAAGATACTTTTTAGAGGATGTTCAAAAAGCAGACAAAAAAGCCGCCACGGATTGTTTGCCGCTTTTTGAACCCGCATATCACGCACTTTAAGTGCGTGTTCAAAAAGTGGTTAAGTAAGACACAAGGAGTGCGAAGCCGGAGCATGAAAAGGCGACGGAGTGTACGTGTTTGGTACATGAGTAAGCCTTTTTGGGATTCGGCAAAGCAATCCGCCGTGGAGTTTTGACTACTTTTTGAACATCCTCTTTTAGTATGTTAAAAAGAATGGAGCGAGCAACGTGAATGGGATGATCGGGGTTTTATGCACGATTTGGGGTTTTAATTGGGTGATCATGAAACTTGGGAATGGCGCTTTTCCACCTGTCTTGTTTGCTGCCTATCGGTTTCTGGTAGGCGGACTCGTACTGCTTTTGATTGCCTACTACAAAAAAGTTCTGATTCCGAATAAACGAGATTTCAAATGGTTTGTCGTTTGTGGATTCTTGCAAACCACTTACTTTAATATCGCCATTCAAATCTCTCTCAATTGGATCAGTGCAGGACTCACATCTGTGTTGACATATAGCATGCCATTTTATCTCTCACTGATGGCGCATTTCTTTATCCCTGGGGAAAAGCTGACCACACGAAAAACGGTCGGCATAGTGATAGGGATTGTCGGGTTGTTTATTGCGATGGATGTTCATCTGGGAGGGGCGTTTTGGGCATTGATTCTTGCATTGACTTCGGGAATTTCCTGGGCGTTGTCCAATGTAATTATCAAACGGAAATTGCAGCATTGCAACAATATTCAATTTACCACTTGGCAAATGGTGATTGGCGCTGTCGGACTTTTGTTGTACTCGCTTTTCTTCGAACATGGAGCTTCCCATTGGAACATGCTGCCGATCTTCTATGTTTTGTTTGCCGGTGTTGTGGCATCATCTTTGGCGTTTGTGCTATGGTATCATATTTTATCCAATACGGAGGCCAGCAAAGCATCCATTTCCTTGCTGCTTGTGCCGGTGATCGGGATTCTTTCAGGTGTCCTCGTGTTGCATGAAACGCTAAAATTGATGACTGCCATCGGTATCGTATGTGTGCTGGCCGGTATTTGGATCGTCAACAGCAAATCCGGGAAACCTGCGGTCACAGCGAGTGTGAATTCGAGTTATTAGTAGGGACTCCGCCAACATTTTAACGAAAATCCACACTAAGCGAATGAATACAGACAAAGCCGATATTTCCTGCGATAAAAGAAATATCGGCTTTGCTTGTGTCCTTTACATCGACCCCCAGATGGGTTCGATGATGTTGCTGTGTTGCGTGATTTCCAATTTATTGTTTTACCAAAGGAGAAAGTGACATGGATCTGTTCATATTATTCACGGCACTGAACAGAGCTTTTACGGAGGAAGTCATAATATCGACGTCAATCCCGCACCCCCAATACGAAGCGCCATTTGAAGCGGTGATTTCGATATACGATACCGCTTTGGATCCTGAACCGACTTCCAGAGCATGTTCTTTATAGTTCAAATTTGTAAAAGCGATATCGAGATTCGTATGCAGAGCATTGCTGATGGCATCCAGTCTTCCGTTTCCTGTGCCGATACATTCTTTTACTTCATCGTCGATCCGGAGAGTGACAATCGTTTGAAAATCGTTTTGCTGTGCAATACGAAAGTTGATAAACTCGATCGGAGTATTAATATTCACATATTCCTTCAAGAAAATGTCATATATCTCATCAGACATCAGTTCTTTGTGTAATTGATCTGACACGCTTTTCACACGATATCCGAAGCTTTCCCGCATTTTGGGCGGAAGATCAAGTCCGTATTTTTGCTCAAGCACATAACCGATCCCACCTTTACCGGACTGGCTGTTAATCCGGATGATGTCCCCCTCATATTCTCTGCCGATATCCTTTGGGTCAATAGGCAGATACGGAACCGACCAAATTGGACTTTCATTTTCCTCACGCCATTTCATTCCTTTGGCAATGGCGTCCTGATGGGAGCCTGAAAATGCTGTGAACACCAGTTCGCCGCCATATGGGTGTCTTTCGCTTACTTTCATTTTTGTCAGACGTTCATAAACGGCAATGATTGCCGGAATATTTTCAAAATTCAGCTTCGGATCTACCCCGTGTGAGAACATGTTCAGGGCAAGCGTTACAATGTCTACGTTGCCTGTTCTTTCACCGTTTCCAAACAAGGTTCCTTCAACTCTCTGCCCTCCGGCGAGCATTCCCAACTCTGCATCTGCAACGCCTGTTCCTCTGTCATTGTGCGGATGGAGCGACAAAATGACATGTTCCCGATCGTTCAGATGTTCGCTCATATATTCAATTTGACTTGCGTAAATGTGCGGCATAGAGAGTGACACGGTTGCAGGAAGATTGATAATCACTTTGTTATTTGCTGTTGGCTGCCATACATCCAGCACACAATTGCAAATATCAAGTGCAAATTCCACCTCCGTACCAGTAAAACTTTCGGGTGAATATTGAAACTGGAAATTTCCCTCAGTTTCTGCTGCACATGCTTCCAAAAGTTTTGCGCCGGATACCGCAATATCGATAATCTCATCTTTGGATTTTCTAAATACCTGCTCCCGTTGCGCCACAGATGTCGAATTGTACAAATGCACCACCGCTTTTTTTACACCTTGCAAGGATTCAAACGTTTTTCGGATAATGTGCTCTCTTGACTGAGTCAGTACTTGTATCGTCACATCATCCGGGATCAGATCCTGTTCAATCAAAGTACGCAAAAAAGAAAATTCCGTCTCGGATGCTGCGGGAAACCCGACCTCTATCTCCTTAAAACCTATTTTCACAAGCAACTGAAAATATTCCAGCTTCTCCTCCAAACTCATGGGAACGACCAAAGCCTGGTTTCCATCCCGAAGATCCACACTGCACCATGTGGGGGCTTCGGTGATATACTCCTTCCGAGTCCAATTCAAGCTGGTTGTCGGAGGCATAAAATACCCTCTTGCATGCTTATCGTAATTTCTCATGTTGACATCATCCTTTCATTAAAAATGCTTGTATTTATTCAACTGCTCTGGAACACAAAAACAACACAAAAGCGTTTTTCTTCCCTAAGCCGCTTGCCGGTTTCTGGACCGTTTGTGGAGAAGGAGATTAGGTAAAGTACCGGAGTGCTGCTGGCATGACCGAAATCAATCGGACGTCAAAAAGCCCCGTCTCCTTTAGTTAGAGACGGGGCACAATCGCTCGCGGTACCACTCTAATTGAATCTCGCTTGAGAATCCACTTTTTCGATGGCTAATACCATCTATCCCAGTAACGGTGGAATTCCGGCACACCCTACTTGTCGAGCTGCAGTTCATGGGTGAGTTCAAAATCTGCCTTCTGCCGATTCACACCATCCATCGACTCTCTGATATCCAGCCTGATTCTTACTAGTCCCAATCATCACCTTTTATTGAAAATTAATATAGTATACCTCTTTCAACTTGTCAAGAGGATAAATCGCCCGGAGGAATTGCCCTGTGCATGATGAATCGCCCCGCAGAAAACAGATACCCTCTGACCGGCGCGCGCAAAATCAACGGACGAATGAATATTTCCTAGGTAATTAGAATTTTCGAAAAAATTCGCCAAATCATGTAGAAATTTATCAAACATTGTATAAATTTACGAAATATATATTATGTATACTTTTTGATTGTAACGCAAGGACTTTCCTTTCGAATGATCGTGATCACAAAGACAGACAAAAAATTATGTTACAATGAAGCTGAAATGTGAAATGGGAGTGAAAAGCATGAACGTTAACATAATCGCCATTGAACCGACACCGAATCCGAACAGCATGAAACTGACGCTATCCGAATCGTTGCCGTCAGGTGTGAAATTGACATATACGACAGAGCAAATCTCCGAGGCTCCGGAAGCAGTCCGTCAATTCCTGTCGATTCCCGGTGTAAAAAGCTTGTATCATGCTTCCAATTTTTTTGCGTTGGAACGCCATCCGAAACAAGACTGGGAGCCCATTTTGAAGGAAGTCAGACGGTTGTTTCCGTCCGGTTCGCAAACACAAAGCCAGGGACAAGCGGGAAGTACAGACACTTCGGATCAGCCTGTGAATCGTTTGCATGTCTACATACAATTTTTCCGGAAAATCCCCATGCAGGTGAAAATTCTGACAGGAACGGAAGATTTGCGCTTTGCTCTGCCGGAACGATTCGGCAAGGCCGCCAAATTGGCCGCATCCTATACCCAGTCCTTCCTGACAGAGCGCAGATGGGAAGAACAGGGCTTCCACAGCGGCGACCCGCAGCAGATCGGCGGGCGGTATGTGCAGGAAATTACCCGGGATTACAGTGAGGAACGCTTGCAAAGACTGGTGGAAGAGGCCATTCGGCTCGATGCGCCGCAATCGGCCGAAAGGAAAATCGCAAGCCCTGATGAGCTGAAGCTTGCTTTGCAAAGTGACGATTGGAAAACCCGTTACGCCGCACTGGAACGCCTGGAGCCTGCGATCGACAAGATGCCGCTCCTGGAACGGGCAATCAAAGACCCGAAAGCTTCGATTCGCCGCTTGGCTGTCGTATATTTGGGTTCCCTTGGGGAGAGTTCCCTGCCGTATTTGCTGGAAGCATTGGAAGATTCATCACCTGCTGTACGCAGGGCTGCCGGTGATTGTTTATCCGATTTGGGAAATCCGATCGGGATTCCCAACATGATCAAGGCGTTACAAGATCCCAGCAAGCTGGTCCGCTGGCGAGCAGCCCGATATTTGTTCGAAGTCGGCGATGCAAGTGCGCTGCCTGCGCTGTCGGAAGCTTTGGACGATGCGGAATATGAGATTCGAATGCAAGCGCAACTGGCCATCGAACGGATTTCCGGAGAGCAGAATCCATAAGGTTCGAACGAAACGATACCTTAAAATATGAATGGCGTATTTGAACGTTATTTGTCGCTTTTTGCGCTTGCCCAGGAAATACAACGTAGTTATATTACTGGCATTATAATTTCACGCACACGGAGATATCGGCTTTAACACCCGTGTATTAAGTGAAAGCAAAAATAAAGACTGCACTTCGCAAAAATTCCGAAGTACAGTCTTTCAGGTTTAAATTTTCTATTGAAAAAAGTTCAACCGCATGGAGTTAAGCCTTTAATCATGGTACTCCAGTCCCGAGCGCACCTCTTTTACATAGCCGATACGGATGACAAAATCACCGAAATGTTCCCCTTCTTGCCGCATCTGTGAATAATGGTGGATGATCGGCCGCAGTGTTTCCAAGATCTCCGCTTCACCGATGTTTTCCCTGTACAGCTTGTTTATCCGTTCGCCGGCAAACCCACCACCCAGATACAGATTGTATTTGCCTGGAGCCTTCCCCGTAAACGCAATTTCAGCCAAAGCCGGCCGGGCGCATCCGTTAGGACACCCGGACATGCGGATTGTAATTTCCTCTTGACGCAAACCCACTTCATCCAAGATGGTTTCTATCTTTTCCAGCAACGTCGGAAGATAGCGCTCCGCTTCCGCCATGGCAAGGCCACAGGTCGGCAAAGCCACACAAGCGATGGAATTTCTCCGCAAGCCAGACAGCTCGAGGCCGGAAGTCAGGCCGTACTGCTTGACTAATTCCTCAATCTCCGGTTTTTTCTCATTGGTCACGTTGGCAATGATCAGATTCTGGTTCGGTGTCAGTCGGAAGTCCCCGGTGTGAATCTTGGCGATTTCACGCAAACCGGTCATGATCGGGGTATCCCCATCTTCGATTCGGCCGTTTTGGATAAAAAGGGTTAGATGCCACTTTCCGTTGCTCCCCTTTACCCAGCCAAAGCGGTCGCCGTTTCGTTCAAAATGGTAAGACCGGGCTTCTTCCAGCTTCCAACCCAATCGGTCATGAAGTTCGTTAATAAACCACTCTACCCCACGGTCGTCAATCGTGTACTTGAACCGTGCGTGTTTGCGTACGGAGCGGTCCCCAAAATCCCGCTGGATCGTGACCGTCTTCTCCGCCAAGTCAATAATCCGATCTGCCGGGCAGAACCCAATCACTTTTGCCACTTGAGGATACGTTTTCGGATCCCCATATGTCATTCCCATACCACCGCCGACAGCCACATTGAAGCCCAAAAGTTTTCCTTCTTCATAAATGGCGATTAACCCTAAGTCCTGGGAAAATACATCCACATCATTGGTCGGCGGGACTGCGATCCCGATTTTGAATTTTCGCGGCAGGTATACGGGTCCGTAAATCGGTTCCTCTTCTTCTGTGCCCTCCCTACTATCCACCACTTTTTCCCCGTCGAGCCAGATTTCGTGATAAGCTCTGGTCCGCGGCTTCAGGTGCTCGCTCAGGCGTTTGGCCCACTCATATACCTCCTCATGAACCTCCGACTGGTACGGATTTGGGTTGCACATGACATTGCGGTTGACATCGCCGCAAGCGGCAATCGTGGTCAAGAGCGCCTCGTTGACCTTGCGAACCGACTCCTTCAAATTCCACTTGAGAATCCTGTGAAACTGGAAGGACTGGCGAGTGGTCAGACGCAGCGTATTACCACCGTATTTTTGGGCAATACTATCCAATACCAACCACTGTTCCGGTATAACAACGCCTCCGGACGCTTTCACACGAACCATAAAACCGTAGTCGGGTTCCAATTTCTGCTTTTGACGTTCGTTTCGTATGTCCCGATCATCCTGCATATAACTCCCGTGGAATTTCACCAACCGTTGATCGTCATGGGGGATCGAACCGGTGATCCGGTCTTCAAGCGATTCTGCAAGCGTCCCCCTCAGGTAATTGCTTTCACGCTTGATCCGCTCAACATCGCTGGGAGGACCCTGAGGTGGGACAACTGGGTTTTGTGCCATCGTATCATTTCCTCTCTTTCTTTTCTGGGTGTATATCTTAATCGAATGTAGATCATAGTAGAGTGTTTATCTTGGTAAAGTTATACCTTAGTAGATTTGTATTGTATCTTAGTAAAATTGTATCTTAATAGACATCACGCTGATACCGTTTTTGCTGTTGCATTTCAGCCAGATATGCCTGGGCGGCCTCCTGGCTCATACCGCCCTCTTGTTCCAGAATCGCAATCAGTGCAGCGTGGACATCATGTGCCATATTCTTCTCATCGCCGCAAACATAGACATGGGCCCCTTCCTGTAACCAGCGGTAGAACTCCTTGCTTTTTTCCAGCATCCGATGTTGCACGTACACCTTTTCCGCAGTATCACGCGAAAACGCAACATCCATCTTGGTTAATACGCCGTTTTTCAGCCAATTTTGCCAGTCGAGCTGATACAGGAAGTCTGTACGGAAATGCTGATCCCCGTATAACAACCATGTTTTCCCCTTCGCACCGATCTCCTCCCGCTCTGCCAGGAAGGAACGGAAAGGTGCAACCCCTGTCCCAGGTCCAATCATAATCACGGGTGTATCAAGATCGGCAGGCAGTTTGAAATTCGGATTGTGATGAATATAAACTGGCAGGGTGTCTCCCGGCTGCAGACGTTCTGCACAGAATACGGAGCAAACGCCATACCGCTCGCGTCCGTTTGCTTGATAACGTACTGTTCGGATGGTGACGTGCACCTCATCCGGATGGGCCTTTGAACTGCTGGCGATCGAATACAAACGTGCTGGCATTTTCCGCAAAATAGAAACAAATTCACCGGCAGGAACTCCGCGCAGTGAGAAATCCTGCACCAAATCCATCAGGTCTCTTCCCTTGAGATAGTTTTTGAGTTCCTGCTCATGGCCTGACGCTAAAAGCTCGCGCAACCCATCGTTTGAGGAAAGCTGCGCCGCTTGTTCCAACATTGGTTTGGTCAGAACGGTAATCTCGAAATCAGAACGAAGCGCTTCTCTCAGTTTGCGCTCATCACCTTTTTTATTTACCACAACGATCTCGTCAGGGTCCCAGCCCATGGCATTGATCAGTGAATCCACCAGTTCAGGGTGATTTTGCGGGTAGATGCCCAAACAGTCACCCGGCTCATACTGCAGGCCGGATCCTTCGAGGGATATCTCCAGGTGGCGGGTTTCGCGGTTCGATCCCCCGCCGTTGAGATTTATATTTTCCAAAACCTCCGCATGAAATGGGTTCGTTCGCGAATACGTCACCGTCTCCGCTTCCGGCGCATTCCGTACCACTGTTGCTGTACTTCCTTCCGCCACGCCAGCAGAGACCTCTTGTATGCCGTTCAAGGACGTCAGGACACTTTCAAACCACGCGGCAGCCGGCTCGTCAAAATCCAAGTCACAATCCACGCGCGGACTTTGACGCACGCCTCCCAACTCCTCCAGACGTTTGTCAAAATCCTTGCCAGTTTTGCAGAAAAACTCGTAAGAACTGTCCCCTAAGGCAAGTACGGAATACCGCAGACTCTCTAAGCGAGGCGCTCTTTTACCGTGCAGGAACTCATAGAAAAGCTGTGCGTTATCTGGCGGATCCCCTTCCCCATGAGTACTTACCACAATCAATAAGTTTCGGATATTTTTTAGATTTGAGGGTTTGAAGTCGCTCATGGAAGTGAGTGTTACCTTAAACCCTCGCTCCTCCAGCTTGCGGGAAAATCCTTTGGCCAAACCTTGGCTATTTCCGGACTGGGATCCAAAAAGCACGGTCACCTCTTCGGAGACGACATTGTTACGAGCCGGTCTTGGTACCGCCGCCACACCTTGCGACAAAACTTGCCCGTCTACAGTAGTTCCCAAAGACCCCATCATATGTGCGGAAAGATACCCGCTGAGCCATATCTTTTGCGCTTCCGTAAGCGTTGGCAGCAGGTGATTCAAGAGCTCTATTTGCTCCTGATTAAAAGGACTGTTCATGACCTGAAGTTGCAACAATTTCCACCTCACATTGTTCACATCTTATTCCAAGTATTCTTATCGAATTAATACATCTTTTGTGTATCATACCACGCGAAACCTGTACGACACCAGACCAAATTTTTTTCCTTTCTAAATAACGACCTTCCATCCTCCATATTTCGTAATTTCATCAATTTTTCATGTTTGTGTTGTAATTGCTCGAATAACACTCGTCCCTGACTCTTTTAGACATGAAAGTATGATATAATAGAATGTGAAATACCATTAGCGAGGTGTTATACGATGCAATGGCAAGAAGTTCGGAGCATTTACCCGGATCAGTATGTACTGCTCGAAATTTTGAATTCTCATACAGAAGATAGTGTTCAATTACGTAGATAAAATGGTTCCTTTACAATACATAGAACAATTGAAAAATTCTTCAAGTCAAATGTACAAATAATCGCAGAGTTCGAAAATTGCATGTATGCGGATCTATTCATTTTGATAGGTTCAAGCCGATACGTGTTTTTGTCCTTCTTAATATGATAACCCATCCGACTAAAAAGGAGGGAAACCAAATGTACGGAGCTTTTGGTGGATATACCCAGTGGGCGGTTGTGTTTCTAATTATTTTTGTTCTGTTTTTCTTGTTTGTACCAGGTGCAGGCGCTGCCGGTACAACTTACTAAGCTTGATTCAAAATGTATAGTCGGCATTAGCCTAGGTACATCCTAGGCTAAATTTAATTTCAAAAAACTCCAATCGCATATTCCCATTTGGTGCGTCTTGGTTTTCGGCTTGCAATTCCATGAAAATACCTGTACACAATGGTTCTATATGTTTTACAAATCGAAGATTCAAAGTTATTTCGCTATAACCAGGCATCCACTATATCGGTTAACGCTAGGGATATCGCTTGATCCCCTGAACCGATTCCTTTCAACTGTCGCATATACGAATCGACCTTTGTTGGAACCATCTGCACTTCTTCCACACCGAACGGCTTGAACACCTGAACAGTCACCTTACGCTGTTCTTGCATGGCTTCTGCCAACACCCTAGATACCTCTTCGAGTTTTTGCTCGTCAATCGTCGGCTTTACCAATCGTTTTTCTTTTTGTTCCAACTTCTGCATTGCTTCACGATGCTCCGGTATAATCATTCGCATTCCTGCGAAAATATTGCCTTCTATTACCCTCATACTTGTAGCTTCCTTTCTTTATAGGTAGTGACCACCGATTTTCTTGCTGCGATCATGGATTTGGCCGTGTGGCGAAAGGCTGGACGCTCGGAATATGCTCGTTTCCCCAAACGATGCTTGAATTTGATCCACTGTGCGCGACAGATTATGTTTTTTTACTTCGTCATCAAAAAGAGATAACTGTATCGAATCCGAAACTTGAAGTATATCAAGCGATACCCCGACTGCTCGTACAGGCGTTAAGTCCCAGTGTTTATCCAATATCGCCAAAAGAATCGGGACGATATCCTTTGTCTGATCCGTTAGTAGTTGTATGGTTTTTGCTTTATGAAACCCACCCGTAAGTCCTTGGTATGTAATGGATAGCCCGATACGACGACCTTTTTGCTTCTTTGATCGCACACGCCGGCATACTTCATCCGCAAGCTCCAAAATCACAGTTGCCACCGCCTCCCTGCTTTCGTAGTCTCTGGGGAGCGTCATTCGATGTGAACACCCTTTTAGTTCCCCATCATATGTATCCGGTTCGATTCTGCTTAGATCCTGCCCGTGGCTCCATCGATGGATAACCTCTCCCCATACGCCGAAAGCTTTCCGCAAATTTGCAACCGGAATATTGGCTACGTCCCCAATTGTCTGACAGCCAAATCGTATGTACAAATGTTCAGCCCGCCGCTTTAGCCCCCACATTTCAAACACGGACAGCGGATGCAATTTCGCAATCACTTCGTCTTGTTTCCACCACTCGATTCCATCCGACTTTTTCTTAGCTATGGCATTCGTCATCTTGGCAATCCATTTATTCGGCCCCATCCCAATCCGGCAACGAATACGAAATTGATCCCAAATTCGTTCCCGTATACGTTGCGCTATATCAATTGGGTTGTCAAACAGAAGCGAGGGATACGGAAACGCAAAGAAGGATTCATCGATGCTGAATTGCTCCTGCAGCGGAAACATGGCTCTCAACACTTTTTGAATTTGCAGAGAAGTATCCAAATAAAACTGCATCCTCGGTTTCACCACTCTGGCGTCTGGCGCATGAACAAGTGCTTCTCCTAAGCGCATCGCATTTGACACCCCTAAACGTTTCGCGGATTGACTACACGCCAGCACAATTCCATGGCGGCGTTCCGGATCGCCTGCGACAATCAAAACGGGGTCAGTTCTGTCATCCTCCAATCGCCGATCCTTATATTCGGGACGACTCGCCATTTCACACGATGCATAAAAGGATTGCATGTCGACAAGACCATACACGTAATTCATTGGTTTGGCACCTTCTTCAACAATTGTTTCCACTGCAATAGGATCTGATTACTTCTCGCTCGAATTTCAGCCCTAGCTTCCGCCTCCAAAAAAGCTATGGGAAATTCAACTCGATCCCATTGATTCTGGCACGCAAACTCAATTGCGATGCATTTGCCTTCAATCTTCTGCGTTACCACTTTTGTTTTGGATTGTCTTAATTGCCGTTTGTAATTGTTGAGTTCCATCAAAAGGATTCGGTGAATGGAATGATATAACCATTCGTTCCATAATTCACCGAATGCACACAAACGAATGTTTTGCATATCCCGTTCAATCCAACGCAACATAAACCATACTTTCAGCACTTCACGTATCTTAGCAATTGGACGATCCATACCGATTCCTTCCTTTTTCATTTCCTCAACACCTTAAAATCGAACAAATGTTCGTATATATGTATTATATGCAGTTGCATCGAAAAATAAAAGTGGTTAGAATTGGAATAGGTGATGCAGATGTGCGGACGATTTCCGTTTACAAATCCTGATGAACTTGCAGAACGCTACCATTTAACAGACATTCCAGCGGATATAAAGCCCAGGTACAACATTTCGCCCGGCCAACTAGTGACAGCAATTATCCACGAAGGAACCAACAATCGCGTCGGCCAATTACAATGGGGATTGATCCCGTCGTGGGCGAAAGATGAGAAAATAGCATACAGGACCATCAATGCAAAAGCCGAAACCTTGCTGGAGAAATCAGCTTTTAAAGTGCCGTTTATTCGGAAACGCTACATCATACCTGCTGACGGGTTTTACGAATGGAAGCGGGTTAATGGTGATAAACAGCCGCTGCGAATTCTTATGAAAGACAAGCGGATTCAGAAGCATTCGCTGTTGCACAATCGAATCCCGTTAGTTTTAAAAAGGTCCAATGCCTTTGCAGCATTAGCCCCCGTTTGTTAAATAAGGCGAGTGGAGGTTTTAGAAACAAAATAGCGAACACTATTTTAATGTCCGCTGGACAATGAGAATTTATTATGTTTCTAAGCATTGTCTTGTTCTAAGGGAAGAGAGCCAATATGCAGTTTGCGGATTTTTTTATTTTTCAACAAACGTTTCACAAAGAAAGTGAACAACAACAAGGAAACCGCAACCGATACGGCGCTGACCGTGAACACGATCTGGTAGCTCGTATATTGGGAAACCACTCCTAGAATCATCGCCCCTAGACCGATGCCGAGATCCGTTGCGGTAGTAAAAGAAGCATTGGCTACTCCTGTACGATCAACTGGAACAAGACGTACAGTTGCCGCCTGGAGAGCAGGTTGCGCAGAACCAAAACCGATACCGTATAGAATTGCCGAAACGATCAAGCCGAACAAACCACTGGAGAAGAGCAGCACGGCCAATGCCAAAACTGTAATTATAAGGGACGGTACAATAACAAATGCCTCGCCGTATTTGTCGGAAAGCTTTCCTGCAAACGGACGTGCCAAGACGAGCGTAACAGCATAGATCAAAAAGAATGTACCGGAATTAACGTGAATCGTGTCAGAAAATAACGGAACAAATGTAGTGATACCGCCATAAGCGATAAACAGAAAGAAAATTGACACTGCGATGGGAAGGATTGACCTATCGAAGAACTCAATTTTTCTTCTTACACCTGACTTTTGTCGGGTCGGTAGCTTTGCTCCAAACGTTAAGATCATTGCTACTACAGAGAGTCCGACTGCGAATAGGAACAAAGTGTGGAATGAGCGGTTCTGTTGTACCCAGATTCCGAGCATCGGTCCGATTGCCATAGCCAAAGTCATGGACATACCAAACCATCCCAGCCCTTCCCCGCGACGGTTGGACGGAATCATGTCCGTGGTTGCCGTTAGAATGGAGGTCGTGGATGCTGCCCAACTCATGCCGTGCAAGATTCTGAGCGCCATCAGAGTAACGATTCCGCCAATCCATCCGTACAAATACATTGCTACGGCGAAGAAAATCAGTCCCATAACGATAAACGGACGACTTCCGAACCGGTCCAGCAATCCACCGATTATCGGGCGAAGAATAACGGAAGCGAGCATAAACACGCCCATTGAAAGACCGACCTGCGATTGGTTGCCGCCAATTTGTTTGATAAAGAGCGGCAATGTTGGATATAGCATATAAAAAGCCGTAAAAAGGAAAAGTGTCCCCATAGTCATGAGAATAAACGCCCTAGTCCATAGTCGTTCCATATTTCTCCTCCCTCAGAGAAAAAATTAAGTTATTCGATATGTTATGCGCGTCAACTGTTCAAATCGCAGGCATAATATGGCGACGAGAAAGAGCGACAGGTAAAGAGGCACACCGGTGTAGGCGTGCCCCCTAATATGTTGTTAGGATTACTCGTTATTCATTCCCCATCGTGCTGATGTCGATCACAAATCGATACCGGACATCTGAAGCTAGTACGCGCTCCCAGGCTTCATCAATCTGCTTGGCGGAAATAACCTCGATCTCCGGACCAATGTGATGTTCAGCACAAAAGTCAAGCATTTCCTGCGTTTCGCGAATTCCACCGATGGCTGATCCGGCAAACGACCGACGCTGACCGATAAGTGAGAATACGTTAACTGACAACGGCTCCGGTGGCGCACCGACGTTGACCAGTGTACCGTCCAGCGCCAGCAACGAAAGGTATGCACTCATATCGATCTTCGCGCTCACTGTATTTACGATGAGGTCGAACGAACCAGCCAGTTTCTTAAACGTCTCTGGATCGCTCGTGGCATAATAATGGTCCGCGCCAAGCCGCAAACCGTCTTCTTTCTTCTTCAATGTTTGTGATAAAACAGTAACCTCTGCCCCCATGGCGTGAGCGAGCTTCACAGCCATGTGTCCAAGCCCGCCAAGTCCAACAACAGCGACCTTCTTGCCAGGCGCAGCTCTCCAATGGCGCAGTGGCGAGTACGTTGTGATGCCGGCACACAAAAGCGGTGCGGCGACGTCAAGCTCAATACTGTCCGGAATTCGGACCACAAAGTCTTCCGTTACGACGATGTGGGTGGAATAACCGCCCTGCGTATATTGCCCGTACTTGTCTACAGCTGCATAGGTGCCCGTCATTCCGTTGAGGCAGTACTGCTCCTCTCCCTTACGGCAGTTATCGCACTCTCCGCAGGAGTCAACCATGCAGCCTACCCCGACTCGGTCGCCAACGGCAAACTTTGTGACTTCCAAACCAACCTGGGTGACAATTCCGGCGATCTCGTGCCCTGGAACGAGGGGATAGTGGACCTGCCCCCACTCGCCGCGAGCTGTATGAATGTCAGAGTGGCAAATACCAGCGTACTTAATCTCAATGAGGACATCATGCGGTTGGAGATCCCTGCGCTCTATCGTAGTGAGCTTGAACGGACCTTTTGGACTGAATGTAGCGCGCGCGTTAGCAGTAATCATATATAACCTCCTGCAATCCATGAATTATTGGTTCTTTACAATCATGTTGGTTGGGATTCTCGGACAATTTCCGTCAAGGACACAACACTAATTAGTTGGTGTGTTTCAGCCAAAAATACCCTAAATAAACACTTCAAATCTTGTTCCATCGTAGCAAGATTAATCAACATCTGTTTATAATTATAAATGGAACCAAGCTGCTTTCAATGGTTAAAAGAACGCAATTCGTTGTTTATTCAACAAATCAATAAAAATTGTTGATTATCTTTAGGGAAGTCTGGTGACCAAACGATGCCTAGAGTAGATAGAAGAATACTCAAATCACAAGAAGCAATAAAAAAAGCTCTTATTGAACTGATGTCCGAAAAAAATTTTGATGACATTACAATTCAGGAAATTTCCGACAGGGCAAATGTTAACCGAGCAACCATCTATCTTCATTACATGGATAAATTTGACTTGCTTGATAAAATTATCGAAGAACATATGAACAAACTCCAAGAACTTTGCCAATCGGCATCTGAAATGACTTTTAAAGAAGGAAATTATGTCTGGTTCGAATACTTTGAGAGTAATTATTTATTCTTTTCAACAATGTTAACCACTAAAAGTGCCACTTATTTTCGTAGTCGGTTCCTTGAGTTAGTCGTCCAAGAGTATAAAGTTGAAGTGGATGTAACCAAAGGAAATAATCAAGGATTAAGTGAAGATGTTATTCTTCAATTTTTTGGGGCAGCTGTCGTAGGGTCAGTGGAATGGTGGATCAAGAATGGAATGCCTTTTCCACCTCGTGTCATGGCAGAACAAACAGGGATATTGTTGGATAGGAATCTAGAATAAAAGCGATTGTTTTTTGTACTTTGCTTATAATAAACTCGTTAGATTATCCAGATCGTAAATATTAAGGAGCAGCTGCCTCAGACAAACTGCTCCTTGTTTCAGATAGATTATCGTCATTTTATTAAGCTATCCTGCCCGTTAACGGAACAAAAAAGTTTTTTAACAACCAGAGTTTGAGATTAATGAAGATGGGAAAATGATCAACATCCAGCCTAAGAAAAAGAAGTCGATTCGGAATGTGATGGGGGCATTAAAGCCACGAGTAGCCATTGATGTGGAGGAAGCAATCGAACAAGCAAAGGTGGAACGGGCAAAACACATTGTGAGTGAGGGCGAAAAGGCGAAAACTAGCAGCCTCAACAAAGCAATATAAAGCAACATGAAAAAATTAGCAGATACCCAGTTTATGGATTTATATAGCTGCCGCTCACGCTGTTTGTCGGCGGCTTTGCAGCGCCATCGGCGGAGCGGCTGAAATGGCAGAAATAGCTTTCGTTACAACATTTCACTCTGCTTTGCTTTGTTGACTTCCATTCGGAGAATATTCCAGATTTCATTAAACAATTCCTGAAAGCGTGGACTGTTTCGCACTTGTTCGATTTTGCGGGGACGGGGCAAATCAATGGAAAAAGAACGGGCGATCATCCCCGGATGTGATGTCATCACATACACGCGGTCAGCCAAAAAAATCGCTTCATCGATGCTGTGTGTGATAAATACGACCGTTTTCCGCGTTTCTTCCCAGATGCGCACAAGTTCCTGCTGCAGGATGATGCGGTTTTGTTCATCAAGCGCCGCAAACGGTTCATCCATCAAGAGAATTTCCGGATCATTGGCAAATGCTCTGGCAACGCTGACACGCTGCTTCATTCCCCCAGACAGCTGGTGAGGATAGGAGTTGGCAAACTTTTTCAAGCCCGTTTTTTGCAAATAATGCTCGACCGCAGCTTCGACTTGATCTTTTGGCAGCTTGCGCATCGTCAACCCATATGCAATGTTTTTCTTTACGGTCATCCAGGGAAACACCGCATGCTCTTGAAACACCATAGAGTTCAGCGGTTTGTTCAGGTCATCATGCACCATTGTCAGCGTTCCCTCGGACGGTTGCTCCAGCTGTGCAAGAATTCGCAGCAACGTTGTTTTCCCGCAGCCGCTCGGGCCTACGATACAGACAAATTCCCCTGTCTGAATATCCAAATCGATGTTCTCAATGGCAGTTATGATTTTGTTCTTGATTTTGAATTGTTTGCCGATATTTTTCAGTGAAATTTTGATTTTCTTATGTGCCTGGGATTGTTGAATATGCGGATCGATTTTATTCATGTACTCTTCTTTCAGTAATCCCACGATCATCCCCTCCTGTCAGGTTCACGATTTTTGTTTCCATGGAACGATCAGAGTTTCCAGTTCATCGACAAGCACACTCAAGATATAGCCTAATGCAGACATGAGCAGAAACGAGACAAACATCGTCGGCATGTCATACACTTCATAGGACATCCAGATGCGATAGCCGATTCCTGATTGGGCGCCGACCATTTCTGCCGCGACGATCAACAATAACGCTTCCGCCACTCCGATTTTCAAACCGGTAAACATCATCGGTATCGCGCCTGGGATCGCCACAGTCCGATAATAATCCAATTTGGAAGCGCCAAAGTTTTTTGCCACGTCCAAATAGCGGGAATCCAGTTCCAACACGCCGGCGGACGTATTGATCAAAACCGGATACACCACACCCAATGCGATCAAAATGATTTTTTCCGTCTCACCCAGCCCAAAAATCAGCATCAACAACGGCAAAATCGCCAATTTCGGAATGGAGTATGTGGAATATACGAGAGGTTCCACGATTCTCCTGACAACGGGAAACAATCCGACGCTCAAGCCGATGATGATTCCCGGAACGGCGCCAAACAGAAATCCCAGGGAAATCCGATACAGGCTCGCTTTGATGTCGACCCAGAGCGCCCCTGACAACAGATGGTCATACATTGTGAACAAAATCGTCGAAGGCGCCGGAAAATCTTTGCTGTCAATCCACCCCAACACATCGAGCAGTTGCCAGATACATAACAATGCGAGAGGGGAACCGACGGCAAGCAGCCGTTGGCGTTGCTGCGGATTCAATCCCATGTGCAAAGATTCTGCTTGCAGTCCATGGATCGTAATAATTTTTTGCATCGTTGTACTTGTCATTCTTGTACTCTTCCCTCCTATCCCCGCCGCCACGGTATTACTTTCTGCTCCATTTCATCCACGGCCACCGTCAGTAGGTAGCCCAGCAACGCAAGGAGCAGAAAGGATTCGAACATCGTATTGATATCAAACATATCGTAAGCGGTCCAAATCCGGTAGCCGATACCGGAATTGGCGCCATGCATTTCGGCTGCGACGATTAATAGCACGGCCATCCCAATGCCAAGCCTGAGTCCCGTAAAAATCATGCCGAGGGATCCGGGAAGTGCAATGGTGCGGTAATAGTCTAAACGGGATGCGCCAAAATTTTTCGCTACATCCAAATACCGTTTATCCAGATTCATCACACCTGCTGCCGTGTTGATGATGACCGGAAAAATCACGCCTAACAGAATCACAATCACTTTTTCTTTTTCTCCGAGACCAAACAGCAGCATCACGATCGGCATTAACGCCAATTTTGGAATGGGATACAGTGTCGCCACAATCGGTTCGACTAGCGTACGAACGAGAGGAAATAAGCCGATGCTCAAACCAAGCAGAACACCTGGCACTGCTCCCGCGATAAATCCTGCAAGGATCCGTACCAAACTGCTTTTTATATCCGTAATGACCTGGATTGTCAGAATGTCGTGCCACAGGGAAGCGGCAATCGTCGTCGGGGCAGGAAAAAACATCGGATTCAAAAGCTGTATCATGTCCGCAGCCTGCCATAGGATCAACAAAAATACAGGAGATACGATTTTCAAAACACGCTGTCGTTGTTTCTCCCGCTGTTCCGCTTTTCGATCTTGTATGTGTGAGCCTTCAATTGTTATGATGTGAGAGTTTGCTTGCCATTCCATCATCCGTACTCCCCCTCCATGCGACCACAAGGAGAGCAAGCGCTCTCCTTGCAGAGGTTGTGTAAAACGTACTGTCTTAAAAATCCATGGTTCGGAACCGATTCGCCAAGACATGACTATGGCTTTTTGTACATTCCTATTTTTTTAATCGCGTTGTCGATATAGGATGTATCCACTAACGTATCGATGTTCGCCTTTTTCTTCACCATGCCTTGTTGCACATACCAGTTTTGGTCGCTGATGACTCCTTCTTTCGGTACCGTGCCGTTCGGATCCAACATGGGGGGATTCATTTTCTTGTAGGTGGCGGGGTCGTTTACAAATGTTTCTTTTGTGAGAATTTGAATGATCTTATCTTTGTTTTTCCCGTAAAGAATCGCATCATTGTAAGCGCGTACGCCTTCCAGATACGCGATCATGAAACGGTTGCCGAGATCTTTGTTTTCGACCAGTTTCTTGCCGAAAGCGATTGTGGAGACCTCTTCATTTGGCGCATACTCTTTTGGATTGATCCACCAGGAATAGACGCCTTGATCGACACCGCTGGTAATGAGTGGTTCAATCTGGACAGCCGCATCGATCGCTCCTGTTTTCACACCTGTAAGCAAGTCCGGAAAGGAGTCGACCACGACTTCCTTGACATCTTTTGTCGTCAATCCGGCTTTTTCCAATGCTTTGCTTAAAAACAACTCATTGATGGAACCTTTGGAAGCAATCCCGACCCGCAATCCTTTTAAATCCTTAAAGTCTTTGACTTTGTCGGCGAGTTTTTTGGCAACAACCAGCGCAAAGTACGGTTTGTCGGGAAAGTTCTGGCCGCCATCTGCTACGATGCGAATGTCCACACCCCGTGCAGCCGCATTAAACAAGCCTGCGCTGATAACGGTCCGCGCCACATCCACCTGCCCGGCAGCCAGGGATGTCAGCATATCGGTACCGGATGCAAATTTTTCATAATCGACTTTGATTCCTTCTTTTTCAAAATAGCCGAGCTTCATCCCCAAAATAAGGCCCGCCTCGGCAGGAGCATTATCCATGGCGACTTTCACCGTTGTAAGCGAATGGCTGCCATTCGCTTGGCTGGCAGTTGCGGAAGGACTGCCGGATGCTGAGGAGCTTCCAGTTGCTGTGCCGCACCCGGCAAGAACAACGGATGCGAACAAGCCGACCGAAGCAATTGCCGCAATCCAGCGTTTTATCAATGTTCCCAGATTCCACATTTCGTGAACCCCCTACTTGGATAAGGTACTCGCAAATCGACTCTCACCTCATCTTCACGAGTATGCCTTATACTATGTCGGGCGAAAAAATTGGGTGAATGTCCCGGGGGCAATGATTCAAAAGCAATCAAAGGGATTCATTAAGAAGTGATTGATTTAACAGGATTTTTATGGTTTCAAGGAAATTCTTTATGGCCTGAATTTATGTTTGATCAGCAAATACCGTTCCATTTCCCGCAAAAAATCAAAGAGTGTCGCACGGATTTCAAACTCTTCCCGCGTCTTCGGCAATTCCGTTTTTTTGATTTCCTCTGTGATTTTCCGAAGTTGGTCCAAAAAAATATGTGCGGTATTGCCCGGATGAATATTTTCGCTTAAATGTTCCAGAAAATCGGCGATTTTTTCCCCCTGCGGCACCGAGTAGGATAACGTCGAAATCAATGGAACGACACGCTCCAATAGCTTAAATTGCTCTTCCCGCATTTGAAAATAGTGATAATACCGGTCGGTATTCCGAAGCAGATGGTTTTCCACATTGCGAATCGCCAGACTTTTCGCCTGATTGATAAGATCAGACGTTTCCAGCATTTCTTTTCCATCCCACATGCTTTCATGATTTTTCAAATAAACTGCCAACTCTTTCATGATCGTACGAAAATTTTCCTCAATCTTTTGCTGATACGTTTGCAGATCTCGTTCGATATTCGGCATATATAAATTCATAAGCAGTCCGGTCCCGATTCCGATTCCCATAATCGATACCTCATTGACGAGAAAAGCAAGCGTAAATGTTTTTACCGTGTACAGATGGAGCACGATCACAAAGGCGCTGACAAATCCTTCTTGCACCCGGCATTTGACCAAAAACGGCACGAAGCATAGCGTCAAAAGAAGCAAGCTCCAAGGATGGTACCCGAAAAGTTTAAAAAACAGAAATCCAAACACAAGTCCCAGCAAACAGGCCAAAAATCTTGCATATGCGTTTTTCAAGGATCGTTTTCTCGTAATCTGAATCGAAAGAATCGTCAAAATGCCGGCCGCTGTCGGAAATGTAAGCCCCAGCCATTGGGCAAGAAAAATAGAAACAAACACTCCAATCGCCGTTTTTACTGTTCGATAGCCTATTTTCACAATCCATCTCCCCTGCTTTTTTCTATATGCGTTGTTTTCACTCAATTGTCCGTTTGCTTCCAATCCATAGTAGTATCTCAAATTCATGGCCATTTTGTAATAGTCCATTTGCAAATTTTTCTTCTTTCCAAAGTTGCACTCGTATCCATTTCTCAAACTTGACTGCTGGTTCCACAAGAAAAAAAGCCCCTTTTGGGGGCTCAATTTTGGACTCGATTCGGGTTTATGAATTTCCAGGTTCGCAATTACCGCCGAATCGTTCCTTTGTGTATCGATTGCATACAAAGGTAACTTAACGTTGCGAACAGCAGTGTAATGAATGTAGAGTGAAGGACTGTCGAATAGATGTGCAGATTGGATTTGATCGCATAGATGCCGGCTGCAATTTGCAATATGACAAATAGCACTGACAACGTGCTTGCCATGACAATGTCAGGCCGCCGGAATCGATACGTCCGTCGTGCATAAAAAAAGATAATCAGGATAAACACAAAGAGCAGACCGGCTGCCGATCGATGCAGCATCTGCACCAAGAGCAGACGATTGCTGAACCATTCACTGATATTCCAGGAACCAAGCACACTTGTATTGACAAGGCTCGCACCGGAATGACGGACAAACGCCCCGGAATAAATCGTGGCGTATGTGTAAACGACGACAAAGAAAAGAAACTTGCGAAACCCGCCGGACACCTGGTATCGCTGATAGGTGCTTTGCCGATCGATTTGCAGCGTATAAACCGTAAGCAGGCACACGCCTGTAAATGCCAGCAGGGAAAACCCGAAATGCAGCGCCAAAACAGGCGGGCTTTGCGGCCACAGCACAGCAGCAGCACCGAGCAGGGATTCGAGTATGATAAAAAAGCAACCGAACAATGCAAGAAAAGCTACCGTTCGATCCCCCCGGTATCGCCGCCAAGCCCAAATGGCAAAAACGATGACGGCGATGCCCGCAATTCCTGTAACCAGCCGATGTGTATATTCGACGAACGATTGCAACGTGTATTCCGGTACAAATCTTCCGTTGCATAACGGCCAATCGCTGCCGCAACCTTGTGCCGAATCTGTATTTGTGACAAGTGTTCCGGCGATCATCACCAAGAACATAAGTATGGTAGATACAATGGAAAACCCTTTAAATAAACGATTCATGGCATGTCTCCTATTCCATTCGGTGCAAATGCTATACACCCTTCATTGTCTCATATTGTCGAAATCTTGCAACTCACAGTCTATGTTACAAATCTTTTGCGATCCGGTCTATAGGGGAAAAGAAAAAGTTAGAAAAAGTTTAGAAATACAAGATTCGATACCAGTATAGACAATTTCGGCTCCATTCTACCCTTACTGATTGATACCCTTATCTTTATACCCTTATCGTCGATTCGTATTCTTCTTTTGAATCATTTCAGCCAAAATGCTGACCGCAATTTCCTCCGGCCCTTCTGCGCCAATCGACAGGCCTACGGGAGCGTGCACATATTCGGGTACGTTTTGGGATTGGAATACGCGTGCGATCCGATCCCTGGAACCTAGAATACCCAAATACTGTAATGGCTGCTCAAGCAGCAAACGCAAAAATTCCTGATCCTTCTGAAAATGATGGGACATTAACAAAACAAAATCACGGGACGTACATGCCAATTGGTTGACAATCTGTGCAGGAAAGCCGATCAAACATTGTTCTGCTTCGGGAAAGCGGGCAGCATGACAAAAATCGGGACGCCAATCTGCCACAATCACCTGAAATCCGGCTGCAGCAGCAAATGCGACCAATGGCTTTGCGTCATTCCCTCCTCCCCAGATGATCAAACGGGGGCGCGGCTGCCAGACTTGTGTAAAAATGCTGGCATTGCCGGCTGACAAACGATGAAAACCGGATTCCATCGGTTTTTCGGCTGATATTTGAATCTTTATCCACTCTTGCAAATTCGCGGAGCATTCCCCATGCCACGTTCCGGTGAGTTCTTTTTGAATGAGTTCCTTTTTCAACGGAAACATCCCAAATCCTTTTCTTTCTCGATCCAGCGTGAATTCTTTTGCCATCACAACCGGTATTCCCTCCTCAAGAAAGCTGTTTGCCTGTGTGAGAAATTCACGCATATGGGGATCGACGACTTCCATGATGACGAGAATTCTGCCATTGCACCCGCTGCCCTGGCCCCAATTCCAATCTTCTTCATGGCGCAAATCGTATTCCCAAAGAAATGGTTCCCCTTCTTGCAGAATCCTTGGCACACGCGCGGCCAGATCGGTTTCCAAACAACCTCCGCTGAGAATTCCCACTTGCCTTCCATCGTCCAAAAACAACATCGATGTGCCTTGTTTTCGATAGGAAGAACCGGCCACTTCGAGAATCGTTGCAAGTACGGCCGGTTGATCTGTCTGTTTTAGTGTTTGCAAAATCGGATACATGCTCTCCACAGCACTCTCATCCTTTATTTCATTCTTTCTATCATATCGGATTCTTTACATCCGATCCCTGTCTGATTCTTTACATCCGATCCCTGTCTGATTCTTTACATCCGATCCCTGTCTGATTCTTTACATCCGATTCCTGCGCTTCGAGGAATGGATTACGTTTCGTGGGGAAACGGATCCCTTTTTCTGGTTTCCGCAAGTGTTTTATTTTCCGCAAGCACCCTTTTGATGGCTTGCTCGATTTCTTCATAACCGGTACACCTGCAGATGTTGGATTCCAGCCATTCACGGATCTCTTCATCTGTAGCGTTCGGTGCGTTTGCCAACAGTCCCTGGCCATTCATGATAAAACCAGGCGTACAAAATCCGCACTGAAATGCCTCTGTTGCGAGAAATGCCTGCTGTATCGGGGAATCTTTCAGCCCTTCAATGGTTGTTATGGATTGGCCTACCGCTTCCACTGTCAGCATCAGACAGGATTTTATCGGGTACCCATCGATCAGGACTGTACATGCGCCGCAATCGCCATTTTCGCATCCGATCTTCGTGCCTGTAAGACCCAGTTGGTCTCGCAATGTATACAAAAGCGTGTCTGCCGTCCGAATCACAATCCGATGCTGCTCGTCATTGACGGTAAGCTCCACTTCCACTTTTCCTTTTGTGGCGTTCCACATGTGTCATACACCATCCAGTCGTTCCAATGTCTCACGCAACGCTTGTTTGAAAACAAATTCACGATAATCGGCAGCACCTTCCACGTTCTTTAGAACGGGCGCCGGCAAATGTTTGACGGCTCTTTCAATGCGGGTATCGTAGGAAACAGCCGATTGGCTTAATTCATCTTCGATTTCTTTGGAGCGGAAAGGGAATGCACAGACACCGCTAAAAGCTGCATGAATGCGATCCGATTGCTTGCATGCGGCGATTGACACAAGGGGATAGCCGACATGGCCGACGCGGCGTTTTTTGATGCTTACATATGGCAGCATGGCATAGGTTTTTTCAAGCAAAAATTGCACGACAAATTCCCCTGTTTCCAATCGCATT